>JBGOUV010000258.1:0-10238 GCA_041477815.1 Terriglobia bacterium | reverse complement strand
GGGTACGTGTTTCGAGAGACCGACGGGGGCGCGCCCCGCCGTCCGATGACGGTGGAGCTGCTGCGGGAGGGCCGCTCGGTGTACCGGGAAACCACGCAGCCCAACGGGACCTTCGAATTCTCCAAGGTTCGCGAGGGCCGTTACACGATTCGGGGACGGTATAACGACTTCGTAGTCCTGGAGGACGTGGTCCTGGTGTCGGCGGCGGGCCGCAACTTCGCGGCGCTCATGACCCCTAAGCGGCGGGCGGGGACGGGTCCGCCGTTCGGAACCGTGTCGGTCGCCCAACTCGCCGCCCGCAACGACCGCGACCACCAGAAGAAGCTCCGCGAGGCCGGCCGGCTGGCCAAGTCCCGCGACTTCGCCGCCGCGGCCGGCCTCTACGAAGAGACGCTCAGCAAGTACCCCTCGGCGGAGGCGTTCGACACCCTGGCCCTGCTCTACCTGCAACTCGGCCGTACGGACGAAGCTTTCGGGACGTTCGAGAAGGCCATCGCCCACGATCCCAAGTACCTATTCCCCTACACACATCTGGCCGCGGTGTACCTGGAGGACCGCCGGTACAAGGAGCTGCTGGCGGTGGCTACGCAGGCGTTGCAGATGGACCCCAAGTGGCTCACCGGACACGTCTACCTGGGCCAGGCCCACGCCGGCCTGGGGGATCTGGACGCGGCGGCGCGGGCGGTGGAGACTGCTTCCAGCCTGGTGCGGGGGAAAGCCCCGGGGCCGCACCTGCTGCTGGCCCGGATCGCCTGGGAACGGAAGGATTGCGAGCGTGCCCGGGAGTACCTGGATCGCTACCTCGCGCTGCAGACCTCGGCGCGGGCGGGGCCGGACATGCAGAAGTCGGTCGAGATGCTGGCCGGCTGCCGTTGATCCTGGGAGATGGCTTCGCAGCCGGCCCGTTCCCCGGGAGATCCAGCCGGGGCTATTCGTTCGCTTCGACAATGACGCAAGCAGGGCGATGAGACCTTGAGAAGAGGCATTGGGAGTCCTCCAAAAGTGGGACACACCGGACCTCGTCGTTGGGGTCGGAAAGTGGCCCGCGCCGGCGGGGGCCCGTTTCTTACACGAACTTGTATTTGCCGGGCACCGGGAGCTCCGGCGGGGCCATTTGCAGTTTGTAGTCGAAGGCCTTGGGCATCAGGTCCTGCTGAGAGGCCATGATCTGGTCCCAGGTGACCTCGATGCCGGCATAGGCCGACTCCCGCGCCATGATGCAGGTCATGGTGGCCTCGGCGACGCGCATGCCTTCGTTGAGGTACGGCCCCTCGCCCCGAATGCTCCGGATCAGCTTGGTGTGCTCCTGGACCTGGCCGTTGACGCCGGGCTTGCCCATATCGTGGCCGTCGCTCTTGCCCTTGGTTCCCACCAGCAGATCGCTGACGTTGCGGTAGGTTCCCTGCGGGTACTGTCGGCAGTGACTGGTGAGATGTACGCCCTTGGGGTAGACGAAGTCGGAGGCCATGTGGTCGTAGATGTTGCCGAAGAGCTCCTCGCGGGGCCGCCAGGAGATGCCGCCGGAGGCCACCACCTTCACCGGGTGCGCGTCGAAGGCCCAATTCATGAAGTCGATGTTATGGTAGTGCTGCTCCACGATCTGGTCGCCGCACAGCCATAGAAACGAATACCAGTTGCGGTGCTGCCACTCCATGTCCGCCCACTTGGCGTCGCGGGCCTTGGCGTGGAACACCGGTCCGCTCAGGTACCAGGCGAAGGCGGTCTGCAAGTCCCCGATGGCGCCGTTGTGGATTTTATCAACTGTCTCTACATAGTCCTGGCTGGCGTGGCGCTGGGCCCCGGCGACGACGGTCAGCTTCTTCTGCTCCGCTTTGCGGGCGGCGGCCATGAAGCGGCGCGTGCCGACCGGGTCGGTGGCGATGGGCTTCTCGGCGAAGACGTGCTTGCCGGCGTTGACGGCGGCCTCGAAATGGATCGGCCGGTAGCCGGGCGGCGTGCAGAGCATGACAATGTCGACGTCTGAGGCAATCAGCTTCTGGAAAGATTCGAAGCCGACAAAGTGGCGGTCGGGCTCCACCCGGACGCGCTTGGCCAGGGAGGCGGGGTCGCCTCCGCGCTGGGAGAGGAACTTGGGGTTGCGGAGGCGGTCGAGCGACCCCTCCAGATGGTCCTCGAACACGTCGGCCATGGCTACCAGCTCGACCTGGTCGGAGCCGGTGAGTATGTCCACCACGGCTTGGGTGCCGCGGCCGCCGCAGCCTACCAGTCCTGCCTTGAGGCGCTCGCGGCTTTGGGCCTGGGCCAGGCCGGCCAAACCTAGGGCTGCGGCCTGCTTTACGAAGGATCTGCGTTCCATTTTTGCCTCCTCGGCTACTGCCGGTACGCGAAATACGTGGCGATCTGCTCGGCTACCCGGCCTATCGCTTCCTCCAGGGTATCACCGGAGCCGAAGTGGTTTGCGGTGAAAATACTGACTACGGTGGTCCGGCCGGGGGATTCCAGGACGCCTACGTCATTGGCGATATAGGGGAGGAAGTCGCCCGTCTTGTGCGGGATGCGGTAGCCGGTGAGGAAGCGCGGGATGCGGGTGCGGTAGATCTGGCCCCGCAGGATCTCGAGCATCTGGTCGGAGCTGGGCTTGTCGACCAGCGTCCCGCGCTCCAGGCGCTCGAGCAGGAGGCCGATTTCACGGGGCGTCGAAAGGCCGAAGGGGTGCTTGGCCTCGCGGTGGAACTCGGCCGGAGATTTAGCGGCGCGGATCGCTTCGAACCACTCCTTGGCGGTGGCCGGGGCGCTGGTCTGCTTCAGGCCCAGGGCTTCCATGCGGCGGTTGACCGGCTCCGGTCCGCCGACCATGCGGTAGAGGACGTCGGTGGCGGTGTTGTCGGAGACGATGTTCATCAGGACGATCAGATCCTTCACCGTCACCACGGCGCCGGGGTCGAGGCTGCGCAGGATGCCGGTGCCGGGGCGCATGTCTTCCTTGGTAAGGGTGTACTTGTCGGCCAAGCGGAACTTACCGGCCTTGATTTGCTCGAACACCTCGACCATCAGCGGGATCTTGATGACGCTCATGGTGTCCATCGGGCGGTCGGCGTGGAGGGCGACCTCTTCGCCGGTTTCGAGGGACTTCGCGTAGACGCCCCAGGTGGCGTTGACGCTGCTGGTGATCCGCTCAATGGAGGCCTGGAGTCGCTCGATCTGCAGCAGCAGGATTGCGAGGAGCATGGGCTTATCATATACTCACTGGGTATCCATGAGGGTGTTTCTTTCCCACAGCACGAAGGACAAAGCTTTCGTCGAGAAGCTGGCGGGGCTGCTCCGGGCCGAGGAGATCGAGCCGTGGCTGTGCGAGGTCGATCTGGACATCGGTCACGACCTGCCGGTGGAGATCAGCAAGGGTCTGAAGGAGTGCGAGCTGGTGGTGCTGGTGTGGTCGCCCGAGGCGGCGGCATCGCCGTGGACCGAGATAGAGTGGAGCGCGGCGCTGCACCGGGAGGTCAGCGAATCCCGAACGGTTCTCGCGGTGCTGATGCTGCGGGACTGCGCGCTGCCGGAGATCCTGCGTAGCAAGATCTTCGCCGACGCGCGGACGGACCCGGAGAAGGGCCTGCGGGACATCGTCGAGTGGGCGAAGCGCCAGCGCGCGATGCGTGGGCAGGCGGCGGCGGAGACCACGGTCCGGCTGCGCGGGCGGGAGCCGGAGGGCTTTGTCGGACGCGCCCAGTACCTCGATCGCCTGCATGCGGAGCTGGTAGAGCGGCCAGGGATGTTGCTGCTTTACGGCAGCCCGGGCTCCGGTAAGTCGACGCTGGCGCTCCAGTTCGCCTGGCAGTTCCGAAGCGCGTTTGAGGCCGTCGTCGTCCAGACCTGCGGCCAGCGGGGCGTGGACGCGATCGCGGCGGAGCTGGCGGGTCAACTGCAGGTCGACGGGAGGGGCCTGGCGCCGGAGCGGGTGATGGCGGCGTGCCGGGACCGCCTGGAAGGGAGCCGCTCGCTGCTGGTGCTGGATGACGTCTGGAACGGGGACCTGGAGGGGCTGATTCCGGGCGCGCCGGCCTCGGTGCTGTTCACCTCGCGACAGCGGCGGTGGCGGTGGATACAGCCGGCGCACGCGCTCGAGGTGGTGTCCTTCTCGCCCGAGGAAGCCGAGTCGGTCTTCCGGGGCTACCTCCAGGCGGAGACGGTGGACCAGCACCGCGAAGCCCTGCTGGAGCTGGCCGGGCGGGTGGGGCGGCTGCCGATTGCTGTGGTAGCGGCGGCGGACCTGCTGGGAGGCCAATTTGGCCCGCTGGACCAGGCGGCGCGCGAGATGGAGCTCGACAAGCTGCGCACCGAGGTCCACGATGTGCCGGGGCTGCTGGGCGAGGCGGTCGGGGCGCAGCGGGAGCCGGACCGCAAGCTGCTGGAGGCCATGGCGGTCTGCGCCCCGGAAGGTTTCTGGCTGCCGCTGGCGGGCGAGGTCGCCGGTCTGAGCGAGGCGGAACGGGACCAGGCGCGGGACCGGCTCATCAATGCGTCGCTCGCGCGGGTAATCGACCAGGACCGGCAGCGCTTTCAACTACACGCCTTGCTGAGAGACCAGTTGCGGCGCTCGGCGTCGCTGGCAGAGCTGCAGGAGCGCCACGCCGCGGCGCTGGAGGGTCTGTTCCGAGACCGGGAGCGGCGGTGGAGGGAGTGCCGGGAGTGCCTGGAGGAGGTGAATCCGGCGCTAAGGTTCCTGTGGGAGCGGGGCGCGGCGGACAGGGTGGGTCAGCTCTCCCATTGGGGTTTTTCTGTGGCGTGGAGGACCGGCGAGCTGGGGGTCGCCCTCCGGATTCTGAAACAAGAGGAGAGCTTTTGGGCCGGGCGAGAGGATCGCCGAGCCAAGCACAGCTTGCAGCGCAGCTTCGGGAACCAGGCGTTGATCCTGAAGGCCTGGGGGCGGCTGGACGAGGCCATGACGCTACACAAGAAACAGGAAGCCCTCTGCCTCGAGCTAGGCGAGCAGGACAGCTTGCAGATCGGCTACGGGAACCTGGCGGGCATCCTGGCGGCCTGGGGGCGGCTGGACGAGGCCATGGCGCTGTACAAGAAACAGGAAGCCCTCTGCCTGGAGCTTGGCAACAAGGACAGTTTGCAGCTCAGCTACGGAGGCCAGGCGTTGATCCTGAAGGACTGGGGGCGGCTGGACGAGGCCATAGCGCTGCACAAGAGGGAGGAAGCCCTCTGCCTCGAGTTGGGCAACAAGGACAGCTTGCAGCGCAGCCACGGGAACCAGGCGTTGATCCTGCAGACCTGGGGGCGGCTGGACGAGGCCATGGCGCTGCTCAAGAAAAAGGAAGCACTCTGCCTCGAGCTGGGCAACAAGGACAGCTTGCAGCGCAGCTACGGGAACCAGGCGTTGATCCTGCAGACCTGGGGGCGGCTGGACGAGGCCTTGGCGCTGCATAAGAAAGAGGAAGCACTCTGCCTCGAGCTGGGCAACAAGGACAGCTTGCAGGGCAGCTACGGGAACCAGGCGGCGATCCTGCTGGCCTGGCGGCGGCTGGACGAGGCCATGGCGCTGCTCCAGAAACAGGAAGAACTTTGCCTCGAGCTGGGGCTTAAGAGAGATCTGGGATACTGCTACGGGAATTGGGGTCTGCTCGCGCGGCAGCAGGGGGATGGGAAGCTGGGGCGGGAGAAGCTCGAGGCGGCGCTCGCGATTTTTACGGCTTTGGGGATGCCTCGCCAACGCGAGGAGGTGGAGGCGGCGCTGCGCAAGAGGGCCCGGAAGGGGACTCGGCGGGAGTAAGGTCTGCTGGGAGCGGATGACCGTCCGGGTGGTTGGGGGCGGGGCCTTGAAAAGAACCGAACCGGCAGGAACGCTTCACGCCAAGGCGCAAAGAACGCAAAAGAAACAAACACGTTCTTCTTGGCGGCCTTGGCGACTTGGCGTGAGACTCGCATTCTTGTCGCTGCGGCGAAGAATCCGCCCCTTACGGTGGCGGCCCGGTGGCGCTGGAATGATGCCATACTATCTCCATGACCGTCTTCGACGAGCGCCGCGAGTCTCTGGAACACTATGAATTTCAAATGGGCAAAGAACGGGGGCAATTGGCCGTCGCGCTCGACCTGCTGACCGACGCCCTGGTCCTGGTGGGCCAGCACGGCGTTTACTGTCAAAGCGCCCGGCAGCCGGGGAAGCCGGCGATGGACGTGCAACTCATCGGCAAGTCGATCACCGACGCCAAGGAACTCTTGCAGAGCGTAATGGAAGAATTGAAGAGGCGGAGCCCTCAGCCCGCGTAGCCGTAGACCGGCTCGGTGCGGCGCACCGGCGGGCGCAGCTCGCGGATCTCCTGGATACGGGAAGTACGTATCACCCCGAACTCCGGGTGGTCGAACTCCAGGAACATCCCGCGGCCGATGTAGTGGATCTTCAGCATGGCCCGGCCCCAGGTGGAACCGTGGACGTTCACCAGCACCGGCTCGGGGCAGAACTGCGGGTGGCCGGCGATGAGGACCTGGCCGTTGCCCCGGTATTCCAGTTCGTAAAGGCGGTTGGTGGTCTCCATTTCGAGCACCACGCCCGCGGGAAGCTGGTCCAGGGAAACGCCCCCCTCGACCTCCGACTGGACGATGTTGTGGTTGATCTCGTCGCTGAGGTTGGGGTGG
This sequence comes from Terriglobia bacterium, assembly GCA_041477815.1. GTDB lineage: Bacteria > Acidobacteriota > Terriglobia > Bryobacterales > JACQDG01 > JBGOUV01. The sequence goes on along the minus strand of JBGOUV010000258.1, from coordinate 3,638 downwards.
GGCGTGAACATGTGCCGATCCATCATGGGCTTCTACCTTCTATAGCACTCTTCGGGCATGTTGGTTGCCAAATGACGCCCTTTATTTCTCCCGGCTCTAATGTTAACGAATACAACGACATCGGCGGGTGGGGGAGAGGGTGGTGCGCAATCCCTGCGCGGAAAGACTTTCCAGGAGGCACAGATTGCGTGATTTGCCCCACCGCAGGCGTCCCTGTTTGGTGGCGCAGCCGCTTGATTCTTAAGGCCCTTAACACCGTGGCCTGCGGCGTGCCTTTTCCCTGGGCGGAGGCCTTCATGACTGAGTTGACGTATTCCTACCACACCGCGTTGCAGTGGGGCGAGCGAAGACGTGGCGTCCTGCGGTCAGCCGGGCTGCCGGCCTTGGCCGTCTGCACGCCACCCGAGTTCAAAGGCGAAGCCGGATTCTGGACCCCGGAACACCTGTTTGTGGCCTCGGCCGAGTCCTGCCTGATGGCCACCTTCCTGGGAATCGCCGAAAACTCCAAGCTGCCGGTCGCTTCTTACCGTTCCGCGGCCACCGGGCTGCTGGAGAAAGTCGAGGGAGTCGGGCTGCGCTTCACGGAAATCACTCTCCGGCCGATTGTGGAATTGGAGTCGGAGTCCGACCGCGAGCGGGCCGAGCGGGTAATGGCCAAGGCCCACAAAGGGTGCCTGATCGCCAATTCCATGGCGGTGGTGATGTACGTTCAGCCGGAGTTTCTGGTGCGGATGCCGGTGGCCGCGTGAATTTTATGAGGATCTGCCTGTTCGTCCTGCTCGGCGGCCTTCCGTTGGCCGCGCAGGAACCGCTCAGCTTGCGGCAGGCGGTGGACTTGGCGCTGCAGGCGAATCCGCTGGCTGCCGCCGCCGAGGCCGGCGAGCGGGAGGCCGAAGCCCGTTGGCGCCAGGCGCGGTCGGGCTACTTGCCGCGCCTGAACTTCTCGGAGAGTTTCCAGCGGTCGAACAACCCGGTCTTCGTTTTCGGCTCGCTGCTGACGCAGCACCAGTTCACGGCGTCCAATTTCGACCTGGGGCTGCTGAACCGTCCCGAGGCCTTGAGCAACTACCAGTCCCGATTGTCGGTCGAGCAGGTGCTGTGGGACTCGCGCCAGACCAGCCGCGGGGTGGAGGCGGCGCGGCTGGGGCAGCAGATTTCGGGTCAGGACACCCGCCGCAGCCGCTCGGATATAGTTCTGGGAGTGCTGCGGGCCTACTTCGCTGTGACCCTGGCCCAGAAGAGCCTGGAGTTGGCGGAGCAGTCCCTGGGAAGTGCCGCAGCCGACCTCGGTCGCGCCCGGAGCATCTTCGAGGCGGGTCGCAGCACCGAGGCCGATGTGCTGGCGGTGCGGGTGCACGTGGCGGCCGTGAAGGAGCAGCAGATCCGGGCGCGCAACGACTTAGAGGTGTCCCAGGCAACGCTGAACGACGCCCTGGGCGTGAGCCTGGACCGTAAGTTCGATCTCACCACGACGCTGGAGCCGGTCGGCGGCGGCGGACGGGATCTGGAGGAATACCGGCGCCTGGCCACCGAGCGTCGGCCCGAGCGCCGGCAGGCCGAGTTGGCCCAGTCGCTGGCCCAAACCCAGCAGCAGGTCGCCCAGTCCGCCTATTGGCCCCAGGTCGTATTCCAAGGTACGGTGGAGGCCGATCGGCAGCGGTACTTCACTCGGGGAGGAGCAAACTGGCTCACCGCCGTCTCGCTGCGCTGGAATCTGTGGAACGGCGGAGAGACCCGGGCCCGCCTCGACCAGGCGCGCTTTGCCGAGGAGCGCGCCGAAGCGCTGCTGAAGCGGGCCGATTCTGCCATCCAGCTCGAAGTGCGTAAGGCTTATCTGGACGTACGCGCCGCCGCCCAGCGTCTGGAGGTGACCACGGTGGCGGTGGCCGAGGCCGAGGAGGCCCACCGCATCGTTCAGAACCGTCATGTGGCAGGGCTGACGACGGTCACCGAGTTGCTCCGGAGCGACACGGCGCTGTCCGCCGCCCGCACGCGTAAGCTAGCCGCGGTGTACGACCTGCGGGTCGCCGCCGCCGCCCTGGAACATGCCGCCGGCAGCCTGACCGCCGACTCGACCGTGGTGAACTGATATGCGCCTCGCACCAGGGAACGACGTGGCGCACGCTTTAGCGTGCCGGGTCGAGACCCGTCTCGACCCTGGTTCGGAGGACGAGCGGGCGCCGAGACGAGTCTCGGCGCGGCGGGCACGAGTGCCTGCGCCACGTCTTGGGATGGTCGCCCTCGCCGGCCTGCTGGCCGCCTGCTCGGCGAAACAAGAGCCAGCGGCCAAGTCGGCCCCCGATCCGGTGGCCGTCCGGACGGCGGCGGTTACGGCCGCCGAAGTGACTGATATCTACCGCGCCAGCGGCACGGTGCGGGCGCGCTATACCGCCGCCATTGCCGCGAAGCTGGTGGCCGCCATCCGCGAGGTGCGGGTCCAGGCGGGTGATCGCGTCCGGGCGGGCCAGACGCTGGTGGTCCTGGACAACCGCGATCTCGAAACCAGCCTGCGTCGCGCCGAGGCCGGACGCGCCGAGGCCCAAAACGCGATTGCCGAAGCCGAGAGCGCCATCGCCGCCGCGGGGTCCCAACTCGACCTGGCCGGGACCACGCACCGGCGATTTCAGGACTTGCTCGGCAAGAAGTCGGTATCACAGCAGGAGTATGACGAGTCGGCAGCACGGCTGCGGGGCGCGGAGGCGGCGGTGGGGATGGCCCAGGCCAGGCGGACGCAGATCACCTCGCGGATTGAGCAGGCCGAAGCGGAGGTATCGGCGACCCGGATCTCCTTGGGATACGCCACCCTTACTGCCCCGTTTGCGGGCTTGGTGACGGAGCGCCGCGCCGATCCCGGCAGCCTGGCCACGCCGGGCACTCCGCTGCTAGTCCTCGAGCAGGAGGGCAGCTTGCGTCTCGAAGCATCGCTCGACGAGTCGCGCCTCGGCCTGGTCCGGGTGGGCCAGAGTGTGGAGGTGGAGCTCGACCGCACCGTGATGGGCCGCGTGGCTGAGATCGTATCCGCGGTCGACGCCGCCACTCGGACCTTCACCGTCAAGATCGATCTGCCGGGGACACCCGGACTGCGGGCGGGCATGTTCGGCCGGGCGGCCTTCCCGGCGGGTGCGCGCCGGACGGTGCTGGCGCCGGCGGCGGCGGTGGTGGAGCGGGGTCAGATCCAGTCGGTCTATGTTGTGGAAGGAGATATAGCGAGGCTGCGACTGGTCTCGCTCGGGGCGGGGCAAGGCGAGCAGAGGGAAGTTCTGGCGGGGCTCACCGCCGGGGAGAGGGTCGTCGTCGCGCCGCCCGCCGGCCTTACCGAGGGAGGGCGGGTGAAATGAAAGCCGCCGGGCGCTTCGCCGGGCTCTTCATCAACTCCAAGCTGACGCCGCTGTTCGTCGTCGCGTCGCTGTTGTTGGGCGTGCTGGCCGTGGTCAAGCTACCCCGCGAGGAGGAGCCCCAGATCATCGTCCCCATGATCGACATCTTCGTCGAGTTCCCGGGCGCCACGGCCCGCGAGGTGGAGGAGCGGGTCACCAAGCCCATGGAGAAGCTGCTGTGGGAGATCCCGGGAGTCGAGTACATCTACTCGACCTCCAGCCCGGGCCGGTCCCTGGCGGTGGTGCGTTTCGAGGTCAGCC
>JBGOUV010000438.1:0-5327 GCA_041477815.1 Terriglobia bacterium | reverse complement strand
GACCGCTGCCACCAGCAGGTCGGTCACCAGCCGTCCGGCCAGTCCGCCGCTCTCGGCCGTCTCCTTCCACTGGAACGAGATGCCCCGCACCGAAAGGGCGGCGCACACGCTCAGCAGCAGCAGCGCCAGTCCGGCCAGCCGCGTCGCTGCCACCGGCTCCGAGCGGATCCACTTCCAGCCGAGCAGCAGCGTCAAAATCGGGATGGCCACCGCCGCGAAACCGAAGAGTTGAAACACCAGGTCGGCAAAGTAGGCGCCCGGGTAACCCAGCAGGTTCTGCGGCCCGTGCGGGGAGGCGGTATTCCAGGAAGGGTCCAGCGGGCTGTAGGACTCCAGGCTCAGACCTAGAGCGATACCCGCCAGCAATAACAGTAACCCCACCGCCTCGTTGAGGCGGTCGCGGGACGTCGGAGACAGTAAGCGCATTCTTCTTCTGCCGGTCGCGGAAGAAGAAAGCCAGAGCCGGAATTATTATGCCACAACACTCCCCTATTCGGCAACATAGATAACCGCCTGGGTGCTGGACCGCCCGCGGGCAGTGAGGCGAAGCCTGGCTGCGCCCCCTGGCCCGAATGCGAGTCTCGCCAAAGGAATCCGGAAATTGATCTGGGTGACCCCCACCACCATCCCTGGCGAAGCCCCGGCATACAGCACTTCCGCCGGCTGTGAACCCACCTGCACTTCGCAGCAGCGGTAGTTCTCGGCGAACGTCGCAATCTCTCCGTCGCCGGCCTGAATCGCCCCGGTTCCTGTGGCCCAGATGGCCACCACCGATCCGAACCGGGCCGGACGATTGACCGAGTTACGCGAGCCGTCCTCATTCACCGCGGCCGCGACATCCACCGCGCTGCGAAAGATCTCCGGCGCCGTGGGGACTACAGCCGCTGGGAAATCCTGACTCGTCGCGCCGTCGAAAGAAAGGCGGACGCGAGCCGAGCTCTGGTTCGCCAAACCAAAAGGAACCATCGCGTTGACCTGATTGCTCGAAACGTATAGCAGGGGCGCCGCGACGTTGTCAAAGAGCACTTGAACCCCGGAGAGCGCCGTAGAGATCCGCCCGGAGCTGTCCAGAGTGGCTGACGCCGAGGTAGTCGGCCCAAGGCGCGTGCCATAAATGGAAATGGCCTCCCCCGGAGCGATCCGGCCGGAAACCGGACCGCCGGCGGCGTTGGCGATCCCGCCAATGAGCGACGACGCCGGCTGGTTAGGCGCTAGCGCGGACACCAAGCCGTTCATCCCCGCTACGTGGATCAGACCGGCCGAATCGACCGCCACCGCGCGGGAAATGGTGTCGGTCGGGAAGCGTGCCGAGTACCGCAGCGCGGAGCCCGAGGAATTCAAGCCGACCACGAAGTCCGTACCTGCCGACCAGCCGTTGACGTTCGGAAAGTCCGGCGACTCGCTCGTCCCCACGATCCATACGTTGCCGGCCAAATCGAGCGCTACGTCTCGCGCCCAGTCCTCGCCCGGTCCGCCCAGGTAGGTCGCCCAGGTCATCGAAGCCCCATCAGGGCTTAACTTCGCCACAAAGGCATCGGCGAGCGGCCACGGGGGAAACGCCGGCGGTTCGGCGGGCCCCGAGAAAACGGCCTGATAAGCGCCGCGCGTCGAGGGGAACCGCGGGTCCAGGGTCCGACCCGCCAAGTAGGCATTTCCCGCGCGGTCCACGGCCAGCGCACTTACGGTGTTGGCCGGGTTCCCGTAAGGCGAGACCACGTAGTTTGTCCTCCCGATGTACGTCAGGTAAACGAGGGCCGACCCGGCAGCATTTACCTTGGCGGCAAAGGCGCCAATTCCCCCGGCCAGGAACGCTCCGGGAGTCGTCGGCAGGTCCGTCGTATTGCTGTATCCCACGATATGCGCGCTCCCGGCAGCGTCCAGCGCAATCCCGGCGCCGCCGGTAAATCGGGCGCTCAGGAAGCAACTGCTGCAACAACCACACGACACCGAGTTGCCGGCGATGATGGCCGAGTAGAGAACCCTGTCGCCGCCTGCGGAAATCTTGGTCACGAAGGCTCCGGGGACCCCAAAAGTGCCGGCGCTCAAGCGGTACGAGGGTAACCCCTCGGTGTGAGGGAAGTCGGCCGCATTGGTCGAGCCCGTTACATAGGCGTTCCCGTTCGCATCGGCCGCGACAGCGCTTATCGCACTCGGACCGCGGGTCCCGCCAAAATACGTGGAGTAGAGCAGACGGCTCCCATCCGCACTGAGCTTTACGAGAAAACCCGTGCGGTCGAGAAGACCCGTGCGGTCGGCGGGTTGGCCTTGGAGCGCGTTACGGAGCGGGAAGTTGGGCGAGGACGTGCTTCCAGCCAGGTAGATATTGCCGGTCGGGTCGAGCGCGAGTCCCCCGGCTTGGTCGCTCCCTTTGCCTCCCATGGTCACGGTGAACAGGACGGCCCCGGAGGGATCGAGCTTGGTCACAAACACATCCGAAAGCTGACCCGCGGAAGCACTAGGAAACATTTCGAAGAAGCGGCTGCCGGCGACGTAGGTATTTCCGGCCGCATCGGTGAGAATCCTGGCAGGCCGGTACTCACCGGCTCCGCTCAGAAAAGTGGTGTAACCCGCCTGGGAACCACGGGGGGTGCCCTGACGGATCACCGAGCTGGTCCACTGCCCCGGATCGCTTCCCGTATAGGAATAGTGTCTGGCTGGCCGCTTTTCCGCAACGGCTACGGCAGCCGCGAGGACAAAGAGGATGCGCTTGATCTTCATGAGACATTCAGCCTCTAACCACAGCCTAACAGGTTTGGCTGCACCGAGCGGCGATTGCAAAAAGGTGTCAAGAAAAACGGCCTCTCGCCAAGCCCGCCAAGAGAAATGCCTTCTCTTTGCGACCTTTGCGCCTTTGCGCGAAAGACTGGGCGGCGCGCCAAGTCTAGGGCGCCATCACCCGATCCGGCCAGAAATAGGCCAGACCCAGTATGATTACGCCACAAATGACCCGGTACCACACAAAAAATCGGAAGGTAGCGGTCTGCAAGTAGCGGATCAGCCAGGCGATCACCAGGTACCCCGTGACGCCGCTGATCACGATTCCCGCCGCGAACGGCGCCATCATCTCGTGCGGAATCCCCGCCTTGGACAGGTCGTGAGCCGCCTTCGCGGCCGCCCCGGCAATGATGGGCGTGGAGAGCAGAAACGAGAACCGCGCCGCCGCTGGCCGCTCCACGCCCCTCGCCAGCGCCGCAGCCATGGTGATCCCGCTGCGGGACGTACCCGGCACCACGGCCAAGGCCTGCGCCAGCCCGATGACCAGGGCGTCCCCCAGCGTCAACTCTCCCAGTTCCTTCCCAAACGGGCCCTGCCGCTCGGCCCACCAGATCAGCAGGCCCACGCCGATCATCATCCCGGCAATCACCAGCGGACTGCGCAGAGTAGTCTCGGCGAATTTCTGCAGCGCCAGTCCCGCCACCCCGGCCGGGATCGTGGCCGCCACCAGGAACCACAACAGCTTCGGATTGGCGTCGAGGTCCCGGTCGGGGTCGTTCCCGCCGGCCGGCATAACGCGGCGGCCCAGCGCCAAAAACACCACGCGGATCCACGTACGGGCGAAGTACCCCGCCACCGCCACCAGGGTCCCCAGGTGCAGCGCGATGTCGAACGCCAGCCCCGGATCCCTCCACCCCAGCAACCACGGAACCAGCGCCAGGTGCGCCGTACTGCTGATAGGAAGAAACTCGGTAATGCCCTGTACCAGCGCCAGCACCACCACCTGGTAGAACGGCATTAGTGGACCGCGACCTGCTCTCCGGCCCCCCGCAGCATCTCCACCAGGTCGCCGCCGTCGTCAAACTCGAGCGCCCGCGCCTCGCCGCTGATCTCCAGCATGGGATTCGCCTCCATCTCGGCCCGCAGATTCTCGCTGGCCATCAGCTCGCCCAGCTCCATGGTGTTGCGGATCCAGACGATGGTAGCGTCCCGGGTATCCATACGGCCTAGCGTCGGCACCACCTTCTCCAGGCAGGTCCGGTCGTCCGGGTAATGGAGGGGGGTGCGGCACATGGCCGTGGTCGACGCGGTGAGCGCGTTCAGCTCGGTGGCCCGCATGTTGATCTGGTTGTAGATCCGGTCCGTGATGACATCGGTCATACCCATCCCCACCGCGTTGCCGTAGCTGAGCGAGGTCAGGTCGCGGACGAAGATGCGCATAATCTTGGGAGCGTTGCGCCACACGTTGCTCTCGCCCGTCACCGCCCGGTTCACGATCTTGGTGTCCAGGCCGGCGCCGCTGATGTTCTTCCCCATCTCGTCGACGATCAGCAGGTCCACCTCGCTCACCGGAATCCGCGGCGCCCAGGACTTCACCCGCGCCAGCAACTCCTCCTCGCGCCGCTCCATGCCCTCCACGCCCAGGGCGTGTACCTCGGCGGTCGAGTGATAGGCGTCTTCCAGGATGCCGAGGCCCCCCAGTATCCGCCCCGTTCCGAGCACCTGCCGGCCCACGCTGCGTACGACCTTCTCCAGCCCCAGCCGCACGGCAAAGGTGTGGTACCGCTGCGCCCCCGCAAACTTCCCCAGCCCGATGGCCATCATCTTGTGGACGCCGCTTTCCAGCGTGCCCTCAAAATCGGTGTGCCACTTGATACGGCTCACCAGCATGACACCATCCGACTCGTAGGCAGTCCGGTCCATCACCACCTCGATGCCCTCCGGCGTCTTGCCCAGCGGCACCACTTCGAGGGAGCTGACCACCGGACAACCCATGGTCTGCTCAATGATCCCGTAGTGCGCCAGCACGTCGGCCTGTCCCTCGGCGGTCGCGGCGCCATGGCTCCCCATCACCGGGATGACAAACGGCCGCACCCCACGCGACTTCCAGAAGTCGATCACCGCCCGTGCAATGGTAGCGATATTGGTAATACCTCGACTCCCCACGCCAATGGCGATCCGCGCCCCCGCCGGCACCCGCGTCGTCCAAGCCGCCGTTTCGAGCTCCTGGCGCACCGCCCCGGCAACATCGGGCAAGGCGCGATTCGGGAAGTGCTGGCGAACAGGAAGCAGGCGTGGCAAGGTCATGGAAACTATTATAGATCGGGATATGGTAGATCGTGGATCGTGGGTAACCAGGCGCACAATATGGAGGCAGGGGCGAGGTGTATCAGGCTGCCGATCCCAGGCTCGGGCGCGAAGTGGCGCTCCAGGTTCTGCCGCCGGAGTTCGCGCGCGATCCGGAGCGCCATGGTCTCCCCCGGCGACCGGCTGGAGGACGTCATGGCTCAAAGCAGGCTGCGCAGTCCTGGAGGCGCCGCCGGAATGGTCTCCCCCGGCGACCGGCTGGAGGACGTCATGGAGCGCCGGGAGGACTCTCGGGCCTGAGGCGT
>JBGOUV010000505.1:0-4107 GCA_041477815.1 Terriglobia bacterium | reverse complement strand
GTTGGACGCCTCGGCCCGGAACTGCAGCTTGACCTTCTCGCGGATCGGGAAGTTCTTCATGAGGGACATGTCGAAGTTCACCCGGCCGGGTCCGAACAGGATGTTGCGACCAGCGTTCCCGTAGAGGCCCGGCTGATGCTGGGTAAAAGCCGTGAAATCGAACCAGCGGTTCAGGGAACGCTCCGAGGAGCTGAGCGTGCCGTCGCGGATCCGGTCGGGCCGGCTGCCGCCGCCGGTGTTGAGGCTGTTCGACTGCAAGGCAGGGTTGAACGGCAGGCCGGTCTGCAGGGTGGTGACGCCGGAAATCTGCCAGCCGCCGAGGAGCCGGTGTTTGCCGAAGGGGAGGTGGTAGCCATAAAACGCCGTGAAGCGGTGCCGCATGTCGGCCGACGAGTTGCTGCGGTCGTTGCGACGGCTGCGGAGATCCTGGGGCGTGCCGGAGCCGCCGCCGAACTCGGTGGCTACGTCGTCGATGGCGTGCGACCAGGTATAGGCCCCCTTCAGCAGCAGGCCGCGGCTCATACGCTTCTCCACGGTGAGCTGGAAGGCGTTGTAATTGCTAAGACCGTCGCTGACCGCGTAGGTGATGCCGGCCAGGTCGGGGCGGCGGCTGAAGAACGGCCGGCGCGAGTTGACCGATCCCGCGCCGGGAACGGGCTGGTTGAGGTCGATGGTGGTGTACAAGCGGCGGCCGAGGTTGCCCACGTAGGCCGCGCGGAACAGCATCTGCCACGGCGCGATCTCATGCTCCACGGTCAGGTTGTACTGCTGCACTCGGGCGCTCTTGTAATCGGGGAAGACGCCGATCACGCCGCCGGCGGGGTTCTTGGCAGCCTCGAAGTTGACAGTAGGGGGCGCCGGGAAGCCATCGCTGACGCGCCGCACCACGGTCACGTCGCCCGGCGTGAGCGAGTAGATCGGTCCGAAGGGGAGGTGCCGGAACAGGCGCAGGGTAGAGCCGCCGTTTCCGCTGGGGTTGTAGAACAGGCCGTAGCCGCCGCGAATCACGGTAGTCGGCCGAATCTGGTAGGCGAAGCCGAAACGAGGGGCCCAGTTACCCCAGTCCTTGTGGATGCCGGTCAGCTCATCCACTCCATCGCGGCCTGCCAGCTTGATGGTAGCGCTATCGGCGTCGAAGTTGCCGATCCGGTTGGCCACCTCCTTGTACGGGCTGTAGTACTCCCAGCGCATCCCCAGGTTCAGGGTAAGCTTGCGCGAGACCCGGTAATCGTCGGCGCAATAGTAGCCCTGCTCAATGCCGCGCTGGCCGGTCCAGGCCAGGGTGAAATCCTGCTCGATCAGGCTGGGATATCCCAGCAGAAAGCTGGCCATGGAGTTGCCCGTCGAGCCCACCACGCCGCCCCGTCCGTCAGTGATGGCCGGACTGAAGTTGAAGCGGCCGTTGCCGCGGTTGGTCTGGTACTCGGTAATTTGCCGGCGGCGGAGGTCGCCTCCCAACTTCAAGGTGTGCGGGCCCAGCGTGTACGTGGCGTTATCGCCGTACTGGAAGGTGTTCTCCCGGCGGAAGATGGGCAGCGAGCGGGTGTGCCCCACGCCCGTGAAATTGGAGGGCGAGAAGATGGGCAGCACGTTCTGCAGCGGATGGGTATTGGAATTGGGGACACCCAGTTTGTTTCCCAGGTTGGCGCCGGGCGCGTCGCCCTCTGCCGTGTAGTCCATCCGGAAGCGGTTGAAGCCGATGCGCACCTCGTTGATGAAGCGCGGCGAAAAGATGTGGACCCAGTTCGCTACCGCGTGCTGCACGGGCGAGAAAGACGGTCCGGCGAAGGAATCCTCGTTGCCTACGGTCACCGGGTTGGGAAGGCCGGCGATCTGCACGGCCGGGAACGTATTGGGCACGACCGTCTCGGTCTGCTGGATCGCCCAGCGGGCGAAGAAGCTATCCTTGTTGCTGAACTGGTGGTCCACCCGGACATCGCCCTGGTCCCAGCGCTGCGTCTGGGTCATGTTGCTGAGGTAGTTGTTAATCAAACGGTTGAATTGCGGCTGGGGGTAGGCGTTGATCAGCTTGGCCGTGACCGGATCGAAGCGCGAGGCGGGAATGATGCCGTTGGCGAACTCGGTGCGCGTCACCACGCTGCCGGAAGTGTTGGTGCTGAGCGGGTCGAAGACGCGGTTGATGCCGCCAAAGTTGCCCTCCCGCATGGCCTGCACCGGAATGGTGGTGTTGCGGCTCAGGAGCTGGCTGCGCCGGTAGCCTTCGTAGTCGACAAAGAAAAAGGTGCGGTTCTTGCCGCTGTACAGCTTGGGAAGCGAGACCGGGCCGCCCAGCGTGGCGCCGAACTGGTTGTAGCGGAAGGCGGGGAACGGCGTGCCCTGGATGTTGAAGAACTCGCGGGCATCCATGGCCGAGTTGCGCAGGAACTCGAACAGACTCCCGTGCAGATTGTTGGTGCCGGACTTGGTGATCACGTCGATCACGGCCCCTGAGTTGCGGCCCAAATCGGCCGAGAACATGTTGGTCTGCACCTTGAACTCCTTGATGGCCTCCACGCTGGGTCGCAGGACGATGGACAAGGTGAGGCGGTCGTTGTTGTCGACACCGTCATAGAGAAAGTTATTGGAGCCCTCGCGGTTGCCGTTGGAGAACAGCTCGGTGCCGGGCCGGCGATCGTCGGGCCGCGTGCCGCTCATGATGGTGCCGGAAGTGGAGAACCCGACGCCGTTTACGCCCGGCGAGGAAATCGCCAGAGCGACGAAATTCCGGGTATTCATCGGCAGCTCTTTGAGGAATGCTTCCGGGATTACGGTTCCCAGCGAGGAGCTCTGGCTCTGGAGCATGGGCGCCGCGGCGGTCACTTCCACCACTTCCGTAAGCTGCCCAACCTGCAAGGCGAGGTCCAGGCGGGCGCGCTGGCTGACTTCGAGGGTGATACCGCTCTGAACCAGCTTGCGGAACCCGGCCGCCTCCACGGTGAGCGAGTAGTTGCCGGGCGGGATCAGCGGAAGGAAGTAGGCGCCGGCCGCATCGCTGACGGCTTCTCGGGAAAATCCGGTATCCGGATTGGTGAGCGTCACCTTGGCCCCAACCACCACGCCCCCGCTGGCATCGGTCACGGTGCCGACCAGCTCAGCGGTGGTCACCTGGGCCGCCGCAGGCAGACAAAGCAAGGCCACAAAACAGACGATGGCACGAAACATAAGCTACCTCCCCGCCCGCTCCCCCCAGCACTTTTCGTACCATACGCGGGGAACCGCCGAGCAGTGGATCAAGGAAGGGAAGCCGGACTGTTTGAAAGCATGTTGCGGCGAATCGCGCCGCCGCCCCTGCCGAGCGGATAGGGTGCGCGGCCGGACAAGCAAACAGGTCGAAGCAAGGAGAGTGGGATGGCACTTCCTGGTTTTTCCGCCCCCGGAAGAGGCAGAGCTTGCCTCTTCGTGGGCCGCCGGAGTCGCCGGGATGGAAAAGATGAGAAAAAGGCCCCAACGGACCTGATTGGCTTTATACTGGCTAGGGCACGGAAGGCAAGAGAGCAAGGCGATTGGGGCAAGGAGGTCTATTGACATGAAGGCAAGATTCATTGTGCTGCTGGCAGCATCGGTTTCCGCCGCATTCGGGCAAACGCGCGACACGGCGGCCATCTTCGGCGCAGTCTCGGATGTCCAGGGCGCTGCGATTCCGGGCGCCTCCATCACTCTGACCAGCGCCGACACGGGCCAGGCGCGGAGGGTAACGGCGAATGAGAACGGGCAATACCTGTTCCCTTCGCTGCCCATCGGCGCTTATTCCGTCGTGGTCGAGCAGGCTGCCTTCAAGCGCTACGAGCGCACCGGGATCCTGTTGCAAGCCAACGAGAACGTGAAGGTGGATATCACGCTCGAGATCGGCGACATCAAGACTACGGTTTCGGTGGAGGCGGCGGCATCGCAAGTGGAGGTGCGCTCTTCCACGATCAAGGAAACCGTGAACCGCGCTCGCATCGTCGAATTGCCTCTCAATGGACGCAACGCCGCGGACCTGGCGCTGCTGGCGACCGGCGTTACGGCGTTTAGCAGCAACACGGGTGACATCAGCAGCAGTTGGCGCCCGCGCGGCGTCAAGGAGTTCTCGGTCAACGGTTCGCGCAATAACAATGTCCGTTTCAC
>JBGOUV010000013.1:0-35983 GCA_041477815.1 Terriglobia bacterium | reverse complement strand
TAGGTATACGTCGGTCCCATGTAGGCCCAGCGAATGCCGTACTCCAGGGTCAGCTTGCGGTTCACCTTCCAACTGTCCTGCAGGAACCACTCCAGGCCGAAGAAGCGGAACTTGCCGTAGAACCGGCCGTTCGTTTCGCTGACGCTGGTGTAGTTGCCCAGCAGCATGTTGGCGAAGGTGGTGCCGGTGTCGCGCGGGTTCTCGGGGTTGGACCCGAAGTTGAAGTTCGGCGCGTCGGTCCAGGTGGGCTGCTGGCCGTTGACGTTCATGTTGAAAAACACGCCGGCCTTGAAGGTATGAGCGCCGCGGTGGAAGGCCAGGTTATCGGTCCAGGCGAACTGGCGCGCGTCGCTGGCCCAGCCGGACTGGAACCCCGCGTAGTTGCACGACCCGACCCCGCAGTTGAAACGCGGGAAGCGGTTGCGGAGATTCACGTCGGCGTAGAGCTCCGTGAGATTGAATCCCAGGGAGGTCTTGTCGTACCGGTCCTGGGGCGTGCCGTCGGTAATGTCGACCACCTGCGTCAGCCGGTTGTAGCCGAAGATGAACTCATTGGTGACGTTCGGAGAGATGACGTTCACCAGGTTCCAGCTCCAGCTCGAGCCCGGCTTCTTCCGGTACTGCGGCAGGATCGGCGACGGCAGGGTAGCGAAAATACCCAGGTCCTGCGTTTCACGCTGGGAGTCGTCGGCCCAGCGGAAGAAAAAGTTCAGCTTGGAGCTGATGGCCCAGTCATAGCGCACCACCTCGGCGTCCTTGTGGAATCCGTACTGTTGCTGGTAGGGGTGGCGGACCTGCTCGGGACTCCCGGGAGTGCCGGGATCGCCGGTGACGTCGAAGAAGCTCATCACCTTCAAAAACGCCGGCGCGTTGCGGCTCCACTCCGAGCGGGGAATGATGTTGTTCAGGTACGGGTCGCCGCCGATGATGCGCCCGCCGGTTTCGCGGACCACGGTGCCGGGGCGGAAGATCTGGCCCACCCGGAACCCGGTGTTTTGCCCGCCGGCCGTGAGCAGCGGCTGGTCGCGGTAGAGGCGGCTGAGGTTGCCGGTGAGCAACTCGGGGTGGGGCAGGTCGATGAAGTTGCCACCGATAGGCCGCTTGGCGCGGGTACCCTCGAAGTTGAAAAAGAAGAACATCCGCGGGTCCGAGCGCGGCGAGAGACGGAACAGCGGGATGGGCCCGCCGATATTGGCCCCGAATTGATGGAACCGCAGCGGCGCGACGGTTCCGGTGGTGTCGAACGGGACGCGCGCGTCAAAGGCGTTGTTGCGCACGAACTCGTAAGCGCCGCCGTGGTAGTCGCGCCCGCCGCTCTTGGTGTTGATCGACAACAGGATGCCCGGGTTGCGGCCGTACTCGGCGTTGAAGGTGGAGGTCTGAACCTTGAATTCGCCCACGGCGTCGAGGCTGATCTGGGTGTACTGCCCGTCGTTGGCGCCCACATCGGTATTGATGGTGCCGTCGAGGAAGACGTTGTTATTCGACCCGCGCAGGCCGTTCACGTTGAAGGCGTCGGTATTGTTGAAGGCCAGCCGGAAATCGGAGCGGTCGTTGGAGATGACGCCGGGCAAGGTCTTGATCAGCGACTGGAAGTCGCGGCCGTTCAGGCTCAGCTCGGTGACCTGCCGCGAGCTGACCACGAATCCCTTGTTGGCCGTCGAGGTTTCGACCAGCGGAACCTCCGCCGTCACCGTCACCGACTCGGTGGTCGCGCCCACCTCCAGGGTCAGGGAGCCCAGATCCATGATCTGGTTTTGATCGAGCTGCAGGCCGGTGCGCTCCAGGGCCTTGAATCCGGTCACCTCGCTCCGGACCGTGTACCGGCTCGGCAGCAGATTGCGCAGGTAGAACCGCCCGTCGGCGCCCGAAGCGCCTTCGCGAGCCACCACCTGTTTGGCTTCATCCGTCGCCGTGATCCTGGCATTAGGAATAACGGCTCCCTGCGGATCGAGCAGCAGCCCCTGAATGGTTCCCGTCTGAGCCCATGTGGATTTGGCGCCCAGCAGGAAAAGAAACCCGCAAATCAGGATGCGATTCATCAACATTTCGGCCCCCCTCTTCGTAGTAAGATATCATTAACAGGGTCGGAATTACAACGTTTGTAGCGTATCGGGCAATTTCTCAATCACCCTGCCCACTGACGACCAGATTCTTGAATCCCCGTTCGGGGAGAGCCTGGCAGTGCGCCAACGCCGAACCGTGATAGCGGGCGGCGGTTGACTTTCGGTGGGGGCGCGTACCGCGACGTTGCGCTCAAAGTGCTCCCGCCGGCCCTCGCCAATCATCCCGAGCGCCTGGCCCGCTTCCAGCGCGAGGCGGTGGCGCCCCGCTTGAAAACCGAGTCCCTCACCCGCTACTATGAGCGGGAATGCAGGGTCCACAGCTTCCCGAATACCACTGTCAGCGGGCGGACGCCGGCGTGGAGCGGGCAGGCATCATCAAGAGGATCAGCGCGGCTGACCGGGAGGGGGCCCTGGAACGCTGGATCGTCCGCACGGTCCTATTGGTAATCCTGGCAGCCTCCCTCCTGCTCTGGGAGAAAGGAAGGGACGTTTATTTTCTCGGCTCCGATGATCTCATCTTCATCAATCGCAGTCGAGCCATTGCCGGCGGGGACTGGGGCCGGCTGTTGGAACCGCAAGGTCCCCACGTGCTGCCGCTCTTCGCTCTGATCCGTCTGTATGGGGATCTGGGTTTTCCCGGCCGATACCAGTCGATGCATCACCTTACGATCGCGGCTCACCTGGCCGCCGTTATCCTGCTGTTCGCGCTTTCGAGGCGCTACTTCCAAACCGCGGCGACGGCGCTTTTCGCTGCGGCGCTATTCGCCTGGCAGGCCCTAGGCGGGGAGGCTTTCCTCATAAGGTCTCAATCCACGTTCGTGCTCAGCCTGCCCTTCCTTCTGGCCGGCCTCTATCTCCTCCTCAGTATGGACCATGACCACCCGGTGCGCTCCGCCGCCGGAGGCTGCCTCTGCCTGTCCCTCGCCGTGGGCCTGCACTCGCTGGCGGCGGTGGCGGCCCTCCCCGGCGTGATTCTGGGATACCATCTGCTGGGCCGGTCGAGGGAGACGCGGCGCTCCTCCAGCGACGCCCTGGCCTGGACGGCTTGCGCGGCGCCGCTCTTGATCGGGGGGGCCGCCTGGATTCGCTGGGGCCTGCCGGCCCTGAACGATGAACACCGCGCGCAGCTTCCGGCGATCCGGGACCAGCTCCTCGGGCGCACCCTGGACGCGCTTCACGGCGTGATCCTGCATTACGGATACATTGTGCGGCGCCTCGAGCCGACGCGGCTGGTTCTGACGGTGGCTGTCCTGGGTCTGCTCGCCCTGCTCCTGGCGCTGCGGAAGGAACCCGGCGGCCGCTGGATTGTCACCATATTGGCCCTGACCGTCGGACCCCTATTTCTGTCGTTGTTGCTCCGGACGCAGTCGGGGTTTTCGATTTCCCGATACGCTTACCAGACGTTTCTGGCGGTAGCCGTAGCGGCCGGAGCGGCTCTGGACCTTTTTCTTGCAAAGATGAAGAACCGGCCCCTGGTTGCGATCGGCGTCATCCTGCTGCTCGCGGCGGCGGCTCCCCTCTACTACCGATCGCAGCAGGAGCGCTGGAGCCGGATTCTGACCTCGTTGGAAGAGATGCAGACCAAGGCGAGCCTGTACCGAGGCTACTGGATGGGCTGGCAAAGCTTCTTCGACCAAGTGGCGGCGTCGGGCGAAGTGCGTCTGCCCCCTCTCACGCTCGACACGAGGTGGACCCTCGCCGACGCCTTCGAGCTCTGCAACAGGCCGCGGAATTCTCACATCAAGAGGCTATCACCCCAAGCGACCAACGCCCGGGACTGCCTCGATTTCTGGCGCCTCGTCGAGCGGGTGAAGCAGCGCCCCAGTCCTTTCGACGCGGTGCCTCTCCCGCTGTCCCTGGCCGTGGTGGACTTCCATCGACCGCTCCCCCATGGCGACCACGTCTGGTGCCAGGCGGCAGCCGTGGAGGCGGAGCCAATATTCATTCTCCGGAAGTAATACTAATGGTCCGCGATCCCGCCGTCCGGGAACCGCAACTGCTGCCTCGTATGCGGCTGATACGGACGCTTGGCCGCCACCGCCTCGTCCAGGCCCACGCCCAGTCCCGGCCGGTCCGGCGGCAGGGCGTAGCCCTTCTCGTAAGTCGGGCCGGCGCCTTGGAACAGGTCGGTCCAATACTGCTCGTTGCCCCGATGCGTGATCTCCTGTATCCCGAAGTTAGGCGTTGAAAAGTCCACGTGCAGGGAGGCGAGCGTGCTCACGTCGCTCTGCGGATTGTGCGGCGCGAGCTCCACGCGATACGTTTCGGCCAGGGTGGCGATCTTCTTCATTTCGAGAATGCCGCCGCAGTGCACCACGTCGGGCTGAATGAAGTCCACCAGGTGCCGCTGGCAAATCGGCGCAAAACCGTACTTGGTGAACAGGCGCTCCCCCGTCGCCAGCGGAATCCTGGTCTTGCTGCGCAACAGGGCCAGCTCGTCGAGATCCTCGATCTGGGTGGCCTCCTCGACGAAGTAGGGCGAGTATTCCTCCGCGCGGCGGCAAAAATCGATCGCCATGGTGGGCGTGGTCTTGCCGTGCAGATCGATGCAGATGCGGAAATCTTCGCCCACCGCGGCGCGTACCGCCTTGAGATTGGCGATGCCCTCGCGCACCGAGCGCACCGGCTCGATGACGTCGCCCTGGGTCGTGATGAAACCGGCCTTGCAGCCCGTCCAACCCTCCTCCTTGGCCCGCCGCCAGTTTTTCGCGTATTCCTGCGGCGTATCCCCGCCGGCGTGGACGTACATCTGCACCCGGTCGCGCGCTTTGCCGCCCAGCAGCCTCCAGATCGGCTGGCCCAGCGCCTGCCCCAGGATGTCCCACAAGGCGATCTCCACGGCGCTGATGGCGGAGTTCAGGATCGGCCCGCCGCGCCAGCGCGGCCACCGGTACATCGCCTGCCAGTGCATCTCGATGTCGCAGGGGTCGCGGCCCACCAGGTAGCGATGGTGCTCCTGGATGGCCGTGGCCACGGTAGCCTCCTTGCTGGTCACCGAACCCTCCCCCAGCCCCGTAATCCCCTGGTTCGTATAAATCTTGACAAATACATAGTTGTTGCCGTTGACCCCGCCCCGGTTGACGATAAACGTCTTCAAATCGGTGACCTTCAGGTGCAGCGGCTTAGCTTTTTCCCGCGCCTGGGCGAGCAGGCCTTCCGGGGAGGTCAGGGCGGCAATGCCGGCAGTGGCAAGAAATTTGCGGCGTGTCATAGTGTCGTTACCTTCACAGCGGACTATATCACGATTGACTTTGGCGGCAACAGGGGGGCCGCCGGAGCCTGTTCGTCACAACCGGCCAGTACGCTCGCGAGTGCGCGCCTTCCACGCAGCTCCAGGAGGCAAAGCATCGCCGCCGCCGATCCGGTGAATCCCATTGACTCCGAGGGCCACAACAGCTACTATTGGCCCGAACCGGGAGGCGATAAACCATGCGCGTCGGAAGCTCTGCGGCCGGTCTGCTGGCGGCATTTCTCTTCGCCGCCCCGGTCTGTGCACCGCAGTCCCGCTACGGCGCGGAGCGCGGCGGCGAGGATGAGACCGGCCCCTACGAGGTCGTGCCGAACTGGCCGCAGCCGATCCCCGGATTCGAAGGCTTCCGCTGGGGATCGACCGCCGGGGTCTTCGCCGAGACGCCGAACAAGATCTTCATCTTCCAGCGCGGGCTGGTGCCGCCGTCGGCCACCCAGGGCGGCCCGCTGATCCAGGCGACGAACCTCCAGCCGCGGTGGACCCTCGGGGAGGCCAAGGTCCCGCTCAACGACGACAACCTCTATACCGCCGAGGTCTTCAACGGCCGCGCCCAAAAATTCCGCCCCCGCCGGGGCCTGGACCCGGCGCGGCTGGTGGGACCACCGCTCCAACAACCATGAAAAATATTCGCTTCTGCACATGGAAACGCCTGTCGCTCGTGCTCGCCCTGCCCTTGGCGGCGGCCACGGTTCGCGTCCTCCAGACGAACAGCGCCGGGGACAACATCCACATCATCGATCCTGTCACCAATAAGGTGGTAGGGATCATCGAAGGCATCGAGGTGAACCATGGCGCCGCCGTGGCGCTCGACGGCAGCCGCTACTACATCAGCAACGAAGCGGACTCCACGCTCGATGTGGTGGACGGCAAGAGCCTGAAGGTCTTCCGAAAGATACCTCTCACCGGCCATCCCAACAATATCGACATCAGCAAGGACGGCAAGCGGGTGTACGTCTCGATCAACCAGGCCCCGGGCGCGCTGGATGTGATTGATACCGCCTCGCTGGAAAGGGTAAAGAGCATTCCCATGAAAGGGGGGGTACACAATACGTACGTAACGCCGGACGGCAAGTACGTGGTCGGAGGCTCCATCACCGGACGGATGCTCACGGTCCTGAATTACCCGGCCGACACCATCGCCTGGGAGCTTCCCATGGAGACCGGCGTGCGGCCTATGGCCTTCTCCCGCAAGCCGAGCGGAGCTACGGACAAGATCTTCATGAACCTCTCCGAGCATCATGGCTTTGCGGTGATCGATTTCGATCAACGCCGGGAGGTGGCCAGAATCACCCTCCCGGCGGCCGACCACACCGCCGTGGCTCACATCGGCGGGACCCCGTCGCACGGCCTGGCCGTCGCCCCGGACGGCAGGAGCGTGTGGTGCAACAGCGCGCTGAACTCTTCGGTCTACGGCTATTCCCTTCCCGATCTCAAGCTGATCGGAGGGGTCAAAGTCGGTGTAGTTCCTGACTGGCTCACCTTCACGCCGAGCGGCATTCTTTATGTCGCCAATGCCGGCTCGAACTCCACGTCGGCGATTGACATCCGGACTCTGAAGGTGAAGGCCACCATCCCGGTCGGACAGGTGCCGAAGCGGAACATCACCGCCATCCTGCCGTAGGGCCGGTCAACGCGCGCGGCGAACCCACTCCGAGAGGGTCAGAAACTCGGGATCGTCCCGGGAAGTCCAAAACTTGCCTCCCGTGTGCCTCGGGCTGCCCCCGGCGGCCGTAGCCAGCGGTTGCAGCAGGAGCCGGCTCTGGAGAGGCTCCCCGGGCACCACCAGGCGCGTCACCACCTCAAAGTTACGCCGGGATTGCTCCACGGTCCAAGTCTTGCTCCCGGCCGGGAGAGGCTGCAGACGCAGCGGTGTGGCGACGATGGTATGACAGGCAAAACACCCCACGCCGCCGGCCCCCGCTCCCCCGCCCTGCCGCGGGTTCAGAAAGATCGGCTCCACGCGCGTACGGTAGAACTCAAAATCGAGGCCGGTCGCGGCACGGGGCGCCTCCGAGCCGCCGGTACGGACCCACGCCGCCAGCGTTTGCCACTCCGGGTCGCTCTGGGAGTACCAGTGTTGGCCGCCCGAATGATAAGGATCGCCGCCGGCCTGCGCCGACAACGGGTGCATCAGGAGCCGGCTGGAGGTGGGGTCTCCGGGAACTACTAATTGGGAGGCAACCTGGTAGTTGTGGCGGGTCTGTTCCTCGTTGAAGGCGGTGACTCCCGGCGACAGGCTCGCCAGCGTCAGCGCGGTCCGTCCCGCATGGCAGGTGATGCAGCGCGCGTGGCCCGGGCGCTTATGCAGGAAAACGGGCTGCACCCGGGTCTTGAAAAATTCATAGTCCAAAGCCTTCCCCGCGGGCGCCGCTCCCTGCGGA
Source organism: Terriglobia bacterium (assembly GCA_041477815.1). Classification (GTDB taxonomy): domain Bacteria; phylum Acidobacteriota; class Terriglobia; order Bryobacterales; family JACQDG01; genus JBGOUV01. Next base: position 28,286 of record JBGOUV010000013.1, on the reverse strand, counting down.
GCGCAAGCTGCTCTCGAGATCGCAAAGAGTACCACCAGCCAAGCTGCTCTCATAATGCACTAGTCTATGAGCTTGGCGCCGGGTGTTGTCAAGTGGGTCTCGCCGGCGCCAGAGCACGTGCAAAAAAGGGGACATTTCTACTGAGGCGAAACAGGGGACATTTCTATCGAGGTTTGACACGGCCTAAAGGCCCCGACGGGCCGCAGCCCGCCGTACCGGGGGGGCGCGCCGGCGCAGTTCGTCGAAGAAGTTCAGCAGGACGGCGACCTGCGTCGGTTGCTTTTCCCGGCCCCGCCCCTCCTCCGCCATCATCACCGCGAACCGCTTGCCGTCCGGGGCCAGATCGAGGTTCGGCCAAAGCGTAGCGGTATCGGCGATGCGCGTCTCGGACCATACCCGCGGTCTTTCAGCGACCAGCGACTCGCCCGTGGCTGCATAGGCCGCTACCATGATGCGGTTGTCCAAGGTCCGGTAGAACAACTCGCGCCCCTTTTGCGACCAGACCGGAAATATCCCGCCTCCGCTCGAGATTTGCCTTTGACCGCCGCGGCCCGGAAACGACCGGACATACACCTCCATCACGCCCGACTCATCCGAGACGTAGGCCAGCCAGCGTCCGTCGGGAGAGAACACCGGTTGCGCTTCGTTAAAGGGAGTGCGTAGGAAGACTTCCGGCTTTCCCGGGCGCGGGCCGGCGGAGGCCTCCGTATGAATTGGCAGCACCCAAATATCGCCCGGTGGCGACGTGGTGGGGGTCCCGCCGCCGGACCCATCCCGCTCGTAAAAGGCCAGCCACTTGCCGTCCGGGGAGAAAGAGTATGGTATCTGGAGGTTCTTCGTCTCGAGGAGCCGCTCTGGCTCGCCCGCCCGGTCCGACCGGATCCAGTAGAGGTTCAGATCCGAGCCCGTTCCCGAGGCGAAGGCGATGTACTTGCCGTCGGGGCTCCAAACCGCGTCCCGGTTATTATTAGGACCGAAGGTCAAGCGGGACATGGTGTCTCGCTGCCAATCATAAATCCATATGTCGTCGTTCTTCTCGCCCGCCGCGGACAGGGCCAGCGACTTGCCGTCCGGGGACAGGCGCGGCCAGAAGTAGTTCCCCGGTTTGGCCAGCAGAGGCGCCGTCTGGCCGGTATGGTCCAGCCAGCGGACCGACAAGTTCGGCAAGGCCTGTTTGCCGGGGACATAGATCAGCGTGCCGGTCCGGGAAACATCGACTTGCGCGCCCCCAAAGTGCGGATCGAAAAACACCTCCTCCAGCACCGGCACGCCGGGACCGGTCAACTCCGGTCTGGCCGGATCCATGGGTGCGGCAAGCAAGCTGCCGGCCTGCACGTAGACCAGGTGGCCGCTGGGAAGATAGCGGCCGAAAACGCCGTCCCGGAGCAAGGTCCGTCTCTCGCCGGAGGAGAGTGACAGCACCTCGATGGCGGGATTTTCCAAACGGCTTCCCATGCCGCTAAGAACAGCCGTTCCGCCGGTGAACAGCACCGCTTTGCCACCGGGCAACACCTGCGGCCACCAGCCGCCCTTGGTCAGCGGCTGAGGCGTCCCGCCGGAAGAGGGGAGGCGCGCCAGCCCGACCCGAAAATCCAGCGTGGCTATGATGTCTCCGTCTTCCCCCCACCACCCGCCGGCGAACCTGGGAGCGTCGCACAAGGAGACCGGCGCACCGCCGCCGACCGGAATCTTCTTGAGCTTGCCGCCGGCGGCGAAAGCCACCTCCTGCCCATCGGGAGAAAAGAAGGGCGAGGCTGCCTCTTCCGTGCCGGCCAGCACCGACGCCTGCAACTCGTCGAGCCGGCGCATGGAGAGCCGCAGCCTGCCGTCCGCGCCGCGCGACACATACACCAACCGCGAGCCGTCCGGCGAAAGAATCGCTGCAGGGCCGGCGGAGCCGGAGCCGAGCGCGGCCTCCGGTCCCAAATCGAGCTGCAGCCGCAGCAACGGTCGTTCCGTCCGCCGGGTGGCTTGCCACCATCCTAGGGCTCCCACCACGATCGCCACCACTGCCACTACCCAACCGAGCCATCTCCTCGCCCCCGTCGCCCTGGTCGTCTCCGGCTTCTCTGCCGCCTCCGCGTCCTCGAGTTCCAGCCGCCCATCTGCAATATCATGCAGGCGCCGCTTCCGGTCACGCTCCAGGCACCGTCGCAGCAGCCGGCGCACACCGGCCGGGGTATCCGCCGGCAGCGCCTGCCAATCCGGATCGGTCTTCAGTACCGCCGCCAGCGTGTCTCCCACCGTCTCCCCGCCGAACACGCGTTTCCCGGAGAGCATCTCGAACAACACCACGCCGAACGCCCAGATGTCGGCGCGCTTGTCCACCCCCTGACCGCGCGCCTGCTCGGGAGCCATGTAACCGGCCGTGCCCAGGATCATGCCGGCTTGGGTGGCCCGCATCGTGAGCGTAGGAGAAGTGGCGGGGTCGCCGGAGTTGGCCCGGTCGTCGGCGATCTTGGCCAGCCCGAAGTCCAGCACTTTCACCGTTCCCTCGGGGGTGATCTTCACGTTGGCCGGCTTCAGGTCGCGGTGGATGACGCCTTTGTCGTGGGCGTACTCCAGGGCCTCGGCGATTTGCTTGGCTATGGCCACAGATTCGTCGGGCGAAATCGGGCCTTCGGCGAGGCGGTCGGCGAGCGTTGGCCCCTCCACCAGCTCCAGCACCAGGGCATTCTCTTCGAGGCCATAGATAGCGCCGATGTTGGGGTGGTTGAGCGACGCCAGCACCTGGGCCTCGCGCCGGAAGCGGGCCATGCGGTCGGGGTCGCCGGCGAAGGCCGCGGACAACACCTTGAGGGCTACCTGGCGGCCGAGCTGGGTATCCTTGGCGCGGTAGACCTCGCCCATCCCGCCCGCGCCCAGCGGCGCGACGACCTCGTAGGGTCCGAGACGGGCGCCGGCGGAGAGGGGCATGGGGCCATTGTACCGTTGGGGGGAGGCGGTTGAGTCGCGGATGAGGGGTGTTCGGGGGCGAGGCCTTAGGCTACCGCGCCGTTGGGGACCAGTGCGGGCGCGGCGGTTGCAGGCGGTGCGGACGCCGGTCACCGCCTCGGGGACAGTCCGGGAAATTGACCACGCAGGTCTCCGGTTTCAGGATGGCGGGATAGAATATCACGCTTATAAATACCAACCCTGGCACCGGTCGCTGCGGAGCGCTAAGCCCGTGGCAAAAGTGCCCCGCCGCGACTTGTTGGCAAATTTGCCACCGGCAAGTCGTTGATTCTGCGAGGTTGAGGATGCGGCAAATTTGCCGGATCTCACTTCTGCCGCGGACTGCTAACGCCTCTGCCGCATCGGTTACGGCGCGGCCGGCAGGTAGTACAGCCGGAGGGTCTTGCCTACCCGGGCGTCGGGCCGACGCTGTAGAAACCACCGATAGTTCTGCGGGCTGCGGTTAATCCCCAGCAGGTGGTTGACGCTGATGACTACCCACCCCGGCTGCGGGTGGAGCGGGTGGAGCCCTGTCACCTTGAAATCCAGCCTGTGAGGGGGAGTCGCCCCGAATAGGTCCGCCTGAGGCATGTCGATGTGGTGGCTCCGCAGATACTCTCCCAGCCGCGCCAGGTCCTGGCCCCAATCCAGGTTGCTATCCGCAAGAAACTGTTCTTCCCGGCCCCGGGCGATCTGGTTGAAGTAAGCGAGATAATCCGGGTGCGCCACCACCGATTCGGCGGCGTGCCAGGCCACGGCCGCCAGGGCCAGGCACCGGATCGCCGGGTGGCGCAGTGCCAGCCTCGCCGCGTCGGCAAACACGCCCGACGCCAGAATCGCAAAAAAACCGTACAGCACCAGGATATGGCGGACCCCGATATTGATGTGGGACGCCATACAAATACCCAGCACGACGAAAAGGGCGATCCAGAGATACCCGGTTTGCCGGGCGGCGCCGGCATAGCCTCCGCTTAGGTACAATCCGGCGGCAAGCGCCACCAGCAACAGGAGCGGAAGGGTGGTCTTCACCCCCAGAACCACCGGAAAGTAGTACCACCAACCCGTCTTGGAGAGGTCGCCGAGCAGGTAGGCGAGGTGCCCGTCGTCGTTGTGCGCCAGAACGGTCTTCACCCCAATCCAGGCGTTGGAGGGCACCAGGCGCTCCAGTTTGGGGACCACGCTCGGCTCGTGATGACCCTTTTCGAGGTGGCCGCGGGCCTGGAACAGGTAGGCCGCCCAGACGAGAAACAGGAAAATCAGGCCGCAGGCGGCGGTTCGTCCCAGGGCCGCGCGGGCGGCCGCGGGCTCCACTCGCAGGGGCCGCCGCTCCAGCCACCGGGGTCCTCTGGCCGCCAGCAAGTAGAGGACGGCGATAGGGGGCAGAAAGAACAGGGCGGAAAACTTCGACAGCACGGCGACGCTCGCGGCCACGGCGGCGGCCCAACACCGCGGGCCCGGCTGCGGGCTCCAGCGCCAGAGATAATACACGGCCACCAACATGGTGGCGGCGGCCCCGGCGTCCATGGTCGCGAGCGCGGAGTGGGCGATCAGGTTGGGACAGCAGGCGACCAGGGCGGCGGCGGCAAGACCGGCTCGAGGACCGTAGAGCAGTGAGCTCCAGCGGTAGGCAAACCCAAACAGGAGCAGGGCAAACACCAGGTTCCCGGCGCGGGCCAGAGCCAGCGTTCTCCAATAGTAGGCAGTGTCGCGCCACTCCCACAGTCCGAAGGTCCACAGGAGGTTGTGTTCGCCAAGGTTCAGTTTGGCGACATAGTAAGGCAGAGCGCCCAAGAAGATCCTGGGAATGGGCGGGTGCTGGGGGTCGACCGTGTAGGATCCTTTTTGCAGAATCTCGACCCCGGCGCGGATGTGGGTGTTCTCATCCGTGGTGTCGTTGAAGACCCGATAGGTGGAAACGATGCGCCCCAGGAAGATAGTCAGCAGCGCCAGCAGTAGGCAGGCGTGGGAGCTTTTGGAGATCAATCGCCATGATACCAGATGGCCTTCACGCCTACGAAGGCTCCCGCCGGCGGCCCCGGCTGAGCGAGAGGGCTTAGTCCGCCCGTGGTAAGAACCGGCCTCGTCCGGTCGCGGCTCCGTAACCGGTTGATTCTGTTGAGCCGCGCGTGGTGCAAATTTAAACCACGGTACTCTTGCCACGGGTCGCCTGAGGGGTGAGCGGCGGAACGTGGTTCTTTTGGGGCTGAGTAGATGGAACGTAATCATCCCGATCCCCTGCCTCGCCCAGTTGATCGGCGGCAAGCAAGCGCGGTTTGACGGAGCAGAGGAGGTGCTGCGGCGGATACGGACGCAGACCCCCAGCGTATGCCCCTCCCCACCGGAACCCGTCTCGGCCCCTACGAGATCCTCGCTCCGCTCGGCGCCGGGGGATGGCCGAGGTCTACCGCGCCCGCGACACCCGCCTGGACCGCACCGTCGCCGTCAAGGTCCTCCCCGCCGAAGCCGTTGCCAACCCCGAGCGCAAGCGCCGCTTCATCCAGGAAGCCAAGACCGCGTCGGCACTGCACCACCCCAATATCATCACCATCTACGACATCGGAACCTCCGGCTCGACCGACTTCATCGCCATGGAGTACGTGCCGGGCCGGACGCTCGACCAGTGCATCGGGCGCAAAGCTACGGTGTTCACATATACGGTCAACTCCGGGCGAACTCACTGTGCCTCTTCCCGAATAGGAAGTAGATCACCAGCCCGATCACCAGCCAGACGAAGAACCGGATCCAGGTCTCCAGGGGCAGGCTGGCCATCAGCACCAGGCAGGCCACGATCGAGATGACCGGCGTCACCGGCGACCACGGCACCCGGAAGCTGCGGGGACGCTCCGGCTGCTGCTTGCGTAGTACCAGTACCCCTGCCGATACTACTACGAACGCGAACAGCGTTCCTATGTTGGACAGGTCCGCCAGCGTGCCGATGTCGAACAGGCCGGCCGGGATGCCCACCACCAGGCCGGCGACCCAGGTGCTGACGTGCGGCGTCTGGAAGCGGGCGTGCACCCTCGAGAACACGCGCGGCAGCAGGCCGTCGCGCGACATGGCGAACCACACCCGGGCCTGGCCGTATTGGAAGACCATCAGCGAAGAGATCATCCCCACCAGGGCGCCGATGCCGACCCATTTGCGAATGCCGTCCATCCCCAGTTTCTTGAGAGCGTTGGCCACCGGGGCCGCGTTGTTCAAGGTGTGCCAGGGTTGGATGCCGGTGAGGACCAGGGCTACCGCCATATAGAGCAAGGCGCAGATGACCAGCGTCAGGATGATACCCAGCGGCAGATCCCGTTGCGGCCGCTTGCACTCCTCCGCCGCCGTGGACACCGAATCGAACCCGATATAGGTGAAGAAGACGATCGCCGCTCCGGTGAGCACCCCCTGGAATCCATTGGGCAGGAAGGGATGCCAGTTCTCCGTCTTTATCGCCCGCGCCGCCCCGATGCAGAAGATCAGGATGGCCACGATCTTGATGGCGACCATCGCCGTATTCGCCCCCGCCGTTTCCCGGACGCCCCGCACCAGCACCACCGTCAGCAGCATAATGATCAGCAGCGCCGGCAGGTTGAACCAGGCCCCGGAGTACTCGCCGCCCACCATTGCAGGATTGCTCCAGCGCATGGGGAGGTGGACGCCGCAGACATTGTCCAGCAGGTCGTTGAAGTAGGCTGAAAATCCCACCGCTACCGCCATGTTGGAGACGGCGTATTCGAGGATGAGGTCCCACCCGATGATCCAGGCGAAGATCTCCCCCAGTGTGGCGTAGGCGTAGGTGTAGGCGCTGCCGGCGATGGGGATCATCGACGCCAGCTCGGCGTAACAGAGCGCGGCGAAACCACAGGCCAGCGCGGTCAGGAGAAAGGACAGGGAGATGCCCGGTCCCGCCCCAGGGCGGCCGTGCGTGGACACGGCCTCCACCCCGTGCCGGATCAGGTCGATGACCGGGGCCTTCAGGATCGACGGGATGGCGACCGTTTCGCCGGCCGCGGCCGTGCCGGTCAGGATGAAGATACCCGTCCCGATTACCGCGCCGATCCCCATGGCCGTGAGCGCCAGAGGCCCGAGCGTCCGACGCAGCCGCCGCCCGGGCGCCTCGCTCTCCGCGACCAGGCGATCGATGCTCTTGGTCCGGAGCAGTTGCGACACGGCGTTCTACCGCTTGCGCTGACCGGCCTTCTGCTTCTGGACCTTCTTCTTGTGAGCGCCGCGCTCTTCGGTCCGTTTGGGTTTGGGGGCCGCCTTCTTGCGCGACGCCCGTTTTACTTTCTTGCGTTCGGCTTTGTCCTTGATGTGCTTGGTAATCAAAGTGTCTTTACTCCAGAGTTAGAGTGGCGTACTTTTCCATTAGCTTCTTCAATCCGTGGTGGGGGAAACTCACCGTCAGCTTTACCTCGTCGCCGTCGCCCTCGCGACGGAGGATGACGCCGGCGCCGTACTTGGGGTGGCGCACCCTGACGCCGGCTCGGAGGGAGCCGCCGGGGGAGCGGATGGGGATCACTTTGGGGGGGGCCGGTGACGCGGAGGGAACCGCTCCCTTACGGTCGCGGCCCGCGAAGAACTCGGCTACGTTCTCTACGGAATTGTAGGTCTTGCCGGTGAAGGTGGTGCGCCTGGCTATGTGGCGCACCTCTTGCTGCTCGGCGTAGAGATCCACGTCCCGGCGGCCGCGGGGAACGGGGGTCAGATCTTCGACCAGATCTCGGGGCACCTCGTCGAAGAACCGGGAGGGTTCGCTCTCGGCCAGCTCGCCGCCTCCATACCGCCGCCGGAAGCGCGCCCGCGTCAGGACCAGCTGCTTCTGGGCGCGGGTCATGCCTACGTAGCAGAGGCGCCGCTCCTCTTCCAGCCCCGCCGCGTTCTCCAGCGACAGCGACCGGCTGTGGGGGAAGATGCCTTCCTCCATTCCCGCCATAATCACCAGGTGAAACTCCAGTCCCTTGGCGCTGTGCAGGGTCAGCAGCGTTACCTGCGCCGACTCCTCCAGATCGTCGGTGTCCGCGATCAGGGCCGCATGATCCAGAAACTCGTGCACCGTCTCCTCGCGCTCGGCGGCGTCCCGGGCCGCGTTCAGCAGCTCGTTGAGGTTTTCCAGGCGTCCCCGGCTCTCGATGGAGTCTTCCTGCTCCAGGGTTCTCTTGTACCCGGTGCGGTCGAGCAGCCACACCAGCGCTTCGTGCACCGGCTGGGCCGCGACCTTGTCTCGCAACTCCACCATCAGGTCCCGGAAGACTCCCACCGCCGCTTGGGCCCGGGCAGAAAAGACCCCGGCGCCCAGCAATTCCTCGATCGCCTCCCAGGCGCCGATGCCGCGCTCCCGGGCGTGGGCCTCGATCTGCTCGACGGTGGTCCGCCCGATGCCCCGCGCCGGTGTATTGATGATCCGCAGGAGACTATAGGTATCCGGCGCCGAGAGAGCCGCCTTCAGGTAGGCCAGCGCATCCTTCACCTCCGCCCGCTGGTAAAAGCTCAGCCCCCCCACCAGCGTGTACTTGCGCCCGTACCGGCGCAGGGCCTCCTCGATCTGGCGCGACTGGAAGTTCGTCCGGTAGAGCACCGCCGCCCGGTCCTGGGGATTCCGCGACAGGTATTTCTGGACGTACTCGGCGACGAACAGGGCTTCGTTCTCGGTGTCCTCGCCGGTGTAGAACAGGATCGGCGTCCCCGCGCCGGACTCGGTCCACAGTGTCTTGCCCTTGCGGTGCTCGTTGCGGGCCACCACCGCCCCGGCCGCGTCCAGAATGTTCTTCGTCGACCGGTAGTTCTGCTCGAGCCGGATCACGGCCGCGCCCGGATAATCCCGTTCAAAGTCCAGAATATTCCGGATATCCGCTCCCCGCCAGCTATAAATGGACTGATCTTCGTCCCCGACGACGCATAAATTTCGCCGCGGCTCGGTCAAGAGCCGGGTCAGCTCGTACTGAGTACGATTGGTATCCTGGTATTCGTCGACCATGAGGTAGTGGAACCGGTCGATGAGGCGCTGTCGGACCTGGTCGTCGTGACCCAGCAGGCGAACGGTCTCCAGCAGGAGGTCGTCGAAGTCGAGGGCGTTGGCGCGGCGGAGGGCGGTCTCGTAATGGTCGTAGATCACGGCCATCTTGTCCGCCAGCGGGCTGTTCGACCACTGGTAATACTGTTGGGGGCTGACCCGCTCGCTCTTGGCGTCGGAGATCTTCCCCAGCGCGGCCTTGTAGGCCAGGGTCTTCTCGTCGAGTCCTACGTCCTTATAGACGCTCTTGACCACGGAGAGCTGGTCGCCCTCGTCGTAGATGGTGAACCGGGGGGTGAAGCCGGGGCGCACCTGCTGGAGCGAGGCCCCGTGCTGGCGCAGAATTCGCACCGCCAGGGAGTGGAAGGTGGAGAGCACCGGAGTGGCCGCTCCCGGACCGAGCAGGGCCGCCACGCGGTCGCGCATTTCGGCGGCCGCCTTGTTGGTGAACGTCACGGCCAGGAGGCGGGCAGGCGAGAGGCCGCACTGGCGGATGAGGTAGGCGATACGGTAGGTGATGACCCGGGTCTTACCACTGCCCGCGCCGGCCAGAATCAGGAGGGGGCCGTCGACGTGTTCGACGGCTTCCCGCTGCCGCGGATTGAGTTGCGCGAGGAGATCCATGCCGGAGGGCGAACCTCATCTTAGCACCTCGGTGGCGACCCAGTGGTGGAGCATGTTCTGGAGGTCGGCGCGCCTGACCGGTTTGGAAAGGTAATCATCCATGCCGGAGGCCAGGCAACGCTCCCGGTCGCCGGGCATGGCGCTGGCAGGTCATGGCGATGATCGGGATGTGACTGTGTCCATTTTCGCATTGGCGAATCGCCTGGGTGGCTTCGAGGCCGTCCATCTCGGGCATCTGGCAGTCCATGAAGATCAGGTCGTAGGGCAGATTCCGACACATTGCCAGCACCTCGTTCCCGTTGGCGGCCACGTCCACACGGCAACCGAGTTTGTCGAGGAGTTTCCCCGCCACCTTCTGGTTCACGATATTGTCTTCGGCGAGCAAAACGCGGTAGTGCGGTGGCTCCGGCGGTGCAGCGGCGCCAACGGCCCGGGCTTCCCGCACCTGGCGGCGGGTAACAACGGCGACCGGTCCGTCCGCCGGCTCGCGGGCGCATACGGCGGCCAGGGTGTCGAAGAGCAAAGAAGGCTTTACGGGCTTGGTGAGATAAGCGGAAAAGCCCGCGTCTCGAAAGCGGGCGAACTCGCCCCGAAGACCGGCCGAAGTCAGCATCACCAGGCGAATGCCGGACAGTAGTGGATCGGCCTGGATAGCGTAGCCGAGCGCCTCGCCATCCATGTCCGGCATCAGGAAGTCGATCATCGCCACCAGGTAAGGATCGCCGGCCAGCCTGGCGGCTCGCAGGAGTTCCAGGGCTTCGGACGCGGAGGCGGCGGTATCAAACCGGATCTGGCGGCCCTGCAGTTGTTCCCGCAGGACGCGCCGGTTCACGTCATTGTCGTCCACCACGAGCATGCGGTAGGCGGTCAGATCGACGCCGGGCAGGGGTCCCGGAGGGGTCGCCTGGTCCAGGGGCAAGCGCAGAGTAAACCAGAATGTCGAGCCCTGGCCCGGTACGCTGGAGACTCCGATCGCGCCCTTCATCAGTTCCGCCAGTCGCTTGGAGATAGCCAGGCCCAGACCGGTGCCCCCAAACCTGCGGGTGGTCGAGCCGTCGGCCTGGACGAATTTCTCGAACAAGGACTTCTGCTTCTCGGCCGGGATGCCAATTCCCGTATCCTGCACCGAGATCCGGAACACCGTCTCTGGTTCCGAGACACTCTCGGTTTCTACGTCGATCAGGACATGGCCTTGGGCGGTGAACTTAACGGCGTTACCGGCCAGGTTGAGGAGGATCTGCCGCACGCGGCCGGGATCGGCAATGACGCGCCGGGGGGCACCGGGGGCATAGCGGAGCACCAGTTCCAGGCCCTTCTCCTCGGCCTTCGCGGATAGCAGGTTGGCCACCTCCTCGACGGCCACGCACAGGTCGAACGGGAGGGGCTCGACGTTCATCTTGCCCGCTTCCATTTTCGAGAAATCCAGGATGTCATTGATGATTGTCAGCAGGGCGTCGGCGGAGTCGCGGGCGATCTCCGCGTGCACCCGCTGTTCCGGCTCGAGAGGGCTGTCGATCAGGAGCCCGATCATTCCCATCACGCCGTTCATGGGGGTGCGGATCTCGTGGCTCATGTTGGCCAGGAATTCCGACTTGGCCCTGGTGGCCCGCTCGGCGACGCGACGGGCCCGGCGCACATAGACGAGCAGCCAGATGAGGAGGGCGGCCGCTGCGGTCAAGACGGCCAGACCGGCGTTGCGCCACCAGTTTTGGCGCTGCGCCTCGGCCAGACTCTCGACCATAGCGGCTTCATTGGTGGGGTAGCCGAACCACCGCAGGGATATGGTGGAGAAAGCGCCGTCCTGCACTGTGGATCCGATCTCCTTGCGGAGCCGGTCGGCGACGCGGGTGGCGCCGGGGGTGGCACGGGAGGCGCAGATGCCCGACCAAAGGCGGGCGCCCCGGATCGGCGCCAGGCGCAGCCGGCAGTCCGGGGGCTGGCGGAACAAGGAGGCGTGAGTGACGCTCTCGGGAATGATGGCGGCCGAGATGGCGCCTCGGCAAACGCCCTCCACGAGCGAGGGGATGTCGGCGAAGACGTGGATGGACGGGTTAGGGAGGTTCTTCTCGGCGATTTGGCGCGAGAGCCCCGTGGTGATGCCCACACGCCGGCCGGCCGTGGCGCTGGGATCGGGCGCCGGGTCCGAGACCGGGACCAGGAGCCAGTAGGTCACCTGGGCGTAGGGCTCGGAGAAGTAGAAGTGGCTGCGCTCCGGGGTCTGGTTGGCGATGGGCCAGAGATCCACCACGCCGGCGGAGAGTCCGTGGTCCGGCCCCTCGGGCACATGGACCCATTGGAGACGGACCTGGGCGCGGCGGGCAGCCTCGTTGAGGAGATCGATGGTGGCGCCGTAGGGTCTGCCTTGAGGATCGACGAACTGGCGGGGTGGGGCGTTTTGGAAGCCGATTCGGAAGGTACGGGTGGTCTCGCCGGGGCGCCCGGAGGAGCAGGCGCACCAAAGACCGGCGAGCCCGAGGGCGAACAGCAGAAGGCTGCGAAAGCCTCGCACGCCATCAGCCTCCAGCGCCGGCGCAGCCCGCGACCCGGCGCTCCAGAATGGTTGGCAGGTTGGCGCTCTTGAGCAGTCTGGCCGCGCCGGGGTCGGGCATTATGATCCGTAGCAGGCCGGCGCGGTGTGATAGGAGTTTGAACATACCTCACCACATATCACCCTTATCGGCCTTCGCGAGGGAATCACTAACCGTGAAGCGGTCCGTGGCAGAAACAAGACCTGGCAAACTCGCCGGATTCTCAACCCCGCAGAATCAACAACTTGCCGTGGTGCAAATTTGCACCACGTGACTCCCGGGCACTCTTGCCGCGCGCTGCTGGCCGGGTATTCATTTGACTCCGGCAGGCTCGATGGCGCCGGCTCTCAGCCTGCCTCTCAGCCTGCGGGCCGAGACTCGTCTTGGCACTGAACCTCTAGGAAGGACCGAGCGCTGACACGAGCGCCTGCGCCACAGTCAGCCGCGCCACGCTACCAGGCCTCGCGGTTGGCGATCTTGACGCGGTAGAGCGGCTTGTTCCGCTCCGCTGGATCCATCTGGAAAATCTGCTCGGTCTTGGCGGGGTTGTAGTCGCGCCAGAGCCAGGCCAGGGACTCGGGCAGGTCGAGGGCGGCTTGCGCCCCGCCGTGGGCGGCCTCTCCGTACCGGAAGTGGAAGTCGTACTCCTGCATCTTGAGCGAGTTGGCCAACTGGATGTTTTGCAGCGGCCAGCTTCCGGCGCGGTTCTCGTTGTCGTCCAGGCCGGTGCTCATCCAGACGCGGATATTCTTTCGACGCTCGCGGCGTACCAGGAACGGATAGATGTTGCCGCCTTCGAGGTTGTCGGCCGGATTCGCCTGACCGTAGCGCCACTGGAGCGCGGTGAAGCTTCCCACCGCCGAATGCACGCGGCTGAACTGGTTCGGGAAATACCAGGCCGCGTTGAACGCGCAGATGCCGCCCGAGGACTCCCCGGCGATGCCGCGGCTGTAGGCGTCCGGGCGCAGCTTGCAGGACTTCTCCACCTCCGGCAGCACGTCCTCGAGCAGGAAGCGGGCGTAACGGTCGGACACGGTGTCGTATTCGATGCTGCGCATCTTGCGCGCGTTGCCCGGGGCGATCAGGACGTGCACCAGAGGGGGGAGAAGCTTCTGGTGGACCAGGTTCTCGGTGACGGTAAGCAGGCGCATCCGCGAGCCGTCGCGGTCGAACAGGTTCTCTCCATCCTGCCAGACCATGAGGGCCGCGCCGCCGGAGCAATCGGCGCCGGGCGATACATAGACCCAGTAGTCGGAGGTCATGCCGGGGTACACCTTACTGATGATGGTCTTCTTCTCCGAGAGCGTTCCCTGGGGGACGCCGGGCTGGGGATAGGAATCGGGGTTGTAGCCGGTGAGGTCGCCGCGGTTCCCGGCCGGCTCGCCGGCGGCGTAAAACCGGTAGGAATGGGTGACCCCGGTGCGCAGCTTCACCAGCCGGTACCAGAGGTTGGAGTCCGGCAGGCGCAGCATCGCGGCGGGGGGTTCGCCGTCGATGGATACGGCCGGCGTCTGGCCGGTCTCGATGGCGAACAGGAAATCCTGCCCCCAGACTGCGGTGACGCCCCGGTCTTTCGCGCCGGGGAAGGTCCGGACCAGCAGATCCCGGAGCGCCGGGGACGGCGGGTGGAGGCGGGCGGCGTCGATCAGGTCCTGGTGGGGATGCCTCTGCGCGACCAGGCTCAAGGCCATGGAGAGGGCGGGCAGCAGTCGTCTCATTTCGATATTCTCCGCGCCCATGTTATCATCAGAAATACTGATAGGTGCAGCCATGCGAAACATGCTGAAGGCTCTCCTGATTCTCTGGTGGCTGCCGGTGGTCTTGAGCGGCGCCAACCTGGTGTTTGTCTTTCACGGCGCCGCCACGACGGCGGATGTTTATAACGCCGACACCATGGAGTTTCTCGGAACTCCGACCGTTGGCGCCGGCGCGCTGCGGGCGTTCGGGGTTCCGGATCCGGCGAATCCCCTGTCGTACTTGAAGCTCTACGTGGTCACCAGCAACTCGATCACGGTGCTGAACCCGGCGCCGCTGTTCACGGTTCGCGCCACCCTGCCGCTGGAGTCGCCCGGACCGTCCGGCCCGCAGGCCGCGGCGCTCTCACCCGACGGACGCCGGCTGCTGGTGGCGGCCGGAAACCTGCTCTACGTACTGAACACGACGGAGGCGGTGGACATCGCGGCGTCCTTTCCCTTGCCGACGGCCGGGGCCGGAATCGTGTTCACGCCCAATTCGCGCCGGGCCTACGTGATGTCGGCGGGCTCCTCGGTCATCCGGATGATCGATTTGGTCCCGGTGACGCAGTTGTTGTCGGTCACGGCTTCGCTGCCGATCGGGGTTTTCCCCACCGCGATCGGGATGGCGCCGAACGGCTCGCGCGTCTACGTGGCCGCGTCGGGCTCGGTCTACGAGATCGACCGCCTGTCCAACAACGTATCGGCGCCGATTCCGAATACGTTCTTCGGGGGCAGCAGCATCGTCTTCGATCCGGATCCGCCGGTGGCCACGGCGGTGCTGAATTCCAACCTGTCGGCGCCCATCTTGAACCTGGCCTCCCGAACCGTGGGCACGACGCCGTTCAGCGCCGCCGGATTGAACATCAGTGAGATCGTGATGGCGGGGGCCAACCGCGCCTTTTTGCTGGCGGGCGCTCCGGGACGGATTTTTCAGGGTTTTCTCACCGCCGGAGGCACGGCGGCGGAGGTAACCAGCGTGCAGTTCGGGAGCAACGCCGTCGACATCGAGGGGTCGCCCGACGGGCGCTTCCTGTTCATTGCGTTCACCGATCGAAGGGTGGTGCGGCTGGACGGGTTCAGCTCGCTGCCGTCCGGCGCCGGGACCGCCACGGTCACGCCGTCGGGCCTGGCGGCGGTGTACCTGGGGGGCACGACGGCGGCGCAACTGGAGATTTACGGCGGCAACGGCCAGAGCGGCGTCGCGGGCGCGACCTTGCGGGCGCCGCTGGCGGTGCGAGCGCGCACCGGAAACGGGCAGGCGGCGTTCGGCCAGACGGTGATCTTCAGCTCGGACACGACGGATGTGTCGTTCTCAGACACTGCACCCGCGACCAATCTGGCGGGGGTGGCCGAGACGTTCGTCACGGTGCCGATCTCGACCGGCGTGGCGGTGACGGCCACGGTCAACGCGGGCGGGTTCGTGTCGACCCAAACGTTCAACCTGAACGGCGGCGGCGCCACCACCGCGCCGGACGGCTTGCGGAAGGTATCGGGCGACCGCCAAATCATGGTCCAAGGCACCCAGTTCCCGTTTGACCTGGTGGTGCGGGCCACCAGTAACGGCCTGCCCGTGCCGTCGCTGACGCTGTCGGCGACTTTCCCGACGACCGTCACCTGTCCGGGCCTGGCCCTGACGGACGTCAACGGAGCGGCCGCCTTCACCTGCACGGCGGGGGCGGTGACGGCCGTGACCACCGCTGAGATTTCGGTGACCGACCCGTTCGGGCGGTCGCTCCCGGAGCCCTTCCGGGTGACCATCGTCCCCACCGCCGCCGCCCTCCCCACGCAGGTCACGGCCGAAGGCGAGAGCACGCTGGTGGGAATCGTGCGGACGAGATTTCCCGACGCGATTAAGGTGCGGGCTCTGAATGCCGCCGGGACCGGCGTGCCCGACGTCGGCGTTTCGTTCACCTCCCAAACCGATGTCATTATCGATCCGCCCCTGGCGATTACCGATGGGAGCGGGACGGCGACGACCTCCGTGACGTTCGGGTGTTTCTCCGGTATCGGCGTCATTCGGGCCACCGTGCTCAGCCAGATCCAGCTCTCGGCCGATATCCGGTTCACGGCGATGCGGGGTCCGGCCGCGCAGTTGATCAAAAGGCAGGGGGACAACCAGAACGGCAGTCCCGGGCGGCGGCTGGATGGCCGGGGGCAGGCCTTGCTGGTACGGCTGGCCGACCAGTGCGGCAACGGCGTGACGGGCCAGAGCGTGACCTGGACGGTGAGTCCTGCGGGAGCGGCCACGCTGGAGGGTATCTTTGGTACTACTAATGACGATGGGGAGGCCTCGGTCCTGGTGCGCCTGGGCAGTCGCGCCGGTGTGTTTACGGTGACGGCGAGCGCGGGCGGCTTTACCGCCATCTTCAACCTGGCAGTGAACATTGTGGCCAGCCGGCTGGCCGCCACGTCGGGGAACAACCAGAGCGTCATGGTGGGCCAGCAGGCGGGCCAGCCGCTGGTGGTGGAGGCGCAGGATGCCAACGGCGTCGCGGCGCCGGGAGTGGAGGTGACGTTCCGCGTGGCCTCCGGATCGGCCACGGTGACGCCCACGAGGGCGACTACCAATGCGCAAGGGAGAGCGTCCGCCACCGTCCTGGCCGGAAGCGCGCTGGGCACGATCACGGTGATTGCGGAGGCGGTGGGGCAATCCCTGACATTCACCTTGGAGACCGTGGGACGCGTGCCGGTGGTGGTGGCGGCGGGGTTCGTCAATGGCGCGAGCTTTCGTCCGGGCTGGGCGCCGGGGAGCCTGGGAACCATCTTCGGTACCGCCTTAATGGAAGGCATCACCGGTGTGGTTTTCGCCGACCGGGCTCCATTCCCGACCACGCTGCGCGGGGTGCGCGTCACGGTGGACGGAGTGGAGGTTCCGATCATCGCGATCGCCAACGTGGGCGGCCGGGAGCAGATCAACATTCAGGTGCCGTTCAACGTTCCGGCGCCGGGCACGGTCACGGTAGTCATTACCAATAATGGGTCGAGCGTGACGGTCACGGGGGTGCGTATCCAGCCGCTGGCGCCGGGCATTTTTGAGATCCCGGCCACCGGGCTGGCGGCGGCGCTGCACGCGGATTTCACCCTGGTGACGGCCGCCAATCCGGCGCGGAAAGGGGAGATCATCCTCATTTTCCTCACCGGGCTGGGTCTCACCAGTCCGCCGGTGGCGACCAACGTTCCGGGACCCGTGCCGGCGGCGATTCCCGTGCGGCAGCCGGTGGTGGGGATCAACGGGGAGGGCGTGGAGGTGCTGGGGTGGTTCTATGCCCCGGGTCTTATCACGGCGTACCAGATCAATTTCCGGATTCCGGAGAACGCGCGGTCGGGACTGGCGGACCTGTCCATAGTGGTGGATAACGTGGCCAGTCAGGATGCGAAGATTCCGGTGCAGTAGGGAAGTCGGAAGACAGCAGGCCGAAGACGATGGCTTACGCGGACCTTGTCGAACCACTCCGACCTCTAGCGGTTTGCCCGTAGTGGCCGTTTTCGCTCTTTCCGGCACCGTCGCTTCCGGAATCGCAGCGTTACTACACCAGCAGCTCGCCGGAAGTCCGCATCGGCGGGATGCCGGCCAAAGTGGTCTTCAGCGGGCTGGCGCCGGGCACGGCCGCGGTCTGGCAAATCGACGTGGTGGCGCCGCATGAAGCGCCGTCGGGCCGGCAGCCGGTCACGGTTGCTTACGAAGGAGATGAATTGAAGTCTTTGGACGTGGTAGTGGAGTGAAGCGGTCTATTTGATCCTCTGTACTGGGGCGGCGTCGTCCGGACCGATGCCCCGGACGACATTCTCGAGGCCGTAGCGGACGTGCTGCCGCATGGCCCGGTCGGCCACTTCGGGATCGCCTTGGCAGAGGGCCTCAATGAGGTCGCGGTGGAAGCGGGGAGGCAGGGGGGGCCGGCGGGCGGCGGTGTCATAGAGCCAGGTGAAGATCAGCACCTGGTTCTTTTCGATGGCCTGGCGGAGCGCCCGGCAGCCGGTGCACTCGGCGATTCGGAAGTGGAACTGCGAGTGGAAGCTGTGGACCGCGTAGAGGAACTCGGGATCGTTGTTGGCGCCGGCGAAACAACGGTTGAACATGGCGTCCATGTTCTCGGACATGGCTTGCATCTCCAGCCTCTCGCGGACGCTGGCCTTTTCGGCAAACAGGCGGGCGGACTGCGACTCGAGCGCCTCGCGGACTTCGTAGCGCTCGCGGATATCCTGGGCCGTGGGCCGGCACACCCGCGTGCCGATACGGGGCCGGCTCTCCACCAGACCGTCGCCTTCCAGCCGCTGCAGGGCCTCCGCCACCGGCAGCAGGCTCATGCCCAGCTCGGCAGCCAGTTGGCGCCGGGACAAGGCCGCACCGAGGGCTAGCTCGCCCTTCAGGATGCGGTCCCGAATCACCACATAGGCGCGCTCGGACAGACTCGCTGGCGGGGAGGGGCCGGAGAGACGAGGGTGGGTGGCGGACATAGGGCTCGGTTTCCAGAATCCCCGATGCCGGGTGGAATGTCAAGAACAGGAGGGGCTCAGTTTATCGTACCGGGTGGCCGGCTCGCTACCATCAGGCGGGTTGGATCACTTAGGTGATGGGCCCAAACGACCCGATCTGCTGGATGTACTGAGCAATATCGCAGCCGTCCCGGTGCGCTAAGATGGACCCATATGCGTTCCTTGCAACCCCATGTCCTCTCTCTGCTGCGCATCGTAGCCGGGTTCACATACTCGCTGCATGGCTTCCAGAAGCTCTTCGGACTCTTCGGCGGAATGGGCGGCAAAGGCGCCACCGCTACCTTCCTCTCCATGCTGTGGGTGGCGGGCGCGCTGGAAACCTTCGGCGGACTCCTGATCCTGCTCGGCCTGGGGACCCGGCCCGTGGCGTTTCTGCTCAGCGGTCAGATGGCGGTGGCGTATTTTCGCGCGCATCAGCCCCGGGGATTCTGGCCCCTTCTCAACGGCGGTGAACTCGCCGCTCTCTATTGCTTCCTGTTCCTCTACCTTGCCGCCGCCGGACCGGGTCCCTGGAGCCTGGACCGGCTCTTCCGCAAGTCAGTGTAATACCATGCATCCCCGCCGCTCGAGCCGGTCGATCCACGCCGGCAGCGCGGACCACTGGTTCCAGCGCAAATCCAGCTTCTCGAGGTTCGGCAGGTCGCCGATGCTGTCGGGAATAGAGACCAGGCGGTTGGCGCGGAGGTCCAGATGAGTCAGGCTAAGGAGGCTGCCGAGAGAGGGGGGGATCTCCGCCAGCCGGTTGTTTCGCAGGTCCAGACGGGCGAGGCGGGTCAGGGTCCCGAGGGACTCGGGGAGCGACGCCAGGCGGTTGTCCTGCAGCCCCAGCTCGCGGAGGCTTCGCAGGTTGCCGAGCGATAACGGCAGCGACGTCAGCTCGTTGTTCCAGAGATGAAGCTCCCGCAGGCTCGACAGATTGCCGAGCGATTCCGGAAGAGCGGCGAGACGATTGTTGTACAGCCGCAGCTCCCGGAGGCCGGCCAGGTTGCCGATGGTGTCGGGCAGAGCGGTGAGCCGGTTGTCACTGATATTCAGATAGGCCAGACGAACCAGATTTCCGAGCGACTCCGGGACCGCCGTCAACTGGTTATGACTGAGGTATAGATAGCCGGAGAGACCAGTCAGATTGCCCAGCTCCTTGGGCAGAGAGGTGAGCTCGTTGTGGCCCAGGTCCAGCATGCGGAGCCGGGTCAGCCGGCCCACGCGCGCGGAGAGAGGTCAGGCGATTCTCCGCGAGGTTCAGCGTCTCCAGGCTCGTTACCTCGAAGAGGGCCTCGGGCAGGGACGTCAGGAGGCTCCGCCACAGGTTCAGGTCTTTCACCTTCGTCTAGCTCAGGACGCGCAGGAGTCCTTCCAGGGAGCGGCGGCTGGCCGGCTCGCGGCCGCCGTCGATGGTGAAGTGAGTTTCCATGGAGAGGGCGCCGGAGTAGCCGCTTTGGGCGAGGGCCGGGAAGATTTCGGAGTACGGAGTACTGCCATCGCCTACGGCGCAGATGCGGCGGCGGCCGGTGGCGGGGTCGGGGCAGGAATCCTTGATATGCAGGTGCCAGATGCGTTGGGCGTCGAGGAGACGGAAGCCGTCGGGGTAGGGGATTTCACCGGTGGAGGCGCCGTTGACCACGTCCCAGGCCATGCCCAGCCAGGGGGAGCGGATTTCGTTCAGGACGCTCATGGTCTGGGCGCAGTTGGCCAGGTTGCAGCCGGGCTCGTTCTCGATGGCCAGGCGGATCTTCTCCTTTTCGGCGATCTCGGTGACGCGGCGGAGACCTTCCAGGATGCGGGGGCGCTCCTGTTCGAGGTTCTCGACCTGCCAGTAAGAGAAGATGCGGAGCTTATCGGTCTCGAGGATGCGGGCGGCGGCTATAGCCTGGCGGAGAAACTCCAGTTGGCGGGGGAACTGCTCGTGGTCGGGGATGGGAAAGGTGGAGCGGGCCCCGGCGGACTCCTTTTGGGCCAGGGCGCTGAGGCGGGAGCCGGGCAGAATGCATTTCAGGACGGGGGTGGAGAGGATGGCCACGCGGACGCCGTACTCCTGGAGCAAGGCGTGAATCTGGCGGAGGGTGGCCGGATCGTGGCGAAAGCAGTATTTATCATATACATTCCGCAGCTCTACCTGGCGGAGACCGTACTCGGAGGCGAACTGCAGGGCCGTGCGGAGGTTCCGCGAGACCTCGTCGGTGATGAAACAGAGGTTGGCGCGGGTGAGTCGCGCGGCGGCGGCCAGCGGGGCGGCGGCGGCCAGAGTGAGGCAGAAGTCTCGTCGGCGCATAGTGGCCTTATCGTACCGCAAGTGTACAATGGAACGTGCCATTCGGGCAGGTGGTGATGCTGGCGGCGCTGGCGGCCGGGCTGGTGGACGACGCGCGGCGGGCGCGGGATGCGCAGGACCGGACGGCGCTCGAGAAGCTGGCGGCGCAGGCTCGGGCGGCGGCCGAGAAGCAGGCGGGGAGCGTCCGGGCGCAGTACGAGGCCGCGCTGGTGCATTCCTACTGGGCCGAGGTACTGGCCGAGCTGCGGGACCTGGCGGGATCGAGCCGCGCGGCGCAGGCAGGCATAGGCCCGGCCGAGCGGGCGGGGCGGAGCGAGCCCAACTCGGCCGAGCACCACCGGCTGCTGGGGACGCTCTACGGGCAGGCCATTCCCGGAAACGTGGCCCTGGGACTGCGCTATGGGCGCAAGACGCTGGAGGAGTTGGACCGGGCGGTGACGCTCGATCCCCAGAACGCCGAGGCGTACGTGAGCCGGGGAATCGGGAAATACTATCTGCCGGCGATGTTTGGGGGCGGGTCGGAAAAGGCGCTGGAGGACCTGCGGAAGGCGGCGGAGCTGGATCCGAAGAACCATCAGGCGCAGCTTTGGCTGGGGTTGGCGCTGCGCAAGGCCAACCGGAACGGGGAGGCGCGGGAGGCGCTGGCGCGGGCGGTGAAGCTGAATCCGCAGCGGGTGTGGGCGAAACAGCAACTGGAGAAGACCCCGGCGCGATGAGGGGCCCGTCGAAGCTTGCCGGGGTGGGCCTGGTCGCGCTGGCGCTCCTTTCCTATTTTCAATACCCCGGGCACATCTATCTCCAGTCGGACACCCAGATCTACGTGCCGCTGTTCGAGCGGTTCCGGGACCCGGGTTTGCTGGGCCGGGACCCCATGGCGACGCGGGCGCATACTGCATTCACCCTGTATGACGAATGGGTGCGGATGACGGCGCGGGCGATGGGAGGGAACTTCGAAGGGGCGCTGGGAATCTTGCATATCTTGATACGGGTAGCGCTGCTGGCGGGGATCTTTCTGATCGCCCGGGCGATGGGGGTGTCGGAGGCGCTGGCGGTGGCGTGCGCGGGGATCTATGCGCTGGGAGGATTGGTGGCGGGGCCGTCGGTGCTGCTGGTGGAGTACGAACCGGTGCCCCGGGCATTCGCGCTGGGGCCGGTATTGTTGGGGCTGGGACTGGCGGCGCACGGGCGGTACCTGGCGGCGGGGATGGCCGGAGCGGCGGGGTTTCTGCTGCATCCGACTACCTCCGGGCCGTACTGGGCGGTGTACGCCGCGCTGCTGTTCGTGCCCGATGAGCCGGAGGAGATGAAGAAGCGGCTGTGGGGGCTGGCGCCGCTGGGCGTGGCCATGGTGGGGTTGAAGCTGGCGGCGGGGTGGCAGCCGGGGGTCACCGAGCGGCAGGCGTTTCTGTCGCGGATCGACGGGCCGTGGGAAGAGCTGATCCGGATGCGGGCGGCGTACGTGTGGGTGTCGCTGTGGCCGCCGCTGTACTTCTGGCAGTACGGCGCGATGCTGGCGCTGGCGGGGGCCGCCTACCTGCGGCTGCGACAGTTCATGCAGCCGGTGCTGCGGTTCTTTCTGGTGGGCTTGTGCGGGCTGGGGTTGCTGAGCCTGCCGGTGTCGTACGTGTTGCTGGAGAAGCTGAAGTGGGGGATGCTGCCGCAGGTGCAGCCGCTGCGCACCATCCTGTTTTTGGAGTTGTTTGCGCTGGTGGCGTCGGTGGTGATGGCGTTCGAGCTGGCGTGTAAGGAGGGAAGACTGCTGGGGGCGGTGTGGTGGGCGGCGGCTGGTCTGGCGGTGGGGATCCAGCCGCGGCTGCTGTTGGTGCTGGCGCCTCTGGCGCTGGGGTGGCTGGGAGCGCCGCCGTGGAAGTGGGGAGGGGCGGTGATGGCGGCGGTGATGTTAGGGACGCAGCCGCTGGGGCGTGGGCTGCTGGTCGCGCAGGGACTGGGGGCGCTGCTGGCGGGGGCGGCGTGGTTGTCCCAGCGGCGGCGGTGGGGGATGGCGGCGGTGATGGCGGTGGTGGTGGCGGCGTTCTTTGTGGTCCCCGGGGGGACGCGGTGGCACTGGTCGGGTCAGGCGGCGAATCCGGAGCTCGAGGAGCTGGCGCGGTGGGCTCGGGGCGCTACGGATAAGGACGCGGTGTTTCTTTTTGCCGACGCCGGGAAGTCGCTGGAGCCCGGAGTGTTTCGGGCGACGTCGGCGCGGGCGCTGTACGTGGATTGGAAGGGGGGAGGGCAGATTAACTTTTTTCGGGAGTTTGCGGGGGAGTGGTGGGGGAGGTGGCAGGCAGCCTTGGCGGCGCCTTATGGGGAGGGGAGGTGGGAGGAGTATCGCCGCTTGGGGATTGACTATCTGGTATTGGGAGTAAAGAATCGGGCGGGG
This sequence comes from Terriglobia bacterium, assembly GCA_041477815.1. Taxonomy (GTDB): domain Bacteria; phylum Acidobacteriota; class Terriglobia; order Bryobacterales; family JACQDG01; genus JBGOUV01. The sequence continues at coordinate 5,320 of JBGOUV010000013.1, read as the reverse complement.
GGGAGGATGGTGGCGTTTGAGAATTCCAAGTATGTAGTCTATTCGTTGCGGTAGCACCGAGGTGTTGTCGCGGTTACCTGCCGGTTATGGCGCCGTCGCCGGGGTGGTAGGTTGCGGGATTGCGCCAGTCGTGGTTGATCTTGCCGGCAGGGGCGATTTCGTCGACGGCGCAGGCTACGGTCTTGGCGCGGCCCTCGGTGACGGACGTCCCGAGGCCCACCAGGCCGGCGTTGGTGTCTTCAGGAACAGCCGGCGCGGCTTTACCGGCACGGTCTCGAGCGGCCGGCGGGCTCGCCGCTGGTTCCGGGGCGAACCTGCTGCCGGGGAGCGGTGGCGGCGCCCTGCAAAAGAGAGCGGCGAATCGAAACCATTCTTCTTCTTGCTCCGGGCGGACGATTATACTACGGTCATGCCGACTTTGCCGGACCCCAAGCAACTGGCAGTGGAATTGATCGCCGCGGCGGAGCAGGGCGCTCCGGTGGAACTGTTCAGCGCGCGCTTCGGTGCGTTCACGCGGGAGCAGGCCGACGCCGTGCGGCAGGCCTGGCTGGCGTTGCAGATCGCCTCGGGCCGGCGGGTCGTGGGGAAGAAGCTGGGGGCGGTGGAGCGGAAGTGGCGCGGGAAGGCGCAGGCGCTGGAGGTGGCCTACGGGTACATCCTCGACTCGAACCTGCTCGCCGACGGGACGACGCTGCCGGCGGCGCACGTGATCCAGCCCCGCATCGAGGGGGAGTTCGCGTTTTTACTGGCGCGGGATCTGGCCGGTCCCGGGGTGACGGCGGCGCAGGCGCTGGCGGCGACGGCGGGGGTGTTTGCGGCGTTCGAGGTGATCGACAGCCGGTTCCAGCGCAAGGGCACGCCGGAGGATGCCTGGGCCGACAACCTGTCGCACGGGTATGCAGTGATAGGGACGCGCCTCGCGCCGGCGGGCGCGCTGGACCTGGCGAAGGCGAGCGTGAAGCTGGAGATCAACGGCGAGGTCAAGGGCGCCGGGACCGGGGCCAAGATCGCCGGGCATCCGCTCCACGGTTTGGTGGCGCTGGCCAACCAGCAGCCGCTGCGGGCTGGGGAGATCATCCTGACCGGGTCGGTGACCGGCGCGTTCCCGGTCCAGGCCGGCGACCAGGTGCGGGCGGAGTTTGAAGGACTGGGAACCATTACACTGAATCTGGAGTGATCTTATGCGAATGACGTTGCTGCTGTTGACGGGCGTGGTGTGGGGACAACAAGTACCTACTTACCGGGCGGGCCGGACGGTCGATCCGATCCGGGTGGACGGGAAGCTGGAGGAGTTCACCTGGGCCGCGCTGCCGCGGGTGGGACCGTTCCAGACGATCCGGGGCGTGAAGGCCACCCCGCAACACGCTACCAATGCGGCCGTCGCCTGGGACGACCAGAACCTCTACGTGGCCTTCGTCTGCCGGGATAAGGACCCCTGGGGAACGATGAAGAACCGCGACGACCGCTTGTGGGAGGAGGAGGTCGTGGAGGTGTTTCTGGATCCGGACGGGGACGGCAAGAACTACCCGGAGCTGGAGGTCAGTCCGAACAATGTGGTAGTGGACCTGCTGATTCCGGCGCCGCGCTCGGGGGCCAAGGGCGCGGCCAAGTGGGACATCGCCGGGTTGCAGACCGGGGTGGCGCGCCATACGGGGGGCTGGACGGTCGAAATTGCGATGCCATGGAAATCATTGGCCGCGGCGGGCGTCAGCGCGGCGCCCCAGCCCGGGGATCGCTGGCGGGTGGGGTTGTACCGGATCAAGCGTCCGGGGGGCCCGGGGAAGGATCGCGATAAGGATGAATTCCAGGCGTGGTCGCCGACGCGGGGGGACCGCGGGTTCCACGACCCGGAGCGGTTTGGGGTGGTGGAGTTCGTGGACCTGCCGTGAGTTCGGATCGTGGATCGTAGATCGTGGATCCTCCCGAATCCTCGCATTATCCCGATTTCGCTGCCGGCTCTCCTCTGGAGTCGATAGAATGCAATAGTGCCAGCAACCTGGGATCTTGTCCGCGACCAGTTCCCCGTCCTCCGTGACTGGACCTACCTCAATACCGCGACCTTTGGCCCGGTGCCCCGGTGCGCCTATGAGGCCATGGAGCGCCACCAGCGCCGCCGCGACGAGCGCGCCTGCATCGACTTTCTGGACTGGTTCGACGACGCCGACCAGGTTCGGGCCCTGGCCGCCCGCCTGCTCGGCGCCGACGCGTCCGATATCGCCTTCGTCCCCTCCACCGGCCACGCGCTCGGCTGGCTGCTGGCCGGCCTGGACTGGAAGCCCGGCGACCGCGTGGTCGCCTTGGCCGATGAGTTTCCCAACAATACCTACAACGGCCACGCCCTGGCCAAGCGAGGGGTAGAGTTCGTCGAGGTCCCGCTCCCGGGGGGCGAGTTTTGCCTGGACCGCTTCTGGGCCGCGGTCGACTCGCGCACCCGCCTGGTCCTGATGAGCACGGTCAACTACGCCAGCGGACTGCGGCCTCCGGTGGCCGAGCTGGGCCGGCGCCTGCGCGAGCGGGGCGTGCTGTTCTACGTCGACGCCACGCAAAGCCTGGGCGCGCTCCCCACCGATGTGCGCGCCATCGGCGCCGACGTCCTGGCCGCCCACGGCTACAAGTGGCTGTGCGCCCCCACGGGTATCGGTGTGGCCTATTTCCGGCCCGAGGTACGCGAGTGGCTGGAGCCCTCCGTCTACAGTTGGCGGTCCCACCAGGACTGGCGCAACGTCGACGACCTGCACCACGGTCCCCCCGCGCTGCCCACCGAAGCCCAGAGGTACGAAGGCGGCCAGCTTAACTTCGCCGGCATCTATGCCCTCGGCGCCATTCTCCAACTGCTGCTCGACCTGGGTCCGGACCAGATCGAGCAGCGCCTCCAAACCCTGGCCGCCCACGGCCGCGAGGTCCTGCGTGGCGCCGGCGCCACGTTCGCGTCCGATCGCCTGCCTCACTACGACTCTCCCATCCTCGCCGCCCGTTTTGAAGGCCGGGACGTGTCGCGTCTCGCCGAGCGGCTCCGCGGAGACCGCGTCGTCGTGTCGGCCCGGCACGGCGCGCTGCGCGTCTCGCCGCACTTCTTCAACAACGAAGCGGACCTGGACCGGCTGGGTGAATGCTTGGCTGGATAAGCGCACGTCTCCAGGAGTACGTGGCATGATAGTTGTGGGAAGGGACCTTGTTTATGAAGGCGCTGGAGTTTGAAAGCCGGATGGCGGAGGTGGGACCGCATCCCCGTTCCTCCCGACATCGCTCGAAATGTGCCCGTAGGAGCGGAGGTGCGGGTAATCCTTTTGTGGGACGGTGACGAAGAGGAGGGCTGGCGGCGGCTCACTGCCGAACGGTTCGCTGCGGCCTATGCGCCTGAGGACGAGGTTTACGAGCAGTTAATGCAGGAACCTCCGGCGCGGTGATCTCGTCCTCGTGGAGGTGCGGTTCCACCAGACCATGGGCGGCAAGGTCCGACCAGCAGTGGTGGCGCTCGACGCCGGGGACGATGACTTTGTAGCAGTTCCCATTACCTCGCGACCCCGAACATCCGAATTCGACTGGAGGCTGTCCGACTGGGAGGCCGCGGGGCTGAACGTGCCCTCCGTGGCCAGGCTTCACAAGTTGAGTGTGCTCGCATAGTCCGGCGTTCAGCGCGTCCTCGGGAGAATATCCGGCAGAGACCTCGAACAACTGTTGAAAATGCTGTGTCGGGCGTACTGCCCGCCGCAGTCCGGGACCGACCAAGGGTAGTTGCTCTGTTAGGCCTTGGCCGAAGCTTGGCGTTTTCGGCTAGAATTGGCGGTGCGATGGCCCATGATCCCGTGGCCTTCATTTCTTCCACTTCGGATGACTTGAAGGAGCACCGCGAACAGGCCGCCAAGGCTGCCGAAGCTAACGGACTCTCTCTGCGTAGGATGGAGTCCTTCCCGGCCAGCGGACATGCGCCGACACTGGCGGCTTGCCTGGAGAAAGTTGCCGAAGCGGAAGTCGTCGTGGTCCTCGTGGCGCACCGCTACGGCTGGGTGCCGGATGGTCCGGAGAACCCCGATGCGAAGAGCATCACCTGGCTCGAATGCGATTACGCGCGGCGGGTGACCAAGAAGGAAGTGCTCGCCTTTCTAGTTGATCCGGACTACCCTTGGGCGGCGGAATTGCGTGAAGACTACCGCCTGATACAAAGAAAGAACGCGCCCGCTCGAAAATACAACCAAATCCGGAGAGAGGTCCATCGCAACGAGGAGAGGCTCGCAGAGTTCAAGAAGGAGTTGAGCGGCTATTTCCGCGGCACGTTCACCGATGCCGCGAGTGTGCGCCCGCTGGTCTCCGAGGCGCTGGCCGCGTGGCGCGGGCGGCAGCATCCCACGATCGCGGCAGCGCCCTACCGCGACCCCGACACCTACTTGAAATTCCTGGAAGACGACACGCGCCAGATCCGCATCACCGGCTTGAAGACCAAGCGGGCCGAGCCGTACTTCTTCCGAATCGACGAAATCTACATTCCTCTCACCACGCCGGTGGGCGGCGAAACGCCGGGCGAAGGCGAGATGCGGGACCTGGACCGGCAGCGGCGCGTCGTGCTCGAACAGACGCTTTCCCATCGCCGGGTGGTAGTCATCGGGGACCCCGGGTCGGGCAAATCGACGTTCCTGAGAAGGTTGACGTTCGAGTTGTGCCGCACCGTTCGCGGCACGCTGCCTGCTGGCGCCACCGCATTTCTGGCTCCGGACTACCGGCGCTTCCCGATCCTGATCCGCGTCGCAGACCTGGCGACACTGCTGGCGGCGGACCAATCGCCCAAGCCGCCCGACTCGCCGGACTGGATTCCCTACTTCCTGGGGAAGCAGAGCGAAGAGTACAAATGGGGCGCCGATGAGGCCTTCTTCCGGCACAAGCTCGACGGCGGCGATTGCCTGGTGATGGTGGACGGCTTGGACGAAGCGCCGGAACGCCGGATGCGAGAGCGGATTGCACGGCTGTTTGAGCGCGCCACACAGGCCTTCCAGAAGTGCGATTTTCTGGTGAGCACGCGGCCGCAAACGAATGTGGGGGACTCCGTGCTGGCCGGCTTTCACCCCGTCCGGATTGGTGATCTGGAGCCTCCCGAAATCCGGACTTTCTTCGATCACTTCGCGCAGGCTTTGGCGCTGAATGACGCCGAATCGAAGAGTTTCAAAGAAGGGCTGGAGTTGGCGCTCGACAGCCGCCCCGAGATTCGCGAGATGGGCGGGAACCCGGTGATGCTGACCGCGCTCGCCGTCCTGCAGCATAACGACCAGCGGCTGCCGGAGTATCGCGTCGAGTTATATGGATCCATCCTGGGCTGGCTGGCTGCGGC
>JBGOUV010000054.1:0-23248 GCA_041477815.1 Terriglobia bacterium | reverse complement strand
GACGTGCTGCTGGCCGAGCCGGAGTTTCCGCTCGTGTTCCAGCCCGGCGAGAAGCCCCGCCGGATCCGGATAAAAGGGAGGATCGGCGGCGTTCACCCGGTCGCTCGGCTCAGCATCAACAGCTCGGCTTGGCCGTTTCCCCCCGGCAGGGCGGAGGTGGAGTTCGAACAGGAGATCAGCGTCTCTCCCAAGGATCAGCAGATCGCGGTGGAGGCCTGGGACCAGAAAGGCAACCGCACGCGGGTGACAGTGCCTGTGATGGTTACGGGCTCTGGCGCGCCCCTGAAGTTTTCCGGGGACCGGTACGCGGTCGTGATCGGCGTTTCCCGCTATGGCGCGCGACCGGGCGGCCCGCCCGACCTGCCAACCGCCTCGGCCGATGCTCAGACCGTCGCCGAGATGCTGACCTCTAAGGCTGGCTTCGCCGCCCAACAGGTGCTGGTGTTGCGTGACGACCGAGCCGCGTGTGCCCAGATCCGCAACGCTTTCCGCAACTTTGTCGCCAAGGCCAAGCCCGACGACCTGTTGTTTGTTTATCTGGCCGGCCACGGGCTGCACGATCCCGGATCGCCGGACAAGATTTACCTCGCCGCCTACGACACGCAGATCCGGCAGTTGTCGGAAACTGCCCTCTCGTTTAGGGAGTTGGATGAACTGCTTGGTGACAACGTGCGCTCGCGCAACGTGGTCCTGGTGTTTGATGTGGGCCGGTCTTTGGGGAGCGAGTGGGCGTTTGCCGGGGGTAACCTGGTCAACGCCTACTTGCTCCAGTTGTTCTCCAAGGAGAAGGGCCGCGCTGTGCTCGTTTCGGGCGGCGTCAACGAAATCTCCCGCGAGCGGGGAAGCCAGGGAATATTCACTCGCTGGATGGTGGAGGCGCTGGATGGCAAGGCCGACTGGAACCGCGATCGAGTAGTCACGGTGGCCGAGATGTTTCGCTACGTCGCGGAAAAGGTGCGCGCCGAAACCAACGGTACCCAGTCCCCCCATTACCAAATCGCCCAAGAGTCCTTGCGGCTTGCAAGCGCCGGAAACTAAATTAAATCACCTGAGACTCGCGTACGCTCGCTGGGCTGCGCGAGAACGTGATTTGTAGGATGGTAGTGTTTGGTTCGGGACCTTGACTGGGCTCGAAGTCCCTCAGCGGTCACTTCACCCACTCCCCGATCCACCCCAGAAACGTCCGATACCACAGCAGGCTGTTCTGCGGCTTCAAAACCCAGTGCCCCTCGTCCGGAAACAGCAGCAGCTTGGACGGCACTCTCTTCATCTGCAGCGTCGTAAACAACTGCAGCCCCTGTCCGACCGGCACCCGGTAATCCTGCTCCCCGTGGATCACCAGGGTCGGCGTCCTGAACTCGTTGGCGAACAGTGACGGAGACCACTTCTGGTACATCTCCGGGTTCTCCCACGGCATCCCCTTGAACTCCCACCGCGTAAACCACTGCTCCTCGGTCTCGCCGGCCATGCTGCGCAGGTCGTACACACCGGCATGGCAAATCAATGCTTTGAAGCGGTTGGTATGGCCCAGCAGCCAGTTGACCATGTATCCGCCATAGGATCCCCCTGCCGCCGCCACGCGCGCGCCGTCTACGTACGGCTGCTGCGTCATGTAGTCCACCCCGGCCATCAGGTCCTGGTAGACCTTCCCTCCCCAGTCCCCGCTGATCTCATCGATAAAGGCCTGCCCGAACCCGGTGGACCCTCGCGGATTAGGCATGAATACAACATATCCGGCTCCGGCGAATACCTGCGGATTCCACCGGTAGCTCCAGGACTCCCCCCACGCCCCCTGCGGTCCGCCGTGGATCAGCACGAGCAGTGGATGCTTCTTCTTGACGTCGAACCCCGGCGGCTTCACGATCAGCCCCTGGATCTTTCTCCCTTCCGCTCCTTCGTACCCCACTTCCTCCAGCGGCGTCAGGTCGTGCGCCCCGAGGACAGCGTCGTTCAAACGTGCCAGCGGCGTCGCCGCCCCCCCGGTCGACGCCGCTCGGAAGATCTCCACCGGGCTCGACCCGCTATGTCCCGAGTAGACCATGGTCTTGCCGTCCCGCGTCAACTGCACGTCCCCCAGGTGCCCGTTCCCGCCGATCGCGATACGCACCGCTCCCCCCGCCGCCGGTATCGTATAGATCGGCTCCCGGCCCCGGTCCTCGGCCGTAAAAAACAAGCGGCTCGAATCCGGCGCCCAGGTGATCGAGGTCACCCAGCGGTCGAACGACTCGGTCAAATTCGTCGTCGCCCCGCTCTTGCGGTCGTAGAGCATGAGCCGGAACCGGTCGCTCTCGAACCCCGCCCGGAACTGCGCCCGGTAAGCGATGTAGCGCCCATCCGGCGAATACACCGGCGACGAATCATCGGCCGGATTGTTGGTAATCTTCTTCGCCTCGCCCCCTTCCAGCGGAACCACGTATAGTTCATTATTAGTGCTTACCGCCAGGTTCTCATCCGGATTCCGCACAAAGACCAGCTCTTTGCCGTCGGGTGACACGGCGTACCCGTCCGGCCCGCTCAACTGCCAGCTGGGCGCATCCCGCGGCCCCGGCGTCAGATCGCGCGCCGTCCCCCCCTCCGCCGGCACGACTAAGAGGTGGTCCCGCCGGCCCTCGTCCCAGTGGTCCCAGTGCCGGTAGAGCAGCTCCGTATATACCCGCGCCTTGACCTTGCTCTTCCCCGCCGCTTCCACCCGGGCCTTATTGCAGGCCTCGTCCGGACAATCCGGGTACACCGCGCTGGCGAACACCAGGTTCTTCCCGTCCGGGGACCACGTCACCTCCGCCGCCTCCGTAGCCAGGTTCGTCACCTGGCGCGAATTCTTTCCATCGGCGTCCATCACCCACACCTGCTGCGCGCCGCTGCGATTCGACACCCAGGCCAGGCGTTTGCCGTCCGGGGACCACCGCGGCCGCTCGTTGCGCGCGCCCTCCGCGGTCAGCCGCCGCGCGTCGCCGCCCGCCATCGACACCAACCATACCTGCCGCGGCCGCGTGTTGGCCTCCACGTCCGGCGTCTCCACCACGAAAGCGACATGCTTCCCGTCCGGCGCGAGCTGCGGATCCGAAATCCGCGCCAGCTTCCACAAGGCCTCCGCGTCCCACGGCTTCTTCTGCGCTCCCAGGGGCGCCCCCATCATTAGTAATGCCAGCCAGACCTTCATAACCTCTCGAATGCCTCCCGCGCTTCCCGCGCCACCTCGTACGGGTCCCGCGCCTGCACCGCCGGATTAAACAGCTCCACCGACGCCGGGCCACTATATCCCTTCCGCCGCAGCGTCTCCAGTATCCGCTTCAGCGGTGCGATCCCCTTCCCCGGCAGCACCCGGTGCCGCTGCTCCAACAGCTCCCGCGGCGGCGTGTCCGGCGTATCTTCGAAATGCAGATGGTGCAGCTCCCCCGGCCGCAACAGCTCCAAATCCTCGAACTTGCTCACTCCTCCCCAGAAGTGATAGGTATCCAGCATCACCCGCACGCGGGGATGATTCGCCTCCCGCACCAGCCGCAAGGCCGTCGGGAGCGTCCCGCAGAAGGTGGCCGTTCTGGTAAACTCCACCATCATGGTGACCCCGAACGGCTGGGCCGCCTCTCCGGCCTCGCGCAGATTCTCCACCGCCCGCTTGTAGTCGTCCTCGGTAAACTGCGCCCGCGTCGCCGACGGCATCACCATCCGATCGCACTCCACCGCCTGCGCCAGCTCGCACTTCTCTTTGAGCGCCACCAGGTTCTTGGCCCGGTCCGGATTCGGCTCGGCCAGACCGGTCTGGCTCCCGCACGACACCGGCTTCAGTCCCAAATCCGCCAGCAGCCTCCTGGCCATTGCTGGCGACTCCTTTCTGGCGAACTCCTGCAACTTGGGCAGCGTGATCTCCACCGCCCGTACCCCGGCCTTGGCATAGCCCTCCATCGCCCTCCGGAAGTCCGACCCCGCCGAGGTCTGCTCGTGCATACAAAGATAGATCCGCCCCTGGGGGGCCGCCGCCACCACCGCTACCGCCATAAACTCGCGTCTGCGCATAGGCCTCATGATAGAATACCGACGCTTGTCCCTGCCCGACCCCGGCTGCAAGCCGGCCTGCGGTTTGCTTTCGCCCGCCGGGGTATCTTTCGATAGGTATGGCACCGGTGTTCGCCCGACCCAGGTCGGTCTCGCGTGGTACCCCTCTCTCAGACCTGTAGTACTGCTGCGGCTTTTTTTTGCAATTGGTACAATGGATCCATTGACATGCGGGGGCCTTGCCGGGCACAATGCTGGTGATGAGCTCGGAGCGCGAGCGTCGGCGTTCTATCCGCACGAGTTACTCCCCGCCTGTGGAGTTGCGGATCACCGCCACCGACTCCAAGCGCGGCACCCGGATTCTGGGTGGCAAACTGGTCGATGTCTCCAACAGCGGCCTGGGCGTCGACAGCATGCTATCGTTGCCGCTGGGGGCCTGGGTCATGGTGGCGGCAGTGGGAACCAATGGCGCTCCTAACCTGGAGGCCCGGGTTCGTGTCGTCTACTGTGTGGCCCGCGATAACGGCGGCTATCGCGTCGGCCTCACCTTCGACGAGAACACCGAGAACCCCTTCCGCCAAACCCCCCGCGCTTCCACCGACGATTTTGCCGACTATTACGAGATCATGCAGCTCAGCCCCAACGCGGACCTCGACACCATCCACCGCGTCTACCGCATGCTGGCGCAGCGCTTCCATCCCGACAACGCCGACACCGGGGATGAAGAGATGTTCAAGGTCCTGCTGCAGGCCTACCAAGTACTCACCGATCCGGAGCAACGCGCCGCCTACGACGTGCGGCACCGCTCCCGGCTCCGCAAGCAGTGGAAGATCTTCGACCAGGCCAGCGCCGCCCAGGGCGTGGAAGCCGAGCGCCACAAGCGCCGCGGCATCCTTTCGCTGCTCTACAGTAAGCGCATCAGCGAGCCCCAGCAGCCCACCCTCAACCTTCTGGAACTGGAAGAGCTTCTCGGCTGCCCCCGCGAGCACCTGGAATGCAGCCTCTGGTACCTCCGCGAGATGGGCTGGATCCTCCGGGCCGACAACGGACGCCATTGCATCACCGCCAAGGGCTTCGATGAGGCTGAAGCCAATGGCGGCGCCCGGTCGCGTCCCGACCGCCTCCTCACCACCTCCGCGACGGACTTGCCCCAGGCCGGCGCGGGCTAAGGAGCGGCGAGCCAGAAGCCCGGATAGAATGCCCCCCGTTTCCCCATGCCCCCACTCCGCTTTGGCCGCGCCTGGTTGGCTCTGTCTCTCTCTCTGGGGCTCCATGTCGCCGACGAGGCCTCGCATGACTTCTTGTCCGTCTACAACCCGACAGTCCTCGCCATCCGCCGGCGCCTCCCCTGGCTCCCTCTCCCGACTTTCACCTTTCGGGTCTGGCTCACCGGCCTGATCCTCGCCGTCCTCCTGCTCCTCTGCCTTTATCCCCTGGCGCTTCGTCGCACCCGCTGGGTGGTCCTGGCCGCCTATCCGCTCGGCGTCCTGATGACCTTCAACGCCCTCCAGCACCTCGCCGGCTCCTGGTACCTGGGACGCGCTATGCCCGGCGTCTATTCGTCTCCCGTTCTCCTCGCTGCCTCTCTCTGGCTCCTTTCCGCGGCTCGATCCCTTGGTTCCCGATAGATTGAATAATGCGATCCGGCTCGACTGCAAAGAACTTGCCTTCGATTCGTTCCTCCCATCTCCAGCTCACACCAATTCTCAAATTCTCAAATCCTCCCCTCCTCAAATCGTCTAAGATAGGCGCATGACCGCCCTCCTCCTTCCCCTCCTCGCCCTCACCTGCGACCTGACCGCCTACAAACCCCAGCCCGGGCTCCAGGCCGAGTCCACCGCCGACGGCCTCCGCGTCACCTGGCAGGGCGCACGCAACCAGGAGTTGCGCGCCGTCTTCGCCATCGACAACGCCACCCCCGTCGTCCGCGAGCTGGCCGCCCGCAAGACCGGGGGCGCCTGGGCCGTCGTCGCCGCCAACGTCGCGCCCGAGTTCCACGTCACCACCGGACGCCGCCGCGTGTCCGAACAGCAGCTCGCTCCCCTCCGCGCCCTGGGCCGCGAGCTGACCCCCGAGGTCCTCGACCGCGAGAAGTGGAAGGTCTTCTGGGACGCCCCCCTAGTCGTACCCGGCTCCGCCCGTACCAACCCCGGCCTGCCCCGCACCGCCGACGAAATCCGCCGTGCCGCCGCTACCTACAACTCCTCCTCCTGCGCGGTCCGCACCAACGGAGCGCGCCTGGAGGTCTCTTTCCCCGGCCTCTCGCTCGGTATCTTCTCCGGACACCTCCAGTTCACCGTGTATAAAGGAACCAACCTCCTCCGCCAGGAGGCCGTTGCCAAGACGGACGAGCCCGCCGTAGCCTACCACTACCGCGCCGGCCTCCGCGGCTTCCGTGTCGACCAGGCCCGGCGCGTGGTCTGGAGCGACGTGGCCCGGGGCGCGCAGAAGATCGAGTTCGGCGGCGCCCCCAACACCGACCCCATGGCCCTCCGCGCCCGTCACCGCCTGGCGGTGCTCGAAACCTCCGCCGGCTCGCTCGCCGTCTTCCCTCCCCCGCACAAATTCTTCTGGGCCCGCGAGATCGAGCTCAACCTCGGCTACGTGTACTATCAGAAACTCAACGCCGATACCTTCTCCCTGGGCATCCGCCAGCCCGACCGCGAGGAAGGCTACCGTCCTTTCGGCGTCTCCGACGCGGTGTGGCAGCGCCGCGTGGGCCAGTCCCGCGGCTTCTCCACCGGCAACTTCGCCCTCTACAACGCCCCTCCCGGAACCCAGCAGCGCATGGCTGTCTATTACTACCTGTCCCCCGAGCCGCCGGCCGCCGCCACCGGCGCCGTCCTCGCCTTCACCCACGACGACCGCTATAAGCCCCTCCCCGGCCACCAGGTTGGCGTCTCCCATTTCCACACCCACTTCAACGAGCAGATCGCCGACGCCGGCTCACTCGACTTCCAGCCCCCCTGGGTCCCCACCTTCCGCGCCCTCGGCATCAACATCGCCATGATGTCCGACTTCCACGGCGACGGCCACGCCGCCGATCCCGGACCCCTCCGCTTCAAGGACCAGAACGTCTACTTCGAAGGCTGCCGCCGCCACTCCGACCGCGACTTCCTCATCATGCCCGGCGAAGAACCCGACGCCACCTTCGGCGGTCACTATACCATGGTCCTGCCGCGACCCGTCTATTGGTCCCACGTCCGCCGTCCGGGCCAGTCCTTCACCGAAACCGACCCCCAATTCGGCAAGGTCTATCACGTCGGCTCCCCGGCCGACGAGCTCGAAATGCTCCGCCTGGAAGGTGGCTTCGTTTGGCAGGCCCATCCGCGCACCAAAGGCTCCACCGGCTACCCCGACGCCAACCGCGAGACCGAGTACTTCCGCTCCGACCGCTACCTCGGCGGCTCCTATCAGTCCCTCCCCGTCGACCTCTCCGAAGCCCGCCTCTGTGAGAAGCGCTGCTTCGATACTCTGGACGACATGAACAACTGGACCAGCCCTAAGTACCTCATCGCCGAAGGCGATACCTATGCCAAGTTCCCCGACGACGAAACCTACCCTCACCTGATGGTCAACTACATCAAGCTCGACCGCCTCCCCCGCTTCGACCAGGACTGGAGTCCCATCCTCAAGGCCATGCGAGCTGGTGATTTCTTCGTCACTTCCGGAGAAATCCTCATCCGTCACTTTAGCGTGGAAGGAGCCGCCGTCACCGCCGAAATCGAGTGGACCTTCCCGCTCGAATTCGTCGAAGTCGTCTGGGGCGATAGCAACAAGACCGACCGCCAGGTCCTAACCGCCACCGACCGCGCTCCCCACTCCTCCTACCGCTTCCGTATCCCTTTCAACCCGGCCGGTAAGAAATGGGTCCGTTTTGCCGCCTGGGACTCGGCCGGAAATGGCGCCTTCACCCAACCGGTCCACCTCAGCGCGCCACTACCGTAAGGTCACGACACGCGAGACCATGCTATCCCGTTCGTGGGAGATGTAATGACCGTCGCCCTTGATATCCCCGACGAGATCGCCGCCCAACTCGCTCCTTCGTGTCAGGAGTTGTCCCGCACCGCACGGGAAGCGCCGGCACTGGAAGCTTTCGGCCGGGGTGCGCTCACGCAGATCCAGGTGGGACAACTGCTCGGTATGCCACGCCTCCAAACGGAAGACTTCTTGGCGCAACACCTCGATCTATACGACTACAGCCCGGATGAGCTTGGCGGGAAGTCAAGGCTTTGGCGAAACTCGCTGATCCTCCGTCCCGCTCGTGACGGTCGTTTCCGACACCTCACCGCTACTCGATCTGGTATTTGAACCGCTCCGTCACGAACCGGCCGTTCCATAAGCTCCTGGCCGATATGAAGCTCCCCGCAAACCTGTTGCGGCGACTAGTGCTACGGTGGCGCAGACCTTAACCTGCCGGTTCGAGATTCGTCTCGACCCCCGCCCAGGCATCGCCAAAGGGCGCCGATCGCGACACGCCGAGAGCGTACGCCACTCTTCCGGCACTAGGCGCTGGCGGAGAAAGTACTTCGCGGGCCAGACTTACCGCTCGGCCGGATCAGAAACCACACCACCAACCCTCCCACCCCGGCAAAGATCAGGCACGTAAACGCCAGGAACAGAGCTTCCACCCCCGCCGCCTGCCCGCTGAGGATGAGCCACGCACCCAGGGCCAGCGATCCCACGGCTACCAGCAAACTGAATCCCACAACCGTCACTCTTTCCCACATAGCCTTATCCTATCATTTCATGCTCCTGGCGGGCGGTCGGCCGGGTACGTGCGAATCGCCCAGGCTCCCTTCCGGCCGCCCCGCTGCCAGGTCCCTTTGGCGACTTGCGACAAGGCGGCCTCCAGCAGGCCGGACAGCCCGGCCGGCACCGGGATCGGCGCCTGCGCGCTCCAGGATCCCGACAGGGTCAGGCCTTTGGCGTCTCGCGTCTGCCAGGCTCCTTCCCAGCTCTTTTCGGCCTTGCGAGCCGACCAGTAGCCGGAAGCGAGCGGTTTGCCGGCGGGATCGAGAAGGGTCCAGGAACCCAGGACGGTGTTGGAGTCATCGCCGCTCCTGGCGGTCCACGCCCCGGTAAGGGTTCGTCCGAGGCCGGTGGCCGACCAGGTCCCGCGCCAGGACGGGGACTGCGCGCCCAACTGGGCCGCGACGGCCAGGACGATCCCCCACGAGCGCATGCGGAGCTTCATCCCCCTATGGTAGTCCGAATCGCTTCCCGGAGTATCTGATCCCACGCGGACACGGTCCGGGTCTGCGAGAATCAGATATGGACGCACCGCGCGCGTCACCGGCGCCGGCGACCGGGTGATCCGATAGGGTACTAGTATGACACGAATCCAGTTTGTACTCCTGCTGCTGGCGGCGTTTCTGGGCGGTTTGGCCGGCAGCCGTATCTTCGCTCCCGCTCCCGCCCAGGCCCAGAGCGGCCGCATGAAGGTGATAGAGGCGGAAGAAGTGCGGCTGATCGAATCCGACGGCCGCCCCGCCGCCCGCCTGCAAATCGACAAGAGCGGCCGTCCCGGCCTGTTCCTCTACGACAAGCACGGCGAGGTCCGGGCCGTGCTCGGGGTGCTCCCCAGCGGCGCTCCTCACCTGGCTCTCTCGGACCGCCGCGGCCAGGTCCGCGCCACTCTCGCCGTCCTCAGCGATGAAACTGTCACCCTGGTCTTGTCCGACGGAGCAGGACAGCGGCGCGTCGATCTCCGCGCGCCCGCCGATGAGAATCCCAAGATCACCCTCCAGACCCGCGATGGCAAGCCCCTCTGGACGGCGCCATGAGGGACAGGCCTGCCAGATGCCACGCCGGCTCGCGGTCAGTTGGAACTCGCAACTGCAGTCGTCTCGAAGCAAGAGTGATAGAGTATCGTAAGGCAGAAGCGCACGTTGCGGACAGGATGGCCGCTTTGCTGACGCGCGGTTGGATCGCGCGCCTAAGGAAGCGGCGCCAGGTAAGGAGGGATGATGAATCGCGCCCGCGCATCGGTTGTTCTGTTCCTCGCCTCCGGTCTATCTTTAGGCGCCCACGAACTGTTCCCCACGGAGTTGAATTTGAGGTTTCCCGGTCCCACCGCCATTTTCACGCTGTCGAACGGCGGAAACGAAACGGGTTGCAGTACGCTCATTTCGGTCGAAGTGGAGGGGGACGCCGTCACCGTCACGCCCACGACGGCGGGATACACCACTCCGCCGGACACGCTGGCCACCTTTACGGTCACTCCCCGGAAAGCTGGAACGGCGAAGATCACCGTCAAGTGGTCCGCCGGAATCAGCAGCACCTGTAATGGTTCGGGATCGCCTCAGATTGCCGTCACCGTTACCGATTCCGCCCTCCCGCCGCCCCCCCCCACGTACGAAAAAGTAGTGGCCGAGCCCATCTCCATGGCCACTGGCGCTTTCCTCAACTTCTACCTCGACCTTCGCCTGCGTGGCCCGTTCCCCATTTACTTCGAGCGTTATTACAACTCCTCCCTGACCGCGGAAGGCCAGGTCGCGAGCGCGCTCGGCGCCAACTGGATGCACAACTACGATCTGACATTGAGCTCGGACGGGGCCCTCGCCAGGGTTACCTATTATTACGGTCAAAGTATACGTTTCACAAAAAGCGGCGGCGCCTGGACCCAGGCCAGCATGGATCCGTTCGACTACCAGCTCCTGCAGTCCGGCACGACGTACCGGATGCTCGACCCCTTCGCGCACCTCGTCTACACCTTCGACGGCGCCACCGGAAAGTTGCAAAGCGTCCAGGACCGGAACGGCAACGCGCAGACCCTGACCTACACCGGCGGCCGCCTCACCCGCGTAGCCGACGGCATGGGAGCCAGCCTGGATTTCAGCTACAACACCGGCGGCGCCCTCACCAGGGTCGCCGACCAAACCGGCCGCTCGTTTGCTTTCAATTACACCCAGGGCGTGCTGACCGCGGCCGCAGACGGCGCCGGTCAAACCACCGTCTTCAGCTACAGCAGCACAGGCGCGCTCCTTACGGCCTATCGGCTGCCTCACGACAATGTGCCCTATACAAATACCTACGACTCCAACGGCCGCGTCGTTTCTCAGCGGGATGCCGCCGGCAATGTCTCTTCGTTCACCTATAACCCGGCTCTGGGCGCCAGTACCATGTCCAATCCGCTGTTGCAGGTGTCCCGCTACACGCATGCCAACCGCAATCAGACGCGGGAAGTCGACCCGGCCGGCAACGTTACGACCATGACCTACGATACGCGCAACCGGCAAATCAGCCGGACCGACGCCGCCGGAAACGTCACGACGTTTTCATTCCACCCCGACGGTCTCGTGCGCAGTGTGACCAGCGCGGACGGGACGACCTCGTATTTCTATGCCTCCAGCCAGGTGAACGGCTTTACCTACCAGGACCTGACCACCGTCAGCTACCCGGACGGCAGCTCCGAGAGTTTCGAGTACGACCAATCCGGCAACGTCATCACGCGAGTCAGCCGCACGGGACAACGGTGGACTTCCACCTACAACAGCCATGGGCAGCCCCTGACCCTGACCGCGCCCAACGGCGCCCGCGTTGCCTTTACCTACACGCCGGACAGCACCAGCGCGCTGGCTTCGATACAGTTGCCGGAAACTTCGGTGACCACCTTCCGGATGGACGGCCTGAAACGCCTCAGCTCCAAGCGGCGCTCCGACGGCAGTTCGGTGTCGTATACCTACGACGCTTACGATCACGTGCTCACCGCGACCAACGAAGTGGGCGCCGTTACCACCTGGACCTATGACGTCAACGGCCTGGTGGCGTCGGTGAGGGACCCGGTGGGAAACACCACCAGTGTCACGCGCACCCCCACCGACCAGGTCGCTGCCATCATCGACGGGGCGGGACGCGTTTGGGGCTTCCGCTACGACGCCCTCGACCGGCCCTCCACCCTGATCTACGGCGATGGCAGCACCTTCCAGATTGGCTACGACGCCGCCGGCAACGCGGTCACCTTTACCGACGGCGAAGGCAAGGTCTGGCGGCAAGGCTACGACGCGGCGGGGGTCGAGAACTCCTTCACCACACCGCTCGGCAACCGCCTTACCCTCACTCTTGACAGGATGGGTCGCACGAGCAGAACCGCGTCGGCGGGCGGCAAGAATAGCGGTTTCGCCTACGATGCGATGGGACGGCTGACCACGGCTTCCGACCCCTTGCTACACGACACCGTCTTCCGCTACGACCAGAACGGGCGACTCCTCGGATTGTCGGCGCCCGCCGCCATTTCCGCCGGCTACACCCGCGACGCGGCCGGCAACCTGACCGCGCTTACCGATCCGAACGGGGCCAAATGGAATTTCTCCAACGACGGATTGGGCCGCCTGCTCACCGTGACCGACCCGCTGGGCCAGACCACCACCTATCGGCGCGACGCGCGAGGACGCATCGCGCAGGTCGCGCTCCCGCTCGGCGCCATGACGGCGACCCTCGACGCCGCGGGCCGCCTGACCAACGCCCGGTTCTCCGACAACACCTCCATCGACTACCAGTGGAACGCCGCCAGCCGCCTCGTCGCCGGAAGCGGCCTGGCGTTTCAGTATGACACCTCGGGCTTGCTTTCCAACAGCAACGGCCTGGCCATCACCCGCGACCAGGTAAGCCGCGTCAGTACCGTGACCCTGGCCCCCGGCAAGGCCATCACCTACCAGTACGATAGACGCGGCTTGGTCACCGGCGTTACCGACTGGTTGTCCGGTTCCACCACGCTGCAATACGACGACGACTCACGCCTGGTCTCCCTGACCCGGCCCAACGGCGTTACCACCTCCTATACCTACGATGCCGACGGCGATATTGCGAGCCTCCAGGAGGCCGGCGCCGCCGCCCGGTCCTCTATTTCCTTGACCCGGGACCAGCGCGGTTATGTAACGCGGGCCGACCGCAACGTTCCGCTCAGCCCTACCGCGGACCAGTTGGCGGCGTTCTCCAGTGCGCACCGGTACGATGCCGCGGGCCAGATCGCGGAATTCCGGTATGACGCCATGGGACGCCGCGTCGCGGACGATTCCCGGTCGTACACCTGGGATCTGGCGTCGCGATTAGCCGGCTACGCCGCCGGCAGCGATAGCAGCGCTTTCACGCACAACGCCGCCGGGCTGGTTTCCACGCAGACGCGCGGCGGCGTCACCCGCCAGTTCATATGGAACTTCGGCCTGGCCCTGCCTTCCATCTCAGTAGTGCGTTCCAACGGGGCGGATTTCGCGTACTTCGTCCATACGCCCGAGGGAGGCCTGCTCTACAGCGTCGATACCGCCGGCCGGCGGCGCTACTACCACTACGACGAAATGGGCAACACCATCTTTCTCACCGACGACGCCGGCGCCATTGTGGAGAGATACGCCTACTCCGAGTATGGGGCGCTGCTGGCGCCGGCGGGCTTCACCGACCAACTGTTCCTGTTTGAAGGCCAGTTCGGCCTCCTGCATCTCGGCAACAGTCTGTATGCCGCGCGCCAGCGTATTTACGATAGCGGCTCCGGCGCGTTCTTGTCGCGAGACCCGAACATCCAGCTCTCGCCGCGCTTGGTAAGTCCCTATACCTATGCGGCGGCGAATCCTCTGCACTTCTTCGATATCACCGGGGCCGGCCCCGGAACCATTGGCTCCGATGCGACCGGAACCACGGTCGAGGTCGTCAACGACGTCGGCGGCGCCTCGGGGGTCGCCGCCACCCACATCGGCGAAAAGGCCGCGCGCCTGGAAAACCTGGTCAACGATCTGCACATCCCGGCAGGCTTAGAGGGAGTCAATGAGCTGGAGGAGGGAGCGGTTCAGATCAAGTGGGCCAAGCAAGCCACCAAGTTGAAGAACACCGCCAAGCCGCTCGGCAAGCTCGGCAAGGCTGGGTCGGCAGCACAGGTGGCGGCGGTGGGTATCGAAGCCTACAAGTTCAACAATGCGATTAAGCAGGCCGAGAGTGAAGACGACCGGAACCGCGAAGGCAACTACCAGACGTATCAAACCGCCTTTGCCAACATCCAGCTTCTTTATGAGCAGGGGAAAATCTCGGCCATACAAAGGAACAACCTGAAGTTGCAGGCTCAATTCGCTTATGACGAAGCCATGCTGGCCACCGACTCCCTGCTGGAGTTCAACCTGATATTCGAAGGCACCGTCTTTGTCAAGAACGGACTCGGGACCTTCGTGCCGGTGCCGTTGAACTGGATCGGCCTGGCGCCGGAAGAGAAGGGGAAGGCGAAGTAAACATGAAAACTACTCTCTTTGTCTTGCTCGTCTGTGGAATGCTCGCGGCGGATACCGTCACCTATCAATACGATGATGCCGGGCGACTGGTCTTCGCCGTCTACGGCAATGGCGTTACCGTGTCCTACGCGTATGACCGGGCGGGGAACCTTCTCAGCCGCTCCACCGGCACGGCCGGCGCTCCCCAGATCCGTTCCGGCGGCGTCGTCAATGGCGCCAGCTACCGGTCACCGCTGGTTCGCGGAGAAATTGCCACCGTCTTCGGATCGAATCTGGCGGGCGTCACCGCCAGCGCCGGCACGCTGCCCCTTCCGACCACGCTCGGCGGCGTCGGGATCCAGGTGAACGGCGTGGCGGCGCCGCTGTATTATGTCTCGCCCACGCAGGTCAATTTCCAGGTGCCTTTTGAAACGCCCCTCAGCGGCGCCGTGCCGGTGGTGGTTCTGCAAGGCGGCGGGGCCAGCGCTGCGGAGGCAGTCGTGCTGGCCGAGTACGCCCCGGGGATCTTCACATATGCCCGAACCCCCAGCGTGGTCGATCCGGTCATCGTGCATGGCGGGGACAATTCCCTGGTGACGCCTTCCAACCCGGCGTCGGCCGGTGAGTTCGTCGTGATTTACGTAACCGGCGTCGGCAGCTTCGATAACCCGCCGGCCACCGGCGCCCCGGCGGGCCTCCTTCCACTGGCGAGATCCAGCGTTACTCCGGTCATAACGGTCGGAGGCCTGCCGGCGCAAGTTCTGTTTTCCGGTCTCACTCCGGGCAACGTCGGCCTGGTGCAGATCAATGTGCTGCTGCCATCGTCGTTAGCGGCGGGAAATACGCTGCCCCTGGCCCTGACGTTCGGCGCCGCTAGCGCCGCGCCCGTGGACTTGTACGTTCGCTAGCCGGCAGACTTGGGCGAGTGCGGGTTCAAGTTCCGCCCCGGGCGCCGGCAACCAAACCAAAACAGGGTGTAAACTGAAGGCCATGCCGATGCCGGGTGGATCCAGGTTGGGTCCCTATGAGATCGTGGCGCCGTTGGGCGCCGGAGGGATGGGGGAGGTGTACCGGGCGCGGGACGCGCGGTTGGGCCGCGAAGTGGCCTTGAAGGTGCTGCCGACGGAGTTCGCCGAGAACCGGGAGCGGCGGCAGCGGTTCGAGCAGGAGGCGCGGGCGGCGAGCGCCTTGAATCATCCCAACATCGTGGTGGTGTTCGACATCGGCGACGAACAGGGCACGCCCTTCCTGGTGACCGAGCTGGTGGACGGCGAGTCGCTGCGGAAACTGCTGGAGCGCGGGCCGCTGCGCGTGCGGCGGGCCTTGGAGATCGCCAGCCAGCTTGCCGAAGGGATGGGGGCGGCGCATGCGGCCGGCATCGTGCACCGGGACCTGAAGCCGGAAAACGTGATGGTGACGCGGGAAGGACGCGTCAAGATCCTGGACTTCGGGCTAGCCAAGCAGGCCCCGCCGGCGGCGACCAGCGATGCCACCTCCACCGCCCTGGGCGCCACTCAGCCCGGCACCGTGATGGGCACGGCCGGCTACATGTCCCCGGAGCAGGTGCAGGGACGGCCCGCCGATCCCCGCTCCGATATCTTCAGCTTCGGGGCCATCCTCTACGAGATGGTGGCCGGCCGGCGGGCGTTCGAGGGGGCCACCGCCATCGAGAGCATGAGCGCGATCCTGAAAGATGAGCCGCCGGAGCTGCCGGCCGGCTTGCCGCCGGCGGTGGAGTCGGTGATCCGGCACTGCCTGGAGAAGGAGCCGCGGCGGCGGTTTCAGTCGGCGCAAGACCTGGCCTTCGGTTTGCAGGCGCTGGTGCGGACCGGGGGCAGCGGCGCGGCGCCGGCGGTGGCCGGGCCAACGAAGCGACGCCGCTGGGTGTCGGCGGCGGCTGGGGCGGCGCTCCTGATAGCCGGCTCGCTGGCCGGACTGGCCGCCGGGCGGGGCTTCTGGAAATCCGATCCACCCACCTTCCGCAAGGTCAGCTTCGGGCGGGGCACGGTGTCGAACGCGCGCTTCGGCCCGGACGGCCGCACCGTTCTCTTCAGCGCGGTATGGCAGGGAGCGCGGCACGAAATCTACACCACCCGCGTGGAGTCGCCGGAATCGCGCTCGCTCGGGCTGGAGGGCGCCAGCCTCTTCTCAATTTCCTCCACCGGGGAGATGGCGGTCGCGCTCGAAGCCCGCAGTCACTTTGTGGACCACTTCATGGGCAGACTGGCCCGGGTGCCGCTCTCCGGCGGCGCGCCGCGCGTGTTGCTGGCCGACGTCGCGGAAGCCGAGTGGGCGCCGGATGGCGAGAACCTGGCCGTCGCTCACGCTTTCCCGGATAGCTTCCGCCTGGAGTACCCTATCGGCAAGGTCCTCTATGAGACCCCGGGATGGATCTCCTACCTGCGGTTTTCGCCTCGCGGGGACCGCATCGCTTTCATCGACCACCCGGCTCCCAGCGATAATCGGGGCCGAGTGGCGGTGATCGACCTGGCCGGCAAAAAGACCATCCTTTCCGACGGGTGGAACTCGCTGGAGGGCCTGAGCTGGTCGGCGCGGGGCGACGAAGTGTGGTTTGCCGCGGCCCGCTCGGGAGGCTGGCCGAAGAGCATCTATGGCGTCGCGCCGGGCCGCGAGCCGCGAGCCGTGGTGCGACTGCCTACTTCGATGCGGCTGGTGGACATTCGCTCCGACGGGCGGGTGCTGCTCACGAGCGTCAACATTCGCTCGGAAATGCTGGGTGTCTCGGCCGAGGAGAAGCGCGAGCGGAACCTGGCGTGGCTGGACCAGCCGCTGCCGCGGGACCTCTCCGACGACGGCAAGACCCTGCTGTTCGTCGAGCAGGGGGAGGCTATGGGCGCGAATCCGGCGGTGTACATCCGCAAGACGGACGGATCCCCGGCCGTACGGTTGGGAGAGGGCGCGGCCCAAGCGCTTTCTCCGAATGGGAAATGGGCGCTCACCTGGCTGGTGGCGCCGTCCACGCAAGTGGTTCTCTTGCCGACCGGGGAAGGCCAGCCGGTGCGTCTGGCCACCGCCGGGCTGGTCTACCGCCGGGAAGGCGCCTGCTGGCTGCCCGATTCTCGCCGGATTCTGTTTCAAGCCAGCGAGCCGCAGCGCGGTTCGCGGCTCTGGGTGCAGGACATCGCGGGCGGCGCGCCCCGGGCGGCCAGTCCGGAAGGAGTCGCTCTGGCAGGGAAAGCGCTCTCGCCCGACGGAAAGCTGGCGGCGGCGCGAGGTCCCGACGGCGCGCTGGGCCTCTATCCGCTGGACGGCGGCGCGGCCCGCCCTTTGCCAGGCGTGGCGCCCGCCGAAGACATCGTCCGGTGGAGCGGCGACGGGCGGAGGGTGTACGTGTACGATCGCGCCCAGACGCCCACTCCGGTTCATCGTGTGGACGTCAGCTCCGGCCGGCGCGAGCTGCTCCGGACCTTCGCGCCCGCGGATCCGACCGGGGTCTTCCGCCTGGGGCGCACGCTGCTGACCCCCTCCGGAGACGGCGTAGTATTTGGGTTTACGCGGGTATTGTCGGAGCTGTATCTGGTGGAGGGGTTGAGATGATACAAGGGTCGATGCTCTTCCTGCTTCTTAGCTGAGAGTAGGAATGCCGCCTCCAGATCTCCCAGCACGAACCACGGCTCCACTGGCGCTCTTCAACTGCCGGACGTTGCCCGGCCAGGGAGCGCGCTCCAGTTTGACCAGCGCGTCGTGCGCCCATTCGGGTCCGCTGCGCCCGTACTTGCGCCGCAACTCGCTCCAAAAGCGATCCACCAGCAGCGGGATGTCCTCGACGCTCGGCGAGCGGCGGCAGCCGCAGCGTCACCCCGGCCAGGCGGAAATAGAGGTCCTGGCGGAAGCGCCCCTCGCGGATCGCCGCCGTCAGGTCCTGGTTGGTGGCGGCGATCAGTCGCGCGTCGAGTCCGCACCGCGCGGGCGCCGCCCAGCCGCTCGACCACGCCGCTCTCCACTTCCCGCAGGATCTTGGCCTGCGTCGCCGGCGCCATGTCGCCGATCTCGTCCAGAAAAATGGCGCCGCCGCCGGCCAGCCCGAACCTGTCCGGCCGCGTCGTGGCGGCCCTCGTGAAGGCCCTCTTCTCATACCCAACCAGATAGCTCTCCACCTGCGTCTCCGGAAGCGCCGCGCAGTTCAGGGCCACGAACCGCTCGCGGGCCCGGGCGCTGCGGGCGTGGATCTCCCGGGCCAGCAGGTCCTTGGCCCCTCCCGCTCTCGCCCAACAGGAGCAGGGGGAGATCGGTCTGAGGATGCTGGCAGGCTACACTGATTCCATGACGTTCCCCTGCCGACTCTCCTGCCTGGTGCTGCTCCTCCCTGCCCTGCACGCCGAAGTGCACCGCGTGGTCGCTACCGGGTACCACCACACCTTCTCCCGCTCCCACCCCGTGCTCGCGCGCGTGCACCCCGGCGACACCATCATTACCAAGACCGTAGACTCCGCCGGCTTTGACTACCAGGGCGTCCGGCGCACCAAGACCCACGGCAACCCGCTGACCGGCCCGTTCTACGTGGAGGGCGCGGAGCCGGGCGATGCGCTGGTGGTGCACCTGCGCCGGGTCCGGCTCAATCGGACCACTGGGTACTCAGCCTACCGCATCGGCCTCGCCGCCCTCACCCCGGAATACGTGGAGACGCTCTATCCGAACCGCTACAAAGAAGACGTGGTCCTTCCGGGCCGCGCCGACCTGGTCCCCTGGGTGATTGATCTGGAGCGCCAGACGGTCCGTCCCCAGGACCCGGTGGGCGCGCGCGTCCCCCTCGAGTTCGCCGCCCGGCCGATGCTGGGCTGCATCGGCGTAGCCCCGGCCGGCAACTTCAGCCCCACCTCCGGTCCCGCCGGCTCCTACGGAGGCAACCTCGATTACAACGAGATGCGGGAAGGCGCCACCGTGTATTTGCCCGTGTATCACCCCGGCGGGCTGCTCTTCCTGGGCGACGGCCACGCCCTGCAGGGCGACGGCGAGCCGGTCGGCTCCGGGGTGGAGACCTCGCTAGACGTGGAATTCACCGTCGAGGTCCGCAGAAAGGGTCCAGTCGCCGAGCCGCGTCTGGAAACTGCCGAGTTCCTCATCAGCATCGGCAGCCAGCCGGAGTTCTCGAGCTCGCTCGACCGCGCCCTGCGTATCGCCACCACCGACATGGTCCGCTGGCTGACGGACGACTACCGCCTGGAGGCCCCCGCCGCCCACCTGCTCATCGGCTACCAGGCCCGCTACGACGTCATCACCGTGGCCGGATCCATGGCCCTGAAGATTCCCAAGAGGTTTCTGCCGCCCAGGTGAGTCTCAAAGATCTGCCGCGCCTGTTCCACCGCCTTCCCGACGCTGAGCTTGTCGCCCGCGAGACGCTCCCCCCCGGTAGACCTCGCCCATGGCCCCGGCCCCCGATCTCATAAGGTCCGGACGCCTCGCAGCCGGGCGTGGCATTCGACCTCAACTCCTCCGGCTTGATGCCGCGGCCTCGCCTGTCCTGGACCGCCGGAACTGCCGGCTGCGGGGCGGCCAAAGGGCGTCCGGGAAGAATAAACCGGGCTTCCCCTGTCCACCCGGAGACGGTCGGGTGTATACTCCAAAGACTGGGAAAGGGCACATGGCCGAACTGGAGATCCATCACGAAGGCGAGCACCAGATTGAATCCGCCGGACAGAAGGTGGGTCTTCAAGCGGCGATTATGGCGGTCTTCCTTGCCGTGGTAACGATCGCCTCACACCGCGCCCACACCGAAGCCGTCATCCTGAGGACCGAAGCCAACGACCGGTGGCAGTACTATCAATCCAGACGCATCAAGTTCCACGGCTTGGAACTGGGCGAGGACCTCATAGCGACCCTCGGCGCCAAGAACGAATCGACAGCAAAGGTGCTGGAGAGATACCGGGTGGAAAAGGACCGCTACCAGAACGAGGGCAAGGAGATCCAGCAGGAAGCCCGCAAGATCGAGGTTGAGGCGAAGGGAGCCGAGCAGCGCGCCCAGCATTACGATTTCGGCGAAGGCCTGTTGGAAATCGGGCTGGTGCTAACCTCTCTCTTCTTCATCTCCAAAAAGAAGCTCTTTCCGATAGTGGGCCTTGCTGCCGGAATCATCGGCTTGGCGATTGCGCTCACAGGCTTGAGAATATAGCAAAGTCACCAGCCTTCCCCACTGTCGGACTCGATCTTTCCGTCTTGCAAAACACCCCAGTGGCGTAAGGCGCTGGGTATTTGAAATGTGGCGCGCCCGGAGAGACTCGAACTCCCGACCTACTGGTTCGAAGCCAGCCGCTCTATCCACCTGAGCTACGGGCGCTTGATCCTTAGTCTATCATGCTACCCTGGCGGCGATGAAAATCGAGCAGTCACGGGAGCGGCTGGCGCGGGGACCCCTGCCGATCGACCCCTTCGACTGTACGATTTGGAGAAGGACGCTGATGAGCAAGACAATCCGCCCGAGGCGTGGTTCAACTGGACCGGTCCGGTGGAGGACCAGGCGGCGCCCGCTCAAAAGTGATACTTCATCCCGAACTGGACCACCCGCTCGGTCTGGGTGAATCCGAAGTCGCTGGCCGAAGTGACTTTCCCGGCCAGCGCGTTGTTGCCCGGAGTGAGGGTGGGATCGTCGAACTGCGGGTGATTGAAGGCGTTGAAGAGTTCCGTGCGAAACTCCACGCGGTGCCTCTCCGTGATCTTGAAATTCTTCTGGACGATCACGTCCCATTTGTTGTGCCCGCTGCCCTGGATGGTCCCCTTGCCGGCGTTGCCCAACTGCCCCGGGGCGGGGTTGGCCAGCTTGCTCACGTCGAACCAGCGGTCGATGGTGCGTTCGCCCCGCGAGAGATTCGGATTCCCCAGCAGGTTGGCCCGCGATCCGGTAAACGACACCCCGAACACGCCCGGAGTCAGATAGGCGCCGGACTCGAACAGATTGATGGCGCCGATCTGCCAGCCGCCCAGGACGCCTTCCAACAGGCCGCCCTTGTTCTTAAAGATAGGTAACTCGTAGAGACTGCTGAGAGCCAGGCGGTGGGGACGGTCGAAGACCGCCGGTCCTTTATTTTGCCGGAGGTTGCGGATGTCCTGCGGGCCGAAGGGGCCGGCGCCGTTGGCGAAGCCTCCGTCGACGGCGTCGATGTCGGCCAGCGACTTCTGCCAGGTATACGACGCCAGGAAGGTGAAGCCCTTGACCAGGCGCCGCTCCAGACGCGCCTGCAGCGCGTTGTAGTTGGACGCCCCGCGGGACTCCAGGATGTTGACCGAAGAAGCCGATGGATAGGGGAAGTTCTGTTGAAAAGACGGCGGCTGCGCCGGAAACGGATTGATCTGGTTATAGTTCAGGCGGGTGGGCAGGCGCGTGCTCTTGGAGCCGTGATACGCCGCTTCCAGGAGTGTATTGGGAGTGATCAGATATTGCGTCGTGAGGTTCCACTGCCCCACGTAGCCGTCCCGAAACTTTCGTTCCACCCCATAGCGATCGAGAAAAACCTGCTGGGTCAAGTCGGCCAGAGGGTTGTCGGCGGTGAACACGGGCAGCGGGCGCGTGGGGTCCGCGGGCCGCACGGTGCGAGTGTAAGACAGGCCGAAGGGCTCCTGAAAGGCGTGTGTCCGCCAGCTCAGGCCGAAGGAGGGCGAGTAGAAAATGCCGTAGCCCCCGCGCAGCGACAGCTTGTTGCTGCCCCGCACCCGCCAGGCGAATCCGACGCGCGGCGACCAGTTGTTGTAGTCCTGGTCAGCCAGGCTGCGGGGGACGCCGTCCTTGCCGGGAAGCAATTGCCGCCCGGTGGCCAGATCGAAGCTGGCGATGGCGTCATAGCGATCCACCGGCCGGCCGAAGTACTCCCAGCGAACGCCCAGGTTCAGCGTCAGGTTCGGGCTCAGGCGCCAGTCGTCCTGAAAATACACGCCCAGGTTCTTCTGCAGCAGGTGCGGCGTGCGGGCCCGGACAGTGGCTGAAAACGACGACGGATACCCCAGGAGCAAATCGGCGATGGAATTATAGCGGGCGGTGCTGGTCACCGGCGGCGGGGCCGAAAAAGTGCCGTTGAAGCCGTAGGCGCCGTTGGCGTTGGACAACTGGTATTGGGTCAGGCGCTTGCTCTGCAGGCTGAAGCCCGCCTTCAGGGTATGCTTGCTGCGGATGACCGACAGATTGTCGGAAACCTGCTCGGACTGGGTGATCCATTCCAGCACGGCCTGGTTGCTGGAGTAGCCCACCTCGGGATAGCCGTTGGGGGTTACCGAAGGCGCTCCCCAGGCGATCGCCTCCGGCGCAAAACCCCGGATCCCCAGCTCCTGCGCCCAATTGCGGAGGCCGGAATCCTGCGTGGTGCGGTCGCGGCGGAAGCGCACGTATCCGACCAGCGCTTCGTTGATCACCGTGGGGCTGAAGGTATGGGTAAGGCCTACGGAGGCCTGCGTGTTACGGTCCTCCTGAATGGCGTCATATCCGGGAAACGACTGGGTGAGAGCCTGCCCGGGGCTGCGGTCGTAGGGCGAGTTCAGCGTGAAGCGTCCGAACAGGCTGTCGCGGTTGGTCAACTGGTGGTCGATGCGCCCCGTGGGGATGCCGTTGTTGAGGACGCGCCGCGGATTGCCGACATAGTTGCGCGCGGGATCGGCGCTGTTGGGCTGCGGGTAGAGGTTGACCAGCGCCTGTCCGACGTGGCTGAGGCGGTCGCGGGGGATGACGTTGTTCGGAAAGGGCGTCTTGGTGAAGGGATCGACGACGCCGAATCCCGCCTGCTGCACGAAGCTGAAATCCCCGTTGCGCTCGGAGGCATTGGGCACCAGCGCCGTGCTGCTGATGGCGTTGCGCTGCCGGGTCCACTCGTGGTTGTACAGGAAGAACGTCTTGTCTTTGCCGTTGTAAATCTTGGGCAGGCGGATGGGCCCGGTCACGGTAAAGCCGAACTGGTTCCGCTTCAGGGGCACGGCCTTGGCGCTGAAGAAATTGCGCGCGTCCAGCGTATCGTTGCGCAGGAACTCGAAGAAGTCCCCGTGGAGCCGGTTGGTGCCTCTCTGCGACGCCACGTTGATGACGGCGCCGCTATTGCCGCCGAACTCGGCCGTGTAATTGGAGG
>JBGOUV010000082.1:0-19413 GCA_041477815.1 Terriglobia bacterium | reverse complement strand
GTTGCAGTCGATCGCTGTCCTTGATGACGGCCACGGCATCGATTATGGAGACGCGATACCTGCATTCGAGAAGCTCGGCGGCTCCTGGAAAAGAGGGCCTGCAAAGTCCCGGGTCGACCGTCGAATACTGCACGGGAAGGCGGGCAAGGGACGGTTTCGCGCCTTTTTTCTTGGAGACGAAGTTACTTGGACGACTTGGTTCCGGGACAACGGGTCGGTGAAGGAGTTTTCCATCGAGGGCACCCGGTCGGCCCTGGGTGTCTTCAACTTATCAGAACCAAAAGCAGCTAAAAGGTCGCAGACTGGGACCGCAGTATACATCAGAAATATCCAAAAGAACTTCCCGTCGCTGGAGGGCCCAAAGGCTGTCCAGGAAATGGCCGGGCAATTTGCGCTCTATCTCCGTAAATATCCAGGTGTGCGCGTATCGTACGACGGAATAGTTGTCGACCCAAGCGCTGCCGAGGAACTCGTAAGGGATTACGCCATCGGTGCGATCCAACTTGAGAGCGGGCGCGTTATTGCGGACGTGCACATGACTGTAATCGAGTGGATGACATTGGCGGAACGATCAATGTTCTTGTGCGATGCTGACGGATTCGCCTTGGCTGAGGTGCCGGCAGGCATTCAGGCACCCGGCTTTAACTTTACGGCGTATTTGCGATCGAACTTCCTTCGTGAACTTGATCAATCGGGCGCTCTGGCATTTGAAGACGTAGACCCGGAGCTTCGACCTGTTCTGGAGGCGGGACGTTCCAAGTTGAAGGAGCACTTTCGGCGGAGGAAGGCCGAGCTGGCTCGAAATGTCGTAAAGGAATGGAAGGAACAGGCTATTTATCCCTACGAAGGTGAGCCTCAGAATATCCTGGAAGAGACAGAGCGCCAAGTCTTCGACGTGGTCGCCTCGAATGTCAATGAATACCTACCAGACTTCGAGCAGGCGGATTCCCAGAGCAAGCGTTTCTCTCTCCGCCTCCTACGTCAAGCAATTGAAGAGAGTCCCGATGCGCTGCAAAAGATCATACAGGAGGTCCTGGATCTCCCGTCGGAGAAGCGCGATGATCTGGCGGCACTGTTGAAACGGACGACTCTCACTGCGGTGATCAATGCGTCGAGAGTCGTTGCCGACCGGCTCGATTTCCTCCGCGGCCTCGACATACTGTTGTTCAATCCCATAAGCCGAGAGCAGTTGTTGGAAAGGTCCCAGTTACATAAGATTCTTGAAGAGTATACCTGGCTGTTCGGAGAGGAGTTTGCACTTTCACTCAGTGATAAGGGCCTGAAAGACGTTCTTAAGAAGCACGTCAAACTACTTGGACGGGAGGAGGACTCGTCTTCGCCTGTTCTTCGAGAGGACGGCTCCACAGGGATAGTTGATCTGATGTTTTCGCGATTGATTCCGCAGTCCAGGCCCGACGAGCGTGAGCATCTCATCGTCGAACTGAAGCGGCCGAAGAAGATCATCGATTCGGGAGTGTACGACCAGATCGAAAGCTATGCTACGGCGGTTGCTGCCGACGGGCGATTCAGAGATACGAACACGCGCTGGATCTTCTGGGCTGTGTCAGATGATATCGCGCCGAATATCCGCACGCGCGCTCGCCAGCCTCATAAGCCTGAGGGCTTGGTCCTCGAAGTTCCGGAGAGTCGGCTTACTATTTGGGTAAAGTCATGGGGCCAGGTGCTGGAAAATTGCCGGGCGCGCCTTGAGTTCTTCCAGCGAAACCTCAACTATGTTGCTGACGATGAATCCGCTCTGGCGCTTCTCCGGAGACTCCATTCCAAGTACTTGCCCCCGCAGCTTGCGGAGGAAGATCCTTCGGGCGGAGGGACAGCTAGAAATGAGCCGTCCGAGCGGAAGCCTTCCTGATCACGGCCTGGGAGGAGAAGCACAGGAGGAAGTCATGAATGAGAAGTGCCCCACCTGCCACGGCACGATCGAGAGGATTCGCGGCGACTGGAAGTTCCAGGAGGGTGGCCTGGAAGGGGTGGTGCTAAAGAACATCGAGATCCTGCGTTGCGGCGAGTGCGGGGACGCGCCGGTGATTCCCCGGCTGGAGAGCGTCTTGCGGTCCGTCGCCCTGGCGGTAGCGCTGAAAGCCTCCGCGCTCGAGGGGCGGGAGATCCGCTACCTGCGGAAGCACGCCGAGCGGACCCCGAGCGAGTTTGCGGCTCTTCTGGGGGTGGAACTCGCGGTGTTGGAGCGATGGGAAGGGGGGGAGGAGGCGCCGGAGCCGGAGGTGGATCGGCTGATCCGGCTGGTGGCCCTTAGCCTCAGTGAGGGGCTGGCCGGCTACGTGCCGGAGTTGGCGCGGTCGCTCGGGCAGATCAGCCTGGAACGCCGGCCGCTGGTGGTCGAGATCGACCCCGAGACCATGCAGTACCGCTACGCTGCGTAGTCCGAGTCGTCCAAGACTTGGTATTGAGAAATCTAAAGTGGCGGTCTAGAATCTCAAAACGGTGCCGGACTCTGAACTCTGCGCCGCCGCCAACCCCGTGATATGATCGGGGCGCTATGGCCGCCGCCTCGAAGTCGAAGATGCTCATTCCCGCCGTGATCCTTGCCATTCTGGTGTACGGCATGATCGCGGCCATGCTGGGGACCCTGTTACCGGAGCTCTCCAAGCGCCTCCACCTCACGCCCGATCAGAACGGCACGATCGCCTTTGCCCAGGCCCTGGGACTGATCTTCGCCTCCGTGTCGGTCGGGCCCCTGATCGACAACAAAGGCAAGAAGACCGGGCTGCTGATGGGCCTGACCCTGATTGCCATCTCGCTGTTTGCGCTGCCCAGCTCTCTGAGCTACGGAATGGTGATGGGGCTGTTTCTGCTCCTGGGGTTGGGGGGCGGGATCATCGTCACGGCGGCCAACGCCCTGGTGAGCGACATCAGCGAAGACCGGCGGGCCTCCACCCTCAATCTGCTTAACCTCTTCTTTGGATTGGGTGGCTTGCTGACGCCCTTCATCGGCGCGAACCTGTTGGCCGGAAACACCATCTCACTGTGTTACATGGTGGCGGTCCTCACGGCCGGCACCCTGCTGCTGCATGGAGCCACGCCGATGCCGCCGCCCACCGGCGAGCGGGGATTCAAAGGCAGCGAAGCGGGACAGGTGGTCGGCCGGCCGGTGCTGTGGCTGCTGGCGCTGTTCCTGTTTCTTTACGTGGCTTGTGAAGTAGGGGTATGGAACTGGCTGCCGCGCCACCTGATTGCGCAGGGCATCGACGAAGGCCGCGCGCTGAACATTCTGTCGCTGGGCTTCGCCCTGGGGCTGCTGGTCGGACGCGTAGCGGTGTCGCCCATCCTGATCAAAATCGCGGCCCAGAAAGTGACGCTGGCGGCGGCGATCCTGATGGCCGGGACCAGCTACGCCATGCTCCAGACCAGCGACGCCACCACCGCCGGCGTGCTGGTATTTCTGGGCGGGATCGCCATGGCCCCGGTGTTCCCCACCACCCTGGCCATGGTAGGCGACGCGTTTCCGCGCATGACCGCCACGGCCATGGGCATCGTGATCACGTCGGGTTGGATCGGCCTCGCCGTCAGCTCCAAGATCATCGGAGGCATCGCCGGCGACGACCCGAAACGGCTCCAGACGGCGCTCCTGGTGCTGCCCGCATTCTCGGTGGTGATGATCCTGGTGAACCTGGCCATCCTGCCTATGCTGCGGAAGCCGAGTCGGGCCTGAGAACACGGTAGGGCCGATGCGCCATATTCCCCTCGAATGGAACAAGGAGAAGATGCACGCCAGATTTGAGGAAGGGAGTCAGGCGGCCTTGCGGCCTGAGCGGCGCTCCCAGAAATCCTCATACGTCCGCTGAGTTTGGAGCAGCGCCGGGCGAGGAGGGCATTGGCGCCATTTACCGTCCAGTGCATGCCAGCGCTCTGGAGCCGGGTAGCGATCGCCACTTTGCATCCGGCCTCCACCACCGTCGTGAGGCTCTGGGTATACCACAGGCGGTCTCGATTGTTCTGGAGACCGGCCACGACCTGCCGCCGGGCGGTGGCTGCCTGCTCGGCGGTGAGAAAGCGCGATCGCGTCTTGCCCCCAAGAGCCTGCGTCAGGCTGTAAGACGGGCCGTGGCCGGCTTGCCGCACCGGGTGGTGCGTTCGGAAACCGAACCGCAGCGCATGAGTGGAGGTTGAGCCAGTTCAGCAGCGATCTGCCGAACACGGGGTGGGGCATCGGCAGGAGTGGTCAACCGGAAACAAAGCGCCGCGCATGAACCCCTTCTGGCGACGGGCGCCCCTTGCGGACCTGGACCAGCCCGAAAACTTGAATCACTTACGTTACATCTCTTGGGCCGCGACCATGACGGAGCGGTTGTTTTACGCTCCCGGCTCGGCGCCGGACGGGCCGTGGCGAAGCTTCCAGTCCACCTGCCGGAGCATGCCCTCTACCACCTGAGCGTCCTCGGCCGAAAGGTCCAGCCGGCCGACCAGCCGGCGGATCTTAAGGTGCTGCGAACGCTCCGTGCGGGGCGGTATGTATCCGCTCCCGGTAAGGATGCCCGTAAGCCGTTCCACCAGCCGCTCGATCTGCCCCCCAGCCGCCCGCGGCTTGCCTGCGGCCCCCCGGGAGCCAGTGGGGACCCCCCGCCCCAGCTCGTAGCAGCACACCGCCACCGCCTGGCCGAGGTTCATGGAGGGGCAGCCGGGCTCGGTGGGAATGCGCAGGGTCCAATGGCAGTGGCTGAGGTGGTCGTTGGACAGGCCAAATTTCTCCGAGCCAAACAGGAGGGCGGCGGGTCCGCCAGCCAGGTGCGCGCGCAGCCGGGAGGCGGCGTCGGCCAGTTGTCGCCGGGGCTGCCGGGAGACACGTCCCTGCGGCGACGCGGCGCCCACCACCAGAGTCGAGCCGGCCAGAGCCTCGCCCAGCGTAGGAAAAACCTGCGCCGACTCCAGCACCGCCGCCGCCCCCACCGCCGAACGCGCTTCCCGGAAGGCCAGGTCGTAAGGAGCCACCAGGGCCAGGCGGGCGAAGCCGAAATTCAGCATGGCCCGGGCCGCCGCCCCGATGTTCAGGGGGTTACGCGACTCTACCAGCACTACCGTCAGGTTGTGCTTCCATTCCATGGTCTTGGAGCTCGGCGAGGAGCCGCGGAAAAATGCCCAGGGCCACGCCGAAGATCAGGTAAGCGAACAGGAGTCCGGGAAAGGGCTGGCGGTGGGCCAGGGGGTTCCAGAGGGGCCATAGCCATCGCATGACGCCGTAATACCAAAGCAGGGCTAATAGCGCGCCGAGCAGGGAGCAGCGGGCGGGGCGCGCGGTCAGAGGAGCCAGCAGGACCGCGAAGCAGAGGCCCAGCAGGCCGCTTGACCCGATATGCCAGGCGAGGCCGGCGAAGGAAGTGCGCCGGAAACCGAATCCCAAGGCGCGGACGCCGTAGAAGTTCGAGGAGAACAGGTTAATGACGCTCCACACGGTGGAGCCCCGCAGCCGGGCGTCCACGGCGAGATAGAGAAACATTACGCCTCCCGCCACCACCCCGGCCTGTACACCGGCCAAAACGCGCCAAATTGGTTTCACGCCGGGAGCCATGAGCGACACCCATGCTAGCATGTAGACCGACATGACCGAGCGAGTGGTGATAACCGGGATAGGGGCGGTGAGCCCGAATGGAGTCGGTCGAGAGGCATTTTGGCGCGCCACGCGGGCCGGACAGAGCGGCGTGCGGCGGATCAGCTTGTTCGATCCCTCCAAGCTGGCCGTCCAGGTGGCCGGGGAGGTGACCGGGTTCGACCCGGAGGCCTACATTGCTCCCAAGGAGCGGCCGCACCTGTCGCGGTCCGTCCCCATGGCGCGGGCGGCCGCCGCCGAAGCCCTGGCCGACGCCGGGATCGAGCCGGCCAGGCTGTCGCGGGAGCAGTTGCGGGACATCTCCGTCATCGTCGGCTCGGGCGGCGGGAGCCAGGACTTTACCGAGGAGCAGTACCGTTTATACTACGAGGGCCTGATCAAACAGGTGAGCGTGTACACCATTCCGTCGTCGACCATGGGGACCCTGTCCAGCGAGATCTCCATGTACTTCGGGTTCCGCGGCTCGAGCCACGTCATTACCACCGGCTGCACCAGCTCCACCGATGCTCTGGGGTACGCGTTTCGCCAGATCCGGTTCGGGTCGGCGAAGCAGATGGTGGTGGGGGGCGCCGACGCCCCCATCGCGCACCTCATCATTAGGGGGTTTCTGCTGATGCGGATCCTCACCCAGCGGTGGAACCATGCGCCCGAGCGGGCCTCGCGGCCTTTCTCCGCCGACCGGGACGGGTTCGTGCTGGGGGAAGGATCCTGGTTCTTCTTCCTGGAAAGCCTGGACAGCGCGCGGGCCCGCGGGGCGCACATCTACGGCGAGATCGCGGGGTACGGCTCGACCTGCGAGGCCTACCACCGGGTACGGCTCGAAGAGTGCGGCGAGGAGCCGGCCCGCGCCATGAGTCTGGCGCTGGAGGAAGCCGGCACGCCCCGCGAGGCGGTCCAGTACGTCAACCTGCACGGCACGGCCACGGAGCTGAATGACCGCATCGAGACCCGGGCCGTGCGGCTCTGCTTCGACGGCCATGCCGACAAGCTGGCCGGATCGTCGCTCAAGTCGCTGATCGGCCATCCGCAAGGGGCCTGCGGCTCGGCCGGGGTGGCGGCCACGCTGCTGGCCATGCGCGACGGCGTCCTGCCGCCCACCATCAACCTGGAAGTGCCGGACCCGGAGTGCGATCTGGACTATGTACCGGACGTGGGGCGGAAGGCGGATCTGGAGTGCGCCGTAGTCAACTGCATCGGCTTCGGGAGCAAGAATTCGGCGCTGGTGTTGAAGCGAGTCGCGTGAGACCCCACTTCGACGAGCTACTCGACGCACCCGGCCTTCCAGCGGACGAGGTGGCCGAGAATCTGGCCGACCTGCGCCGGTACAACCGCTGGTTGGGGGGACGGAGCGTCCTGCTGAGCCTGCTGGCGGCCGAGGGGCTGGAGCGCTTCTCCATGCTGGATGTAGGGGCCGCCTCGGGGGACCTGTCGGAGGCGGTGGCGCGGCGCTTTGGCGGAGCCCAGGTGGTGCTCTGCGATCGCAAGCAGGGACACCTGCCGGGGCGGGGCGTGGCCGCCTCCGCGGAGGCGCTGCCCTTCCCGAATGGATCTTTCGATTTTGTGTCGGCCTCGCTTTTGCTGCACCACTTTCGCGATGCCGATGTGGTGCGTGTGCTCAGCGAGTTCGGACGCGTGGCCCGCCGCGCCGTGCTGGTCAACGACCTGGAGCGGCATTGGTTTCCGCTGGCATTTGTGCGGGCCAGCGCGCCTCTTTTCGCCCGCAGCCGCCTGACCCGGCACGACGGGCCGGCCTCGGTGCGCCAGGCGTTTCGCCCCGAGGAGCTGCGCAAGCTGGCCGAGCGCGCCGGCTTTCAACACGTCACCGTCCGGCGGCACCGCCCCTGGTTCCGGCTGTCATTAGTAGCACGGCATGTTTAACGCCCATGAAAAGAATGTGGCTCCGGCTTTAGCCCGCCGGGGCGAGACTCGTCTCGACCCCCGCCTGCTCCCGGGCCGGCCCTTCCGAGTGCTGGGCGGCGGTCCCGCCGGCGCCGCCGCGGCCCTGGCGCTCCGTCAGGCCGGGGAGCCGGTGGTGCTGCACGAGAAGTCCCGCTTCCCCCGCCACAAGGTTTGCGGGGAATTTTTCACCGCCGAGATGCTGCCCCTACTCGAGCAGTTGGGCGTCGCCCCGGACTTCCTCGCCCGAGCGCCCGCCCGCGTAACCCACGCCGAGCTGCATTTCGGCCGGACCAGGCGAAGGTTCCAGCTCCCCGAGCCGGCCTTTGGACTCAGCCGCTACGCCTTCGACGACTTGCTGCTGCGGGCCGCGCTCGCACGCGGCGCCGAATTGTCCAGCGACGAGCCGGACCCCTCCGCCGTGGCCATCGTAGCGGTCGGACGGCACACCGCCGCCCCCCGAGGCCGGCGGGTGTTTGGCTTCAAGGCGCATTTCGAGGGCCCCGCGAACGACGCCGTGGAGCTCTACTTCTTCCCGGGCGGCTACTGCGGCGTGTGCCCCATCGAGGGCGGACGAACGAACGTTTGCGGCCTGGCCGAAGAAGGCCTGCTGGCACACGAGGACTTTCGCGTCGACCGCCTCCTGGGAGGCCTGCGGCGTCTCGCCGGCATGAAGCCGCTGACCCGCTGGTACCTGACCGGTCCGCTCTGTTTCGGCCCCGCGCCGGCAGTGCGGCCAGGGGCGCTGTCCGCGGGCGACGCCCGCTGCTTCGTCGATCCCTTCACCGGAAGCGGCCTGCTGGCCGCCGTGCGCACCGGAGGGTGGGCCGGGGAAGCGGTGGCCGGCGGCCCCGACTATCACCTCCGCTGCCGCACGCTCTACAGCCGGCAGCTCAGCACCGCCTCCATCCTCCGCCGCGTCCTCAGCCTTGGCTGGGCTGAAAGCCTGGCCGGCCTGGTGCCCGGTCCTCTGCTCTACCGCCTCACCCGTCCGTCTTAGCCGCCCACTGCAAGCCGATGCCTCCCAGGACGAATCTCCGTTCCGCGATCGGCTCGTAGCCGACGCGCCGCAGCATTTCGAAAAACTCCTCCGCCGAAAGGAACGTTCGGAGCGAGTCCGGGATGTAGGTGTAAACGCGGGGACTCGCATGTAACAGCATCCCCCAGAAAGCGCCCTGAGCGTAGAGCCAGGCAAGGTACAAGCCCCGCAGACCGCGCCGGCGGGGCAGGAAGAAATCGAGACTAACCAGCAGTCCGCCGGGCCGCGTTACGCGCCGAATCTCCCGCAGGGCTGCCTCCACCACGGGAAAGTTGCGCAGCCCGTACCCCACGAAGACGCTATCGAAAATCGCGTCCCGGAAGGGAAGGACCATAGCGTTCCCGCACACGGCGCGGGAAACGCCCCCCTTTTGTGCCAGGCGGAGCATGTCGAAGGTAAGATCCAAGGCCACGGGGCGAGCCAGCGGCAACCGGCGCAGGATAAGCTTGGAAAAATCGCCGGTGCCACAGGCCAGGTCCAGAACCAGAGCGTTCTCGGAAAGTGGCGCCCGCCTCACCGCCTCGCGTTTCCAGGCTCCATCCCTTCCGTAAGAAAACAGTCGTGTGAAAAGGTCATAGCCAGGCGCCACAGTGCGGAACATCTTCCGCATCAAAGCAAGGTCGTGCTTTTCCCGCCGCAGGCGCATGGCCGATCCTAATCCTCAGGTACAATGGCAAGGTTGCTAACGCGCCGCGAATTTCTGTTGTCCCTCGCGCCCGCCACGCCGGGCAAGAAGACCATTGCCGCCATCGTCACGGAGTATCGCTACTACTCCCACGCCGACGTGATATGCGGCCGCCTCCTGGAGGGCTACACGCCCAACAACCGGCGCGTCGAGCCGCGCACCCGCATCGTGTCGATGTACACCGACCAGATCGCCCCTAAAGACATGAGCCGCGACCTGGCAGCCAAGCACGGCTTCAAAATTTATCCTACCATCGCCGAGGCCCTGACCCTCGGCGGCGACAAGCTGGCCGTGGACGCCGTACTGCTCGTCGGCGAGCACGGCAACTACCCGACCAACGAGAAAGGCCAGAAGCAGTATCCGCGTTTCGAGCTCTACCAGCGGATCATCGACGTGTTCCGGAAGAGCGGCCGGGTGGCGCCCTTGTTCTCGGACAAGCATCTTTCCTACTCCTGGACCAAAGCGAAGATGATGTACGACGAAGCGCGCCGGTGGAAGGTTCCCTTCATGGCCGGCTCGTCGATCCCGGTGACGGTGCGAATCCCGGAGCTGGAGATCCCGCTGGACGCCCCCATCGACCACGCCGTGGCGGTGGGCTACTCGGACCTGGACGCCTACGGGTTCCACACGCTCGAAACCCTGCAATGCATGGTGGAGCGGCGCAAGGGCGGCGAAACCGGAGTCCGTGCGGTGGAGACCCTGCAAGGCGAAGCGGTATGGAAATGGCGAGACGGCCCCGGACAATGGAGCGCCCCGCTCCTCGCCGCCGCCCTGTCGCGAGCCTCCAGAGCACGCGCCGGGACGCCGGAGCAAAACGCCAAGAATCCGGCCGTGTTCCTGGTCGAGTACCGGGACGGACTGCAGGCAGCGGTGTACATGCTAAGCGGACACGTCGAGGACTTCCTGTTCGCGGCCCAGCTCCGAGGACAGTCGCAGCCGGTCGCCACCCACTTCGGTCTCAAGGACGGCGGCCGCGCCCTGCCCCACTTCGACGGTCTGGTGCACTGCATCGAGGAGCTGTTCGTCACCGGCCGCCCGGTGTATCCTGTGGAGCGGACCCTGCTCACGACGGGAATCCTGTCGCTCGCCCTGGAGTCGCGCTACCAGAAGAGGCGCTTAGAGACGCCGGAGCTAAAGGTGGCGTACCGGGCGCCGCGAGACTGTTTTTTTCAACGTGCTTGAGGAGGATTTCTATGGCTCGATCTCAGAAGAATAAACTGGATGCCGCCGACCAAGCTGCTCACGAGGAAATCGCCGAGAAGTTGTTGCCCGCTTTGGGCATAAAGCTGAGCAAAGCAGAACGGGAGGCCTTCGTGAATGGAAAGAAGGTCTCGCTCGAAAATCGCTCCCTGGCCGAGTTTGGCTCGATCTTGATCCGAGCGGAAGCCCTGCGGCATTCCGACGGGGAAAGCGCCCTCCTCGCGGACGTGCTCAACAGACCTCCAAGTGACGGCGGCGGCAGCGCGCCAACCCCGTACATCAAGGTGAAATGTGTCAACCTTCGCCGGGTCAAGTGCTGTCTGGAAGCGGGCTGGCCGCCGTATGTCGCAATCAACTGTTACGGCACCTTTTAACCATCAACGATAGGCCTCCGCCTGGAGGCGGTATAACTCCGCGTACTGTCCGCCCTTGGCCAGCAGAGCTTCGTGCGCACCGGACTCGACCACGCGCGAGCCGTCGAGAACGACGATGAAGTCGGCCATGCGCACGGTGCTGAACCGGTGCGACACCAGGATGGTGATACGGCCGCCGGGGCTGCGGCCGCGCGCCGCTGCCGCGTAACGCTCGAACAGGGCGTGCTCGGTTTCGGCGTCGAGCGCCGCCGTGGGCTCATCGAGCACGAGCAGCAGCGGGCGCTCTCGCATGAATCCCCGGGCAAGCGCCAGTTTCTGCCACTGCCCGAAGCTGATCTCCACGCCCCCGGGCCAGGTGGGTCCCAGCTGTGTCTCAAGACCGGCTACGAGCTGCGCCACGACGTCGCCCGCGCCGGCCCGATCGACGGCCGCCGCCACCGCCGGGACGTCGTCGAGTCGCGGCACGTCGCCGACTCCCACGGTGTGGCGCGCCCGGAACTCGAATCGGAAGAAGTCCTGAAACGCGCCGGCCAGGCGCGAGCGCCAGGCCTCCGGCGGTATGCGCGTAAGATCCACGCCGTCTACGAGGATGCGGCCGCTGGTAGGCCGATACAGGCGGCACAAGAGCTTTACCAGCGTCGTCTTGCCCGCGCCATTCTCTCCCACGATCGCGACCACCGAGCCCGGCGCGAGCTGCAGGTTCACGTCGTTGAGAACGACGCGCTCCGTGCCCGGGTAAGCGAAGGACACGTGCTCGAAGCGGATACCTTCTTGCAGTTGCTCGGGCGCCGGCGTGTCGGCGCCTTCGAGTTGTGACGCGGCATAATCCTCGAGCCACGCCAGGCGTCTGGAACCATCGAGCCAGAAGCCGCGCAGGAAGCCTATCTCGCCCACCGTGGCGCCCAGGTAGGCCGAGAGGCGCGAGCCCGCCGCCAGCACCAGCAGTACATGGCCGGGCCGGGCCGCGGGAAGCGACGACACGAACACCACGGCGCCCACGTAGGCGGCGCCGAACACGGCCCACCCCAGGGCGTGCCACGCGGCGCTCCCCCGGCGGGCGGCGGCCACGGGTCCGTACCAGCGCTCCCAGGCGGCGCGGCGCTCGGCCACCAGGCGAGCGCCGATACGGGTCACCCGCACCTCTTTGCCCGGCGGCGCGGTGGTGGCGACCTCGAATAAATGCCTGGCCAGGCGGTTGGCCGCCGTGCCCCGCTCTTCCGCGGCGCGCTCCACGCCCGGCCGCCAAGTCGATGTGAGCACCGTCGGCAGGGCAAATACGGCGAGCAACGCCAGCGCCGGATGGATGGATACGAGCAGCGCCAGCGTCACTCCCAAACGCAGTATCCAGCCGCAGTTCGAGAACACCGACATGTACATGTGGTCGAGCACGAAGACCTGATTGCGCAGCATGGCCAGCCGATCGAGGTACTCGGGGCGTTCGTGATGCTCCATCGTGGCCACCGACGCCTGCAGCCGCGCCACGTGCGATTCCAGCGCAATACCCACGCGATCGCGGAAACGCCGCTGGATACGGTCGCTGATCACACGGAGGAACCAGGTGGCTGCCGCCGACACTCCCAGCCCCACGGCTGCGGCAACCAGCATGCCGTCGGCGAGCAACTTGAGCCAAAGCGCGAACAGCGCGTCCGGCAGAGCGGCCAGTAGTGATAACCCCAACGACACGCTTAGAAGCATCGGCTCCGCCTCGTAGCCGCGCTGGAGGGCGCGCCACATCGAGCGCAAGGCGGGCGGCAGGCCGTTAGTCGAGGACATCGAGGTTCTCCTCGCCAAAACGCGACGCCTGCAGCTCGAACATCGTCCGATACCGGCCGGCGGCGGCCATCAGCTCCTCATGAGTACCCAGCTCCACCACCTTGCCGTGCTCGAGCACGCAGATGCGATCGGCGTGGCGCACCGTGGAGAAGCGGTGGGAGATCAGGATCGTCGTGCTGCGACGGGTGGCGGCGAGGAGGCGCTCAAAGATCTCGGCCTCGCCGCGCACGTCAAGCTGGGCCGTAGGCTCATCGAGGAGCACCAGCCCGGCTCCCAGCCGCACCGCGCACAGCGCCCGCGCCAGCGCGACACGTTGCCACTGGCCTCCCGAGAGATCCGTGCCGCCGGGGTAGCCGCGGGAGAGTATCGTGTCCAGGCCGGCCAGGTTCGAGGCGCCGGCCTCGGCCAGCGCCCTCTGGATCACGTCATCCGGAGCGCCCCCAGGAGCTACGTTGTCTCGCAGAGGCAGCTCGAAGCGGATGAAATCTTGAAATACGGCGGCCAGGCGCGAGCGCCAGCCGTCCAGGTTCAGGGCGCGCAGGTCGACACCGTCCACCTCTATCGCTCCCTCCTGGGGGTCGTAGAGCCGGCACAGAAGCTTCGCCATCGTGGTCTTACCGGCGCCGTTCTGGCCGACGATAGCGAGCGACGAGCCGGCGGGGATCGCCAGGTCGAATCCGGCGAGCACCGGCTGTCCCGTACCGGGATAGGCGAACGTGACGTTGCGAAAACGGATCTCGTGCGCGGGCCATCCGGCGGCCGCTTGCCGGCCCTCCACCAGCGCCCCCGCGGTATCCATCGCTGCCTGCAACCGCAGGACCGCGGCCGCCGGCGCCGCCGCGCCGTCCAGCGCCCACGACAGTCCGCCGAAGGCGATCATGCTGGTGCTCACCGCGGCGCTCGCAAAGGTTACCAGCCTGCCGAGCGGCAGACCGGCCGTGCCCAGGAACCAGAACACCACGAGGTTCGCCGCGAGCACCAGCAGCAGGCTCCAGATCACCGGACGCTCGCGGAGGCGCGTGGCCTCCCAGCGGAGTTCGAACAGGCGGCGGCGGCGCGACCGGAAACCTTCGACGATCCAGCCGGCCAGCCCGAATAGCCGCACCTCCTTCGCCGCCGGCGGTTCCACGGCAAGCCGGTAGCCGTAGTCGGCGTGACGCTGCGCCTCGCGCACCTCGTCCGTGTTGCGGTCGCGCCATACGGCGCTCTCGCGCAGCAGCCAGTGCGTGGCCAGCCAGGCCCCCGCGAGCAAAAGCGGCGCCCACCAGGCGAAGCCGGCGAGGACGACCGCCGAAGCCAGCCCGCCCACCATCTCCACCAGCCCCGAGGCGATGAAGTCCATCGAGATGGACAGCGGCGGACCCGTAATACCGAGATCGAAATCGCGGGCCATCGTGAGGTCGCTGGTGAGCTTAGGATTTTCCAGGTGGCCCATACCCGGCGGGCTAACGCAGGCGCTGGTGAGCCGATCGTAGAGCCACGCGGCGGTCCGGCTCCCCAGGTTGGCGCCGACGGCATGGTGAATCGGCGACAGCACCTGCAGCAGCACAAACACCACTCCGACCAGTCCCAGGGGCGCCGCCAGGTCTGCGCCGCCTTGCACCGCCTGGACCAGGGAACCCATAGCAATCGCGAAAAGCGCCGGCAGCAGTCCGCGCAGGACGAGGAGAGTCCACCAGGCGACCGCCAGCGAACGGCCGGCCTGGGGCAGTACGCCGGCGAATTTCCACTCGTTGCTCGCGCGCAGGCGCTCGATCATACCGATTCAGTATACAACCGCTTCCAAACTCTTCCCCAGGCGCCCTGCCGGTACGGACTTGAGCTCTGTCCGCTCGGCATCCGGTTACCTGCTGTCGGATACCCGGCTGGTATCCACGTGGGGCGCTTTAGCCCTATCCTACCGCTTCCAAGGCGGCTCCAATCACCTGATGGGGCAGATCAGCGCCCGTGAGGGCGAGATCAGCCAACTGGAATGTGAGATGTCAGCAATCGAGAAAGCGATGGAATCGAATTGGAAGTAGCACCAACTGTTAAGCTGTTATCGACTCCTGCGCCGTCAAGTGGTCGATGAGCTCGCCCCCGGGTACAAGTTTTAGCAGTTTCAGCAGACGGTTGCCTCTGAGGACCGCAGGGGCGTACCTGCTCCACGCAATTCTGACGCAACCCCCAGCCTCGGTGATCCTGACTGGGCCGTAGTGGGTTAGTTTCCGGTATGCCGACAGCCCTATGCAAGAGGCCTCCGGTGCTGAGAGAATGATAGGGGGGAACCCGATGACGATTCAGATCCCAGATGATCTCGCGCGTGGCCTGGAAGGGCTTGCTGCGGCGCAGAGGAAGAGTGTGGAACAATTGGCTTTGGAACGGCTACGCTCTCTCCTCGACGCCGCGAGTTCGCCCGAAGCCGTTTTGCGAGCCGTTCGGGAATTGCCTCATCCGAGTTCCGCGGCCGTTGATGATCTCGATGCCGCGATCACCGCCGCACGCCTGCCGTGCGCGACCAGGGCGCCTTCGACAGGTGGCCGCGAGGGTGATCTATCTGCTGGACACCAATGCGATCAGTGACTTAATGAGGGCCTCCCCGCGAATCGAGAATTGGATGGCCCGGCTGGACCCGCGTGATCGCGTGGTTACCTGTACGATAGTTCGAGGCGAAGTACTCTTCGGGATTGCCAGGTTGCCGGAGGGCCAGCGGCGCGCGGAGTTGGAAGAGACGGGCCACCAGTTCTTGGCTGCCTTGCACTGCGACCGGTCCCGGAACGGGCGGGCGATCTTTACGCGGCCGTCAAGCTCAATCGCCAACAGCGCGGTCTCGCGCTGGATGAAAACGACCTGTGGATAGCCGCGACGGCACTCGCGCTCGGTGCAACTCTGGTGAGCCGCGACGGCGACTTCGCTGGCCTTGATGGCTTGTCCGTGGTGGCGCCGGAATAGATGCCGTTACGGCCGGCACGGGCACGCCGA
Source organism: Terriglobia bacterium (assembly GCA_041477815.1). Classification (GTDB taxonomy): domain Bacteria; phylum Acidobacteriota; class Terriglobia; order Bryobacterales; family JACQDG01; genus JBGOUV01. Next base: position 3,904 of record JBGOUV010000082.1, on the reverse strand, counting down.
TGGAGAAACTGACCCACTGCCGATTCTTCCCCCCTTGGCCCCCTCGTCGACGTGGATGGTACAATGGAACCGATAGCCCCTCCGAGTCCTCGAGGCCGGCCGTCCGGTTTTACGGAGCGGGCCCCTCACTGGGTGGCATGACCAACGGCATCCGCTTCGACGATTGGTATGACCGCTTCTCCCGCTACGGGGAAGACCTGTACCCGGGCCGGTACACCACCGGCTACGTGCGGGACTTGGTCGAGATGGGCCGCCGGATCCGGGCGCTGGCCCAAGAGAAGCAGTCGACCATCGTAGCCCATAACTATCAATATCCGGAGCTGCATGAGATCGCCGAGGTGGTAGGCGACTCGCTCGGCCTCAGCCAATCGGTAGCCCAGCGCCAGTCGCCGCGCGTGGATTTCTGCGGCGTTCTGTTCATGGGCGAGACGGCCAAGACCATCCTGGGCGACCGCTCGCGCGTGTACATGCCCGACCGTCCGGGTTGCTCGCTGGTGGCCTCCATCGACCAGCTTCGCCTGGAACACTGGATCCAGCGCCATCCCGACGGCATCCTCATCTCCTACATCAACACCGACGCCCTCACCAAGTCCCGCAGCCACTATATCTGCACCTCGCGCAACGCTGCCCAGGTCCTGACGCACGCCGCGCGCGAGTATCCGGGCCGCCGCATCCTGTTCCTGCCGGACAAGTACCTCGGCGCCGTGGCGCTGTCTCAGACCCAGGTGGACCGCGACCTAGTCGACCTCTATGACGGCGCCTGCCACGTCCACTCTCAGATCGGCGAGCGCGCCCTGGAAGACGCCCTGGACCGCCATCCCGACGCCGAGCTGCTGATCCATCCCGAGTGCGGCTGCGCCTCCTCCTGTCTGGCGAAAATCATGAAGGAGGGTCCCACCCACGGCAAGTCCTACTTCCTCTCCACCGAGCAGATGCTGTGGCACGCCGAGCAATCCCCGTCCCAGGAGTTCGTCGTGGCCACCGAGATGGGCATGGTGTACCGCCTGCGCAAGGACGTTCCGAGCAAGAAGTTCTATCCGGTGTCGAACCAGGCGGTTTGCGAGTACATGAAGATGAACACCCTGGAGAAGCTGCTCGATTCGCTCGAGCGGGACCGCGTGGAAATCCTGGTGGAGGAAGGAATCCGCGAGAAGGCCCGGGCCGCCATCGAGCGGATGCTGACCATCGAGTAATGATGCTGCGCGACGCGCTCCAACGGCCGGTGAAGGACCTGCGGATCTCGGTCACCGACCGCTGCAACTACCGCTGTACCTACTGCATGCCGCTGGACGAATACGTCTGGATCGGTCGCGAACACATCCTGACCTACGAGGAGATCGGTCGCCTGGCCCGCCTGTTCGTCGGGCTGGGCGTGGACAAGATTCGGATCACCGGGGGCGAGCCGCTGGTGCGCAAGAACCTGGACCACCTGGTGACCCACCTCGCCGGAATCGCCGGAGTGAAGGATCTGTGTCTTACCACCAACGGCGCGCTGCTCACCGAGCAGGCCGAGGCCCTGCGCGTCGCCGGACTCCGCCGGCTGAACGTCAGCGTGGACACCCTCGATCCGGAGAAGTTCCGCCGCATCACCAAGCGGGGCGACCTGCGCGAGGTGCTCGACGGGCTGTTCCTGGCCCAACGCCTCGGGTTCGCGCCGATCAAGCTGAACGCCGTCATCGAGCGGGGCGTCAACGAGGACGACATTCTGCCGCTGGCCGAGTTCTCCCGCCGGCACGGCTTCGCCATTCGGTATATCGAGTACATGGACGTGGGCAACGTCAACCAGTGGCATTCGGACAAGCTGGTGTCCAAAGCCGAAATCCTGAGAGTCATCGCCTTGCGTTATGAGCTGCGCGAGATCGGCCGCAGCGACGGTACGGCCCCGGCGGTGGACTACGAGTTCGCCGACGGCGGCGGCGACCTGGGCGTGATCGCGTCCGTCACCGAGCCGTTTTGTACGAGCTGCACGCGGGCCCGGCTCACCGCCGACGGCAAGCTGGTGACCTGCCTGTTCTCCAGCGCCGGCCACGACCTGAAGGCCCTGCTGCGCGGGGGCGCCTCCGATGGCGAGGTGCAGGATTTCATCCGGAGCGTCTGGACCCAGCGCGCCGACCGCTACTCGGACGAGCGCCTGGAGGCCCTGCAGTCCGGCCGGGGTTACACCGGCGCCGCCCGCCACAAGATCGAGATGATCACCCTGGGGGGCTGATGGCCCGCATGTTCACCCTGCACGAAGCGGAAGCGATGCTGCCGGACCTGGAGCGCTGGTTGCGCAGCGCCATCGAAAGCCGGAAGAGCGCCTCGGCGCTGGAAGAGCAGCTCAACGCCCTGCTGCTCCGCATCAACATCTTCGGGGGCATTCAGGTGGACGTCAGCCGCGTGGTGGATTGGAAAACCGACAAGGATCAGCACGTGGAGCGCCTGAAAAAGGCCCTGGAGCAAATCGAAGAGAGCGGCGTCGTCCTCAAGGACCTCGACATCGGCCTCCTAGATTTTCCAACCATGCTGGAGGGCGAGGAAGTGTACCTCTGCTGGAAACTCGGTGAAAGCGCGATCGGCTTCTGGCACCACACCACCGAGGGCTTCGCCGGCCGCAAGCAGATCGACCAAGACTTCCGGGACCGCCACCAGGGCAGCCGGCCCATGTAAGCCAAGAACTTAGACACCAAATCAAAAGGCAAAAATCAAAAATCAAAAATTCGCAGCTTGTACTTGTTTGCTCAGCTCCGGCTGCTCCACCATTTTTGATTTTTGCCTTTTGCCTTTTGCCTTTTGATTTGGTGTCTAAGTCTAGCGCCCCTGCCCGGCGGCGTCGAGCCGGGCCTGCGCGCGTCGCAGTGCATTGAGCGCCCGGCCCACGTCGACGCCCAGCTCGGGATGGGTGAGGCGCTCGTTGGCGCGGCGTTCGGCTTCCTGGGCGCGCTTGGCGTCTACCTCGTCGGCGTACTCGGCTATGTCGGCCAACACGCGACAGCGGTCGGGCAGAACCTCGACCACGCCGCCCGCCACCACCAGGGCTTTGCGGCCGCTCGCGGAAACGTAGCTGAGGACGCCAATACCCAGCTCGGCGATCAGGGGAGCGTGCTCCGGCCTGACGCCCAGATCCCCTTGCTTGGCCGGAATCTGCGCCTCGCTGACCTGCTCGCGGAGGAGCAGGCGCTCGGGCGTGGCGATCTCCAGGGTCAAAGTGCTCATGCCGCGGCTGCTTTCAGGCGCTGGGCCTGCTCCAGCACCTCCTCGATGGCGCCCACCATGTAGAAGGCCTGCTCCGGCACGTCATCGTGCTTGCCGTCCACGATCTCGCGGAAGCCCCTGATGGTATCCTCCAGCTTCACGTATTTGCCGTCGCGGCCGCTGAACTGCACGGCCACGAAGAAGGGCTGCGAGAGGAACCTCTCGATCCTCCGCGCTCGTCCCACGATGAGCTTGTCGTCCTCGCTGAGCTCGTCCATCCCGAGAATGGCGATGATGTCCTGGAGGTCCTTGTAGCGTTGCAGGATCTCCTGCACGGCGCGCGCCGTCCGATAGTGCTCTTCGCCCACGACCAGCGGATCCAAGATGCGTGAGGTCGAGTCGAGCGGATCGACCGCGGGGTAGATGCCGAGCTCCGCGATCTGACGCGACAGCACCGTGGTCGCGTCGAGGTGCGCGAATGTCGTGGCGGGCGCGGGGTCGGTCAGATCGTCGGCGGGGACGTAGATCGCCTGTACCGAGGTGATCGACCCTTTCTTGGTCGACGTGATGCGCTCCTGGAGCTCGCCGAGATCGGTCGAGAGCGTCGGCTGGTAGCCGACGGCCGACGGCATGCGGCCGAGGAGCGCCGACACCTCGGAGTTCGCCTGCGTGAAGCGGAAGATGTTGTCGATGAAGAGGAGGACGTCCTTCCCCTCCTCGTCGCGAAAAT
>JBGOUV010000464.1:0-4782 GCA_041477815.1 Terriglobia bacterium | reverse complement strand
TCGGCCTTATTCGCCCGGTCCGGCCCCACGATCGGCGTCGGCGTGATCAGCACCTTCCAGTCGGCGTCGCTCTCGACCAGCGTCTTCTCCAGCCAGGCCTTTTGGGCTTTCCCCCAGATGGTCTTCTCCGGCCCGTCCGGCATGGGGTTAGGCGACCGGAAATCGCGCCCCTCCACCAGCCAGATCTGCAGCGTCTTGCCCCAGCGGAACGTCCGGTACGTGCGCTCCCCCATCGGCACCTGTTCCCGAAAGATCCCGAGCCCCTGCTGGAACGTCAGCTTGTACTCCGGCCCGTGCGGCTGCTCCGGCCAAGTGTCGTCCGACAGCGTGTCGTGATCGTCCTTCTCCCAATATCCCGGCAGGTTCAGCAGCATCCGCACATGACGCGGGAAGCTGAACATCCGCTGCCAGTGGTACCGCGCCAATTCCGGCGTAACCGCCCGCGGGTCGTCGGAATCGTAGTAGACAATGTCCCCGGCGCTGATGAAAAACCGCGGGTCCACCCGCAGCATCGACTCGTAGATATGGAACCCGTCCGCGTGATCCAGCTGCGAGTACTTCTGGCAGGTGGTCATGGCGAAGGACACCGGCGCGAGGTCCTGCGGCCGCGGCGCCGTCCGAAACTTTCCCCGCAGCGGCTCCCCGCGCCCGGTCTCGGCCGCGTAGAAGTACTCTGTATCCGGCCGCAACCCCGGCAACCGGAACTGATGAGCAAAGTCCCCGGCCGCGCCCACGTCCTCCCAGCGCGTCCGCGTCGCCCCCTGCAGGTCCTCGCGCCGCGACACCGCCATTCGCACCCGCCCCGCCGCCCCCGGACACGACCCTTCCAGGTCCTCGATGCGCAGGTTACCCGGAAACGGCTGCGGCTGCCCGCGCCGCAAGACCCCGTCCCGCCGCCGCGCTCCTTTCTCCGTCACGCGCATCCAGGCCGTGGCCGAGGTGTCCGTCACCTCCCCCACCTTGACCCCGGTCGCCTGCCGGGAGTCCGCCTCCGCCGCCCGCACGCTCCGCAATCCCACCAGCCCTGCCGTCAGAAAATCTCGTCGTCGCATGCCTGCTAGGATACGCCCACGGCAGGCCGTACGTCAGGGTAAGATTGTTCAAGACCCTATGCCCCTATCCACCGGGACTCGTTTGGGACCTTACGAGATTCTCGCCCCGATTGGTAAGGGCGGGATGGGCGAAGTGTACCGGGCCCGCGATACGCGGCTGAAACGGGAAGTAGCGCTGAAGGTGCTGCCCGACGCCGTCGCCCGCGACCCGGAGCGCATGGCTAGGTTCCAGAGGGAGGCGGAGTTGCTCGCCTCGCTCAACCATCCCAACATCGCCACGATTTACGGTGTGGAAGAACGCGCCTTGGCCATGGAACTGGTGGACGGCGAGACGCTTGCAGGCCCTCTTCCCCTCCAGACGACGCTTGAATACGCCCGGCAGATTGTCGAGGCGCTGGAGTACGCCCATGAGCGCGGCGTGATTCATCGGGATCTGAAACCCGCCAACGTCAAGGTTACGCCGGAAGGCACGGTGAAGCTGCTGGATTTCGGGCTGGCCAAAGCCATCGACGACCCGGGCGGGAGCACCCAGGACCCGGCCAACTCGCCCACGCTAACGCTGGGGTTGAGCGGCGTGGGGGTCCTCCTGGGAACCCCCGCCTACATGTCGCCCGAGCAGGCCAGCGGCAGGCCCGCCGACCGCCGTGCCGATATCTGGTCGTTTGGCGCGGTTCTCTATGAAATGCTGGCAGGCAAGCCGGCGTTCTCGGGCGAATCGATCACGGATATCTTGGCAGGAGTCCTGCGGGCGGAGCCGGACTGGAGTGCGCTGCCGGCCGGGACGCCGCCGAGGATCCGCAAGCTGTTGCGGAGGTGCCTGGAACGCGATCGCAAGCAAAGACTGCAAGCCATCGGGGAAGCGCGCATCGCCCTCGACGCGCCCGAGCAGGATGCACCTCCGCCGCCGGCGGCCGCGCGTCGGTGGCCCTGGGCCGCCGCGGCGATTGCTCTGACGCTCGCGGTCATCGCCGCCGTCGGTTGGTGGCGCGCCAGCCGCTCCGCGCCTCCGCCTCCGCTGATGCGTCTCAACGTCGAGCTGGGGCCGGACATGAAGCTGGAGAGGCCCCATGGGGGAAGCTTCCTGGCGCTCTCGCCGGACGGGACGCTGCTGGCTGTGATCGTACGCGGCGCGGACGGTGCGACCCGCGTGGCCACGCGCCGGCTCGATCAGAGTCAGCTTACACCGCTCGCCGGTACCGAGGGCGCGAGCTCGCCCGTCTTTTCTCCCGATGGTCAATGGATCGCGTTCCACTCCGATCGCAAGATCAAGAAGATAGCGGCCGGAGGTGGCGCTGCCGTGACGTTGTGCGATGCCCCCGGCGCGATCGCCCCAAGCTGGGGCGACGATGGCAATATCATCGCGGCGCTGGGCTGGGGGACCGGCCTCTCGCGGATTCCCTCGGGCGGCGGCCCGCCTACGCCGGTGACGAAGGTGAACCACGAGAAGGGCGAGCTGAGGCACGGCTGGCCGCAGGTTCTGCCGGGAAGCCGGGCGGTCCTGTTCTCCACCGAGCATGTCGCCCAGCCCTTTGACGATGCGGATATCGAGGTTGCTTCCTTGCAGACCGGAGAGCGGACCACCCTCCACCACGGCGGCTTTTTCGTCCGGTATCTTCCCAGCGGCCACCTGGTCTGGGTCCACCGGCACGTGCTGTACGCGGCGCCATTCGATCTTGGCCGGCTGGCGCTTACCGGAGAGCCCCAACCGGTAGTCGAAGACCTCCACAACGGGAAGGACACGGGCGGGGAATTCGCCTTTTCCCAGACCGGGATCTTCGTTTACGGCAGTGGCCAGGGCGAACTTCCGCGGTCGATCTTCTGGCTGGACAGTACCGGCAGGACGCGGCCCCTGCAACCGGCTCCGGGGCTCTATGGCTTTCCGCGCTTTTCCCCCGACGGCAAGCGCCTGGCGTTTTCCGTCGGCGACGGTCAGAGCCATGAGGACATCTGGGTGCGGGATCTGGAGCGCGACACCGCCTCGCGCGTCACTGTTCTACCAGGCCAGAACCAGTGGCCGGTGTGGACACCCGACGGCCAGAGCCTGGTGTTCTGGTCCTCGAATCCGGCAGTCCCGGGCATCTATTCGATCCGCGCCGACGGCTCGGGCGTGGCGCAACGGCTGACCGATGGCAGGATCTTCCAGACGCCACAGTCCATATCTCCGGACGGCAAACGGCTGGCGATGTCCCAGACAAGCACCGGCGGCGGAGTGGAGATCTGGACGGCGCCCATCGAGGGCGACGCCGGCCATCCCCGGCTGGGACAGGCGGAGCCATTCCTACAGACGGCATTTGTCACCATCCTACCGGCATTCTCGCCCGACGGCCGCTGGCTGGCCTACTACACGAGCGAACCGGGAAAAAAAGGGTTGTGGGTGGTGCCTTTCCCCGGACCGGGCGGCGGGTGGCTGGTTTCGAGCCAAGGCGGGGACGCCGTCTGGTCGCGCCATGGCCGCGAACTGTTCTTCCTCGCGGACGTTCGCACCATTATGGTTGCCGCCTACACCGCCCGGGGCGATGCCTTGGCGTTCGGCAAGCCCCAGGTGTGGTCCCAGCATCCCGTGCTGGATATGGGTTCTCCTCCCGTTCGCGCCTACGACTTGGCGCCCGATGGGAAGCGCTTCGCGGTGGTCCTGAATGCCGACGGGACGGCGGACCCGAAGCCGATCACGCACCTGACGTTCCTGCTGAACTTTTTCGACGACCTACGCCGGCGGGTCCCAGCAGGAAAATGATCGGTTTCAGTAGAATGGCGCATGGCCAACATGCGAACCTGGTTCTTCATGGCAATGTCGATCATTACCTTAGGCGAAGAGGTTTGGGCACAAAGCGGCGGGGCGCCGACCTGGCGGCCCGTGGTCATGGGCAAGAACGGCATGGTAGCGGCCGAGCACCCGCTGCAGGCCCTCGCCGGTCTGCGCATCTTGCAGAACGGCGGCAACGCCGTGGACGCGGCGGTGGCGGTCTTCTACATGACCGCCGTCACGGAACCCAGCGAAGCCGGCCTCGGCGGTGACGGGTTCCTGCTGGCCTATATCAAGAGCCTGGACCGCGTCATCCTGGTTAACGGCAGTGGGGGCGCGCCGAAGCTCGCGACCCGCGAATTCTACCAGGCCAAGGTTGGCAGCATACCGCCGGATGGTCCCTATTCGACGTCGGTTCCCGGCGCCGTCGGCGGATTCGACGTCTTGCTCCAGCAGTATGGAACCAAAGACTACCGCTCTCTGGTGGCCGACGCGCTCGAAGTTGCCTCGCAGGGTTACGCGGTGAGCGCCTGGGGCGCGGGAAATTTCCAGCGGTCGCGGGACCTGCTGGCTCGTTGGGACACTTCCGCGAAGGTATTCCTCCCCGGCGGCAGGCCTCTCGGAATCGGCGACTGGCTGGTGCAGCGGGATCTGGCGCGAACCATCTCGATGATCGCGGAGCAGGGGGCGGCGGCGTTCTATCGAGGAGAGATCGCCAAGAACCTGGCCCGCTACCACGAGCGCGCCGGAGGCCTTCTCCGCTACAACGACTTGGCGGAGTTCCAAGCCGAAGAAGCGCCGCCGATTCGGATTCACTACCGGGGCTACGACGTCTACCAGGCGCCCCCCAACTCCGGCGGGATCGTCATGCTGCAGGCGCTCAACATCCTGGAGGGTTTCGACCTCCAGAAACTCGGCCACAACACCGCCCCCTATCTGCACGTGCTGATCGAAGCGTTCAAGCTGGCCTTCGCCGACCGCTATCCC
>JBGOUV010000093.1:0-18369 GCA_041477815.1 Terriglobia bacterium | reverse complement strand
CGACATCGCCCGCTTCGTGGGCCCCTCCACCGTGGTGGCCGCCGTCGAGGAAGACCCCGCCGACCCCAACCACGGCGTCCTCCAGGAGAATCTCGCCCGCCTCCGCGCCCGCCGGGACCTCCGCGTGGCGACCCTCCCCATGCCGTCGCCGCTCTATTTCAACCGCCAGCGCGTCCCGGCCAGCTACGCCAACTTCTATATTGCGAATAAGGTCGTACTGGTTCCCACCTTCCACGACCCGCACGACCGGATCGCGCTCAACACCCTGGCCGGTCTGTTTCCGGACCGCCAGGTGATCGGGATTCACGCGGTGGATCTGGTGTGGGGGTTGGGGACGCTGCATTGCCTGACCCAGCAAGAGCCGCTACCATAGTCCCCATGAAACTACTGGACGGAAAGGTTGCAGTCATTACCGGCTCGGGACGCGGGATTGGGCGCGCCGCCGCCGAGCTGTTTGCGAGGCACGGCGCCCGGGTGGTGGTCAACGACCTGGACGAGGGGCCGGCGGAGGCGTCGGCGGCGGCGATCCGGGCGGCGGGCGGCGAGGCGGCGGTGTGCGCGGGCGACGTCACCGCGTCCGACTTTCCCGACCGCCTGGTCCGCACCGCCCTGGACACCTTTGGCCGGCTCGATATCGTGGTCAACAACGCGGGCTACACCTGGGACGGCGTCATTCACAAGATGACCGACCAGCAGTACGACGCTATCCTGGACGTGCACCTCAAGGCGCCGTTCCGGATCCTCCGCGCGCTGGCCCCTCACTGGCGCGACGCCGCCAAAGCCGAGATCGCGGCCTCGGGCCGCGCCGCCCCCCGCCGGATCATCAACGTCAGCTCCACTTCCGGCGTGGCGGGCAACGCCGGGCAGATCAACTATGCCGCCGCCAAGATGGGCATTGTAGGTGTCACCAAGACCGTAGCCAAAGAATGGGGCCAGTTCAACGTCACCTGTAACGCCGTGGCCTACGGCTGGATCGACACCCGCCTGACTCAGGACAAGGAGAAGGGCGAGACCACGGCCGCCGGCGTCCCGCTCGGCATTCCGCAGGCCCAGCGGGAAGGGATGGCCCGGCATGTCCCCCTCGGCCGCGCCGGCACCCCGGAGGAAGCCGCCGGACCCATGCTCTTCCTCGCCTCGCCCCTGGCCGACTATGTCACCGGAGCAGTTATTCTGGTCACCGGAGGCTTATATGTCTGATGCAGAGGCTCGGTGAAACCGCTCGACGACATCACCGTGCTGGACCTGACGCGGCTGCTGCCCGGCGCCGTCGCCACCGGGGTCCTCGCCAACTTCGGGGCCCTGGTCATCAAGATCGAGCAGCCGGGCCGGGGCGACTACGCCCGCGCGATGCCGATTTTTCCGCTGATCAACCGGGGCAAGAAGAGCGTCGCTCTGGACCTGAAGGACCCGCGCGGCAAGGAGGCCTTTCTGGGCCTCGCCGGCCGCGCCGACGTCGTCCTGGAAGGCTTTCGTCCCGGGGTGATGGATCGCCTGGGCCTGGGCTTCGAGACCCTGCGCGAGCGCAACCCGGGCCTCATCTACGCCGCCCTCACCGGCTACGGGCAGTCCGGCCCCTATGCGCGGATGGCCGGCCACGACATCAACTACCTGGCCTTGGGCGGAGCCCTCGACCCGCCCGCCCTGCCCGTGGTCCAGGTGGCCGATCTGGCCGGCGGAGCGCTTCCCGCGGTCATCGGCATCCTGCTGGCCCTCGAAGCGCGCCGCCGCACCGGTCGCGGCCAACTGGTCGACGTGGCCATGCTGGACGGAGTGGCCGCGCTGCTCCCCGTCCCCCTCAGCGGCTTGCAGGTATTGAACGGACACTACGCCTGCTATCGCCTCTACCAGGCCCGCGACGACCGCTGGGTCGCCGTCGGCGCCCTGGAGCCGCAGTTCTGGGCCACGCTATGTCGCGGTCTGGGCTGCGAGGCGTTCATCGCCGACCAGTTCGCCGGCGCTCCCCGCCAGGCCGAGATGATCGCCGCGTTGGCCCGCCGCTTCCGCGAGCGCGAGGCCCACGACTGGTGGGTCCGGTTCCGCGACCAGGACGCCTGCCTGACCCCGGTCCATACCGTCCCCGAGGCCCAGGAGGACGAACACCTGCGGGAACGCGCTATGCTGGCAGGTGGCCACATCGGGGTGATGCCGAAACTCAGCGAGACTCCGGGCGAAGTGGGGCCGGCGGCGCCTCGACTGGGGGAGCACACGCGCGAGTTCGTCGCATGATCGACTTCGCGCTGAGCGAAGAGGATCGGGGATATCGCCACCTCGCCCGCGAGTTCGCGCGCCGCGAGATTGCGCCGGTAGCCGCGGCCTAGGAAAGCTCGGGGGAGTTTCCCTGGCCGGTGCGGATCGCCCGGCGAGCCTTCGAGCAGCTGAACCACCGCTCCACTGGCGTTGTACAACGGATTCAAAAACTATACTTCAGCGCCAGCTGTATCCTCCGCGGCTCATCGGCCGCGTTGATGGTAGCCGTGTTCACCACCCGCAGACCTGACGCCGGCTGGTCGAAGTGCGGGGTATTGGTGAAATTGAACGACTCGAACCGGAATTGCAGGTGGTGCCGCTCCCAGGGCAGGTCGAAGCGCTTGGCCAGAATGAAGTCGAAGTTGCGAAGACCTGGTCCGTAGAGCACATTGCGGCCGGCGTTGCCGAACACCCCGGGAGCGCTCTGGGCGAAGGCATTCTGGTCGAACCAGCGGTCGATGGTCGGATGGTCCACCGTGCCGACGCCGATGCGATCGCCGCGGTTGCGGGTGCCGCTGTTCTGCGGGTCGCCGGGATAACTGATGTCGAAGGGGTACCCGGTGCGGAACGCCAGAAGGCCGCCCAACTGCCAGCCGCCGAGCGCGGTTTGCAACGCCTTCTGCCGGAAGCGGAAGGGCAGTTCGTAGGTGGCGCTGGTGGTGAAGTTGTGCCGGCGGTCCAGACTCGAGTTGCCCCGCTCGGCGCTGTAATTATACTGGTTGGCCGTGGCGGAGAGATTCTCGTCGAGCGACTCATTGCTGTCATCGATGGTATGCGACCAGGTATAAGACGCCACGAAGGCCAGTCCCTTGGAAAACCGTTTCTCCACTTTGGACACCAGGGCGTTGTAGTTGGAGTTGCTGCCGGCCTCGCGCAGCGTGACGCCGTTCCAATTGCGCCGGACTCGCCGGAGCGACTCCTGGATACTCGGATGGGGGCCGCCGTTATTGATATTGCGGCCCCGGTAGCGCTGGCTGGACTTGGCGCCCTGGTAGCCGACCACCAGCAGCATGTCGCCGGGCAGCTCGCGCTGGATGTCCAGGAACCACTGCGTAGAGTATTGGTTGGGCATCTTCACCGAGCCGGTCTCGACGTTGGTTCCCGTCACCGGCGCCGTGGCCGGCAGCACCACTGGCGCGAAGCCGTTGCGGACGAACGCGGCCTGCGCGAGGTTGGTGCCATTGGTGATGACTTCGGTGAAGTCGGGCGTCTGGTTGATCCAGCGGGCGGTCTCGCTGGTGAGGTAGTCGGCTTCGCCGTAGAAGAGGCCGAAGCCGGTTCGGACCACGGTCGCGCGGGTGAGGCGGTAGGCCAGACCCAGGCGCGGGGCGAAGTTATTCTTGTCCTCGATGCAGCCGCAGTCGTGGCCATCCTTGGGACGCTCGAAGGTCTCGTAGCGCCCGTCGCCGGGTTTGGCCCCGGTGAATTCGGTCACAAAACGGCTGACCCCCAAACGTCCGATGGGAACGCCGTCGGGGAAATAGGGCGACGAAAATAGCTCCCAGCGCAGGCCGATGTTCATGGTGAGACGGGAGCTGATTTTCCAGTCGTCCTGGACGTACCAGCCCCAATACGGGGCGATGGCGTCCTCGCTCAACTGGTTTCCGACCGTGGTCTGGTTGGCCCACCCCAGCAGCATGTCGGCCAGGCCGTTGCCGGTGGCGGTCCGGCTGGCGGCGACGTTGGGCTGCTCGGAGGTATAGACCTTGTTGAAGGTGAACAGGCCGCGGCGGAAGCGCTGGGCTTCGCGGAAGATGTCCAGCCGGCGGTACTCCGCACCGGCCTTGATGGCGTGGCTGCCTCTCTGGATCAGGAGGTTGTCGTTGAACTGGAGGTTGTCCATCCAGTTGCGGTTGGGCCAGAAGCTGCGCGAGCCGATCTCGTTGTAACCCGAGGGAGTAAACCGCGCGATGCCGTGGTCCAGGCCGTCGGTGAAGCCGTCGCCGGGCGCGCCCTTGATGCCGTACTTCTTGTTGAGATTTCCGCTATCCAGGATGTCGAAGCGGGTGGGGTAATGGGTGAAGCCGAAGCGGGCCTCGTTGTAGACGGTGGGGCTGAACGAGTGGGTCCAGCTTCCGACCCAGTTGTCGGCCGGCAGATCGACCGTCTGGCCCAGACCGCCGCCGAAGGCCGAGATCGGCAGAGGCCCGTTCTGGAGCTTGAAGTCCCGTCGGATGCTCCAGCGGGCGAACAGCCGGTCGCGATCGCTGAGGTTGTGGTCGACCTTGATGTCGTACTGGTTGGCCCGGTCGTTGTCGCTGGGAGAAAAGAAGTAGTTGTTGGCCAGGGTGTCGCGGCCGGCGATATTGGGGAGCGGATACTGCCCGACGATCGGCGCCACCACGGGATCGAAGCGGCTGGACGGGATGACGTTGTTGGGAAACTGCGTGCGGATGGCATTGGCGCCGTCGCCGGTGGTGCTGGCCGGGTCGTAGACGCGGTTACGATTGACTCCCTCCTGAGAGAAGTCACCGCTGCGGGCCAGGGCCCCGGGCACGGTCGAAGTGAAGCTCTTGCCGCGGCTGATGCGGGTACCCTGGTAACTAAAGAAGTAGAAGGTCCGGTTGCGGAGGACCGGTCCGCCGATGGTGCCGCCGAACTGGTTCTGGCGCAGGGTGGGCTTGTGGGAGCCGGAGCGGTTGGCGAAGAAGTTGGTGCCGTCGAACTTGTCGTTGCGCAGGAACTCGTAGAGCGAGCCGTGGAGATCGTTGCTGCCCGATTTGGTCGATACCAGCACCTTGCCGCCCATGCGGTAGCCGTACTCGGCGGAGTTGTTGTTGGTGACGACCTTGAACTCACCGATGGCGTCGACGGCGGGCTTGACGGCCTGGGCCTGGAAGCCGAGCGGTCCGCCGGAGGCGCGGGAGCTGTTGTCCACGCCGTCCAGCAATACATTGGTCTGGTAGGCGCGCTGGCCAACGGCGATGAAGCCACCCTCGGTGCCGTCCTCGCCGGCGGTGCGGGCGCCGTGCCCCTGGGACCGGGCCGGCTGCACCCCCAGCGCGCTCTGCGCCAGCTCCAGGTAGTTGCGCAGGTTGAGCGGCATCTCCAGAATGCGCTTGTTCTCCATGACCGTGCCCATGGTGGTGGTCTCGGATTCCAGCAGCGCCGCCGTGGCCGTGACCTGCACCGTCTCGGCTACCGCTCCCAGGCGCAGGACGAAGTCGATGCGGGCGGTCTGGTCCACGTCCAGCTTGAGGTTTTCGCGGGTCACCGTGGCGAAGCCGGCCTTGGCCGCCTCTACCTTATAGAAGGCCGGGTGCAGGAAGGGCACGGAATAGAATCCGCGCTCGTTGGTGCGCGCCGTGCTCACCACGCCGGTGGCGGTGTTGGTCAGGGTGACCGACGCATCGGGCACCATGGCCCCCGTTGGATCGCTGATGACGCCCTGTATACCCGAGTTCTGGCCCCAGGCGGCGACTCCCAGCAGCGTTACGCATAGGAAGAAGATCCGTCGCATAATACCCCCTTGATGAAGCCGATATTACCCCAGAATGTGCTATCCTAGTTGTTTATTTGATAGAGGCGCGGCGATCAGGAGTACCCGCGATGCGAGTTCCGGCCCGGCATGGATTCGCGGGGAAAGGGATAGCAGGCAGCCGCCGAAGTCGTCGCAGTCGCCCGGGCTGTGACGGTTGGGGGAATGGGCTAATACCCTTCCACTGTCACCGAACGCCTTTTGGGCCGGTGGAGCGCTATCAACATCACGCGCCCTCCCTCCCTCTTGCGTTCGTACAATTTTATGAGATTGTTTGAGCTGACGCGCAGACTCGTGGACCTCGAGTCCATCACCGGCAACGAAAAGGCCGTGGGGGAATTCCTGTTCGGCTGTCTCCAGCCCCTGGCCGAGCGCTACGGCGGCCACATCGAGCGCATGGACGTGGAGCCCGAGCGCTTCAACGTGTTCGCCTGGTGGGGCGAGCCGCACATTGTGCTGTCCACGCACATGGACACCGTGCCGCCGTTCTTCGCCTCGCGCGAAGACGACGTCTTCATCTGGGGTCGGGGCGCCTGCGACACCAAGGGCATCATCGCCTCCATGTTGTATGCCCTGGAAGCCCTGCTCGTTGAAGGCTGCCGCAACCTGGGCATGCTGCTGGTGGTGGGCGAGGAGCGCAACAGCGCCGGCGCCCGCTACGCCAACCAGCGGCCGCGCGGCACACGCTTTCTCATCAACGGCGAGCCCACCGAGAACAAGCTGGCCCTGGGATCCAAAGGCGCGCTGCGTCTGGAGATCGAGGCGACCGGACGCATGGCCCACTCGGCCTATCCCGAGCTGGGCGACTCGGCCATCCTCAAGCTCCTGGACGCGCTGGAGTCCCTGCGGCGCATCCCCTGGCCGGTCGATCCGGTCTTGGGCGAGTCCACCTGTAACATCGGCACCATTAGCGGCGGACGCGCCCCCAACGTGATTCCCGACTCCGCTCGAGCGGAGGTCTTTATCCGCCTGGTCAATCACGACGACCTGAAGGCCCGGGTTCTGGAGGCGCTGGGTGACCGGGCCGCCATGCGCGTCGTCCTGGAGGTGCCCCCGGTGCATCTCGGCTCGGTTGCAGGCATCGAGACTACCATCGTCAAATACACCACCGACATCCCCGAGCTGACCGCCTGGGGCCAGCCCCTCCTGTTCGGTCCGGGCACCATCCACGTGGCCCACACCTCCGAGGAGCGGGTACCCAAGAAGGAACTGGTGGAGGCGGTCGTTCTGTATCAACAAATCATAAAGGAGTTGCAAAGTCGCTAGCCATGGAACGCAAGATTGAAGTCGGCGTACTCGGCGCCACCGGTATGGTGGGGCAACATTTCATCAGGTTTCTGGACGGCCATCCCTGGTTCCAGGTCACCTGGCTGGGTGCCAGCGAGCGGTCGGCGGGCAAGCGGTACGGCGACGTGGCCACCTGGCATTTGGCCGGCGCCATCCCGGACAGCGTCGCCGGCCTGACGGTCGAGGAGTGCGTCCCCGGTCGCGGCCCGCGCCTGGTCTTCTCGGCCATGGACGCCTCGGTAGCCGGCGAGATCGAGCAGGCCTTTGCCCGCGGCGATCACGTCATCGTGTCCAACTCGCGCAACCACCGGATGGACCCCGATGTCCCGCTGCTCGTCCCCGAGGTCAACTGGAACCACCTCGGGTTGATCCACCTCCAGCAGCGCAACCGCGGCTGGAAGGGCATGATCGCCACTAACCCTAACTGCTCGACGGTGGCCCTCGTCATGGCGCTCGGTCCGTTGAAGGTCTTTGGCATCACTAAGGTCATCGCCACGACACTCCAGGCTGTCTCGGGCGCCGGATACCCCGGCGTCGCGTCCATGGACATTGTCGGAAACGTGGTCCCCTTCATCGGCAGCGAGGAAGAGAAGATGGAGAGCGAGACCCAGAAGATTCTTGGCGACCTCATCGGCAACGAGGTTCGTCCGCTGGCGGCGGTCGTCAGCGCCCACTGCAACCGCGTCCCCGTGGTGGACGGCCACACCGTGACCGTCTCGGTGGAGCTTTCCGCCAAACCTGCGCTGGCGGACCTCCAGGACGCCTTCGACGGCTTCACCAGCGTCCCCCAGGAACGCAAGCTCCCTAGCGCGCCAGCGCGTCCGGTGGTCCTGATGCGCGAGCCGAACCGTCCGCAGCCGCGCAAGGACGCCGAGCGCGAGCGCGGCATGGCTTGCTGGGTCGGCCGGCTGCGTCCCTGCCCCGTCCTCGACTACAAGATGGTCGCCCTGGCGCACAACACGATTCGCGGGGCCGCCGGAGCCGCGGTGCTCAACGCGGAGTTGATGCATTCGGAAGGGCTGTTGGATTAAATGATCGTCATGAAATTTGGAGGCACCTCGGTGGAGAGCGCCTCCGCCCTGGAACGCCTGGCCGGTATCGTAAAGGCCCGCCTCGATCGCGGACCGGTGGTGGTGGTATCGGCTATGGGTAAGACCACCAACAAGCTGCTGGCCCTGGCCCGCACCGCCGTCGAGGGCCGACGGACGGAAGCCCTCCACCAGATCCACGAGCTGCGCGATTTCCATTCGCACGAAGCCCGCCGGGTCGTCTCGCTCGCCGATCGCGCCGAGCTGGATCTGCTGCTCGACGAACACTTCCAGGAGCTGACCGAGCTGGTCAAGGGCCTCGCCGTACTGGGCGAGGCCACGCCGCGCTCGCTCGATGCCATCTCCAGTTACGGCGAACGCCTGTCCGCCCACATCGTCACCCGGGCGCTGCGCCACTCGGGCATCGACGCCGCCCACCTCGACTCCCGCACCTGCATCATCACCGACGGCCGCTTCATGCAGGCCGCACCTCTCTACGGCCTCACCTATCCGAAACTTGCCGCCGCCATCCCGCCGCTGGTCGCCGCCGGCAAGGTAGTCGTGATGGGTGGATTTATCGGCTCCACCGAGCAGGGCGTGACCTCCACGCTGGGCCGCGGCGGATCGGACTTCTCGGCCTCGATCGCCGGCGCGGGAATTGGCGCCGAAGAGATCCAGATCTGGACCGACGTGGACGGCATGCTGACCTGCGACCCCACCGTCCTGCCGGGCGGCCACCGGGTGAAGGTCATCTCCTTCGACGAGGCCGCCGAGCTGGCCTACTTCGGAGCCAAGGTTCTGCATCCCTCGACCGTGGTCCCGGCCATGAAGCTCAACATTCCGGTGCGCATCCTGAACTCGCGCCGGCCCGAGTGCGCGGGCACCCTGATCGTCTCGCAGGCTCCCCCGACGTCCAACCTCGCCAAGTCCATCGCCTGCAAAAAGAATCTCACCGTGGTCAACGTCGCTTCCACCCGCATGCTGATGGCTCACGGCTTCCTCCACAAGATCTTCGAGATCTTCGACCGCCACCAGACCCCCGTGGACATGGTGACCACCTCCGAGGTCAGCGTCTCGCTCACCATCGACCAGACCGCGCGCCTCCCCGACATCACCCGCGAGCTGAGCGAGTTCGCCGAGGTCAGCCACGAAAATAACCAGGCCATCCTGTGCGTGGTGGGGGACAACATCCGCTATACTCCCGGAGTGGCGGCCCGGGTGTTTCAAGCCGTCCGCCACATCAACGTGCGCATGATCTCCCAGGGCGCTTCGCTGCGCAACGTGAGCTTTGTGGTCCAGGAAAGTGACCTGCGCCCGGCCGTCGAGGCCCTGCACGCCGCCTTCTTTTCCGACCTCGATCCGGAGATCTTCGAATGAAGCTGGCCATCGTCGGCTACGGCAAGATGGGCCGGCTCATCGAGCAACTGGCGGGGGAGTTCGGCTTCGAAGTAGCGTTCAAGCTGGACATCGACAACAACATCGACGGCGCCGGCATCACCGCCGAAAACTTCCGCGACATCGACGTGGCGATTGAGTTTTCCACACCCGACACGGTGGTCGAGAATATCGAGCGGATCTCCGCCCTGGGAGTCGGACTGGTGGTGGGAACGACCGGCTGGTATGAGCAGCTTCCGCGGGTTCGTCTCGCCGTCGATCGCGCCGGCTCGGGATTGGTCTACAGCCCGAACTTTTCTGTCGGCGTCCAGG
Source organism: Terriglobia bacterium (assembly GCA_041477815.1). Classification (GTDB taxonomy): domain Bacteria; phylum Acidobacteriota; class Terriglobia; order Bryobacterales; family JACQDG01; genus JBGOUV01. Next base: position 8,622 of record JBGOUV010000093.1, on the reverse strand, counting down.
TGTTCTCGCGCATTGTCGAGAACGCCGCGCGCCTGTTGCGCGACGAGGCCGACTACGACGCCTGGGCCTACGAGATCCACCACAAGATGAAAAAGGACGCCCCGTCGGGCACCCTGCTCAAGCTGAAGCAGGTGATGGAGCAGGCGGGCTACCGGCGTCCTATCGACACCGCGGCCAACCGCGCCGGCACGGTCCCCGGCGTCCACGAGATCGGTTTCGACTCCGAAGCCGACACCATCACCCTGACCCACACTGCCCGCAGCCGTGTCGGCTTCGCGCGCGGCGCCCTGAGAGCCGCCCGCTGGATCGCCGGCCGGCGCGGCGTTTACGAGTTCGGCGAGGTCTTCTTTTCGTGAGGTGACCCATGCAATTTCAAGGATGCGGCACAGCCCTGGTTACCCCCTTCCGGCGCGACAAGAGCCTGGATGAAGAAGCGCTGCGGCGTCTGGTCAAGCGCCAAGTCGAAGCGGGCATCCATTTTCTGGTCCCCTGCGGCACCACCGGCGAAAATCCCACCCTCACCCGCCGCGAACACCTGCGGGTGGTCGAGATCACGCTCGAGGAAGCCCGAGGCAAGTGTCCCGTGCTGGCCGGGGCCGGCGGCTACAACACCGCCGAGGTCGTCGAGCTGGCCCGTGAAGTCGAGGCCGCCGGCGCCGACGGCATCTTGTCCGTTACCCCCTACTACAACAAGCCGACCCCGGAGGGACTTTATCAGCACTACAGAGCCATTGCCTCCGCCGTCCGCCTGCCCATCGTGGTCTACAACGTCCCCGGCCGCACCGGAGTCAACGTGGACCCGGCGACGCTCGGCCGCCTGGCCACTATCGACTCCATCGTCGGCGTCAAGGAAGCCTCCGGGAACATCGGCCAGATGGCCAACCTGTTCCAGTATGTTCCGGACAGTTTCGCCGTCCTGTCGGGCGACGACTCGGTCACCCTGCCCCTGATGGCCCTGGGCGGTAAGGGCGTCATCTCGGTGGTGTCCAACGAAATCCCCGCGGAAATGTCGGAGTTGGCGAGCCGGTGCTTGGCCGGCGACTTCGCCGGAGCCCGCGAGATCCACCGCCGCTATCTGCCCCTGATGGAGATCAATTTCGTCGAAGCCAACCCCGGCCCGGTGAAGGCCGCTCTGGCCATGATGGGCCTGCTCGAGCCGGAGTACCGGCTGCCCATGGTTCCGCCGAAGTCGGACAGCCAGGCTAAGATCGAAAAGGTTCTCGAATCGCTGGGCCTGCTGGCCGCCCGCGCCGTACAATATACCTGAGGAGAAAGTTTCATCCATGTCTTTCAGAAGATTTTTCGTTCTAACTATCGCGGTAACCGTCTTATTCCTATCCGCTTGCTCCAGTTCAACCGCGCCAGAACCCAAGAAAGTGGCGGCTCCGGCCAAGCCTATCGGCCAGCCCCTCGAGATCAAGGCCGCGCTCGGCCTGCCCCCGGTTCCGGTTCCAGCCGACAATCCCCCCACGGCCGAAACCATCGCTCTCGGGCGCCGGCTCTACTACGATCCCCAGCTTTCCATCGACAACACCGTGGCCTGCGCCACCTGCCATACCCCCGACCACGGCTTCGCCGATCCCAAGCAGTTCTCCGAGGGGGTGAAAGGCCAGAAGGGCGGACGCAACGCTCCCACCGTCATCAACACGGCCTATTACGGGGTGCAGTTTTGGGATGGCCGCGCCCCCAGCCTGGAGAAGCAGGCGGAGGGCCCCGTCCAGAACTCTCTGGAGATGACCAATACCCTCGAGAACGTCGAAAAGAAGCTCACCGCCGACGCCTCCTACAAAGCTGATTTCGAGAAGGCCTACGGCCCCGGTCCCATCACCTACGAGAAGGTGGAGAAGACCATCGCCTCCTTCGAGCGTACCGTAGTCACGGGCAACTCGCCTTTCGACCGTTACCAGTACGGCGGCGACAAGAAGGCCATGAGCGCGGCGGCCATCCGCGGCCTGGCCGTCTTCCGCGATCCCCAGAAGGGCAACTGCGTGGTGTGCCACACCATCGAGGAGAAGTACGCGCTGTTTACCGACAACAAGTTCCACAACCTGGGCGTGGGCGCCGACGGCGACAAGCTCAAGGATCTCGGACGCTACGAGGTCACCAAGAACGAAGCCGACAAGGGCGCTTTCAAGACGCCCTCTCTGCGCAACGTGGCCCAGACCGCGCCCTACATGCACGACGGGAGTCTCAATACCCTCAAGGACGTGATCGACCTTTACGTCGGCGGCGGCAACTCCAACCCCTGGCGCGATAAGGACATCAAGTCGCTGGAGAAACTCACCCGCCGCGAGCGCGACGACCTGGTGGCGTTTCTGGAGGCCCTCACCGGCGAGTTTCCGCCCAACGTCGGCAAGCCCTAGGCGCTGGCCATGCTCGCCGAGACCATCGACCGCCTGTTCGAAACTCCGGCCGCTACCTATGGGCCGGAGTATCAGGAGGCCTTCGCCGCTTTCAAGGAAGCCCTCAACCGGGGAGAGGTGCGCGCCGCCGAGCCCTCGTCCGATTCCCCGCTCGGCTGGAAGGTCAACACCTGGGTAAAGCGAGGCATCCTGCTGGGTTTCCGCATCGGGGCCATCGCCGACATGTCGGTCGGACGCCTGCCCTTCTTCGACAAAGCCACCTACCCCCTGCGAGCGTTCGACGCGGCAAGCGGCGTCCGCATCGTCCCCGGCGGGTCGTCCATCCGGGACGGCTGCTACGTAGGTCGCGGCGTCACCTGCATGCCTCCCATGTTCATCAACGCCGGCGCCTACGTGGACGAGGGCGCCATGGTCGACTCGCATGCGCTGGTGGGAAGTTGCGCCCAGATCGGCAAGCGCGTCCACCTCAGCGCCGCCGCCCAGGTCGGCGGCGTGCTGGAACCGGTCGGCGCGCTCCCCGTCATAATCGAGGATGATGTACTGGTAGGTGGCAACTGCGGCGTCTACGAAGGCGCCCTCGTCCGCCGCCGCGCCGTTCTCGCTGCCGGGACCATCCTGACTCGTTCCACGCCCGTCTACGACGTCGTCCGCGGCGTCATCCACCGCGCCGGCGAGGACTCGCCGCTGGTCATCCCGGAGGAAGCTGTCGTGGTCCCCGGCAGCCGCGCCTTCGCCGCCGGCATCGGCCGCGAGTGGAATCTTTCCGTCTACACCCCCGTCATCGTTAAGTACCGGGACGCTAAGACCGACGCCCGCCTGCAACTCGAAGATCTTCTCCGATAGGCGCGTTTGAGGTCACAATTTGTGACCTCAAAACTTCTTTCCTGAATCCCTTGCGATATTCCGGCAAATATGGGCACTATTACCATGTATGGCAAAGCCTCGATCTCCGAAGAAGCAAGACACCTCCGTGGCCCTGGCATCGGCCGTGGAGCGTCGGATCTTCCTGGTACGAAGGCACAGAATCATGGTGGACAGCGATCTCGCCGCCCTTTATGGGGTCACCACCAAGCAGCTCAATCAGCAAGTCCGGCGCAACCGCAAGCGCTTTCCTGCCGACTTCATGTTCCAGTTGGACGCCGCAGAGTCCCGTTCTTTGAGGTCACAAATTGTGACCTCAAACGATGGCCGCGGCGGACCACGGTACCTGCCGCTGGTGTTTACTGAGCAGGGCGTGGCCATGCTCTCCAGCGTCTTGAACAGCGAGCGCAGCATCGAGGTCAACATCGCGATTATGCGGGCTTTCGTGCGGCTCCGGGTAATGCTGGCGGAGCATCGCGATCTGGCCGCCAAGGTGTCCACGCTGGAAAAGGATTGTGCCGTGCGATTCCAGGCGGTGTTCCAAGCCATCCGCCGGCTCTCGGCGCCGCCCGTTCCCAAACGCAAGCCCATCGGGTTCTTGGCGGCTACTTCTTCTTTGCCTTCGACTTCCGGTCGAGCGTTGGCGGCGGGTTCGGGTCGGTCGTCCTGATCTCGAACGCCGTCTCCTCGCCGGGCTCGACCTTGAGCGGCAGAATACCGCCCCGTTCCGCGGTCTCGGGGACGGATCGCTTCTCCCCCGTCTTGACCCAGTAGGTCTTGCCCGCCTGGAGTCCGACCACGAACACGTCGTCGCCCTCGGCCACCCGCACCCGGAAGCTCGCATCGCCCGCCACCCGCGCCACCGCCAGGCGCGGGAACACGATCGGTCCCTCCGGCGGTACGGTCCCCACCAGGCTCCGCTCCCCGTCGGCGAACAACTGCAACTCACCGCCCCGGTAGCCAATCCACGCCGCGTCGTCGTCCCAACTGCTCCGCGCCAGCAGCGTTCCCCCTGCTCCCTCGTGCACGTACAGCGGCGCCGCGTAGTAACTCAGCCCCGGCTGATAGGGATTCATCCACAGGAATTCGTACACCGCCCCGTTCGCCGACCGCAGCCGGTAGGTGTCGTGGGTAAGCCACCCTTGCAGGAATTGCGCCTCGTTGCTGCTGGTGTCGTAGGCAGCGGTCAGCAGCTCCGTGCGGCGGGCCAACTCGCCCTGCACCGCCGGATCCTCCGGCCTCTCCGACATCGGGTAGGCCGGCTGGTGGAACAGATGTCCGGACACCTCCAGCGAGACCGGATAATACTCCAGCAGCAGGTAGACCGGAAACTGCCGGAAAAACGCCCGCGCCTGATTCCAAATGTCGAGGTTGAGGTTGTCGCGCGCGGCGTGGCACAGCTCCAGCAGCGCTACCCGGTCCCCCGGACGTTCCAGGCCGCGACCCTCCCGCAGTGCCGGCAGCAACTCCGGTTCCCACCGTTTCTCGAACGCCTCGGTCAGGGCCCGCTCTGAGCCGTCCCAGTCATCGGCCAGCGCGATGGCTGCCAGCACCCGGCTGGCGTAGACCGGCAATCCCGGCTGCGAGGCCAGCGCCGCCACGCCCCGGGCCATGCGTTCCACCACCCGCTTCCGTTCCTCCTCCCCGAATACCGGATGGCACCAGTCCAGCACCACCGCCAGCAGCCGCAGTTCCACAGCGTCCGGCGTTCCCCCCAAAGCTGCTCGTCCGACGGCCCAGGCGACGGCCTGCTTGCCCGGCGTCTCCGTTCCGCTCACCTGGTACTCCAGGGCCCGCACGAGGGGCTCCTCCGGCAGCCGCTCTTTTCCTTGGGACACCAACTGCAACTGCTGCCATCGGACCGTATCCCGCTCCCGCTCCCGCTTCACCAGCCGCAGTCGTCGCGCGTTCAGCCACAGCCGCGGATGTTCGGTGTAGACCCGATAACTCTGCTCACACTCCGCTACAACCGGCAGCAGGGCGGCTGCCAGCACCACCAGACGCATACCAGGAAGGCTAGCACAGCGTCCCAGCCCTGTGTCCACCTGACACACCACGGTCTCGGTGACTGCCCCGTCAAGCATTATTTTTCAATCACTTGCAGCCTCTGCCAAGATGGCCTCCAGTTTGCTCACTCCCTAAACGAATTGGTGCTAGACAACACCTCTTCAAACCTGCCCTCTGCTGTATTCGGCAGGAGAACGCGGTGTCAGGTGAGAGAACAACGTGCTTGCGGGAGCCCGTGTTTTTCGTTGCAATGCCTGGCACAACGGTCTGCTGGGTACAGCAGAGGGATTTTTCCCTCCCTCGGGTCAGGATTCCGGTTCTTTCCGCCGTTCGTGGTGATGGACAACTGGACGCGGACCTCACCAGGAATTCGGCAAGGCCGTCGTCCGATCCGATGAGTCCCAGGCGGATTCGGGTTGCTCCGGTTTCCGGCGCCTGTCGGAGGCCGGAGCGGCCGTCTCACCAGGACAAGGTTCCCGTGCGAGGCTCTTCTCCGTCGGCGGGCAGGTACAGGGTATGGCAGTGTTCGCAGCGGTAGACTTCGTCCGCCCCGGCGCCCAACTTCTCCCGGACTTCTTCGCCGAAAGCGTACCACCGCTTGAGATGGCCGGCACAGATCTTGCCCTTTTCGCCGGGCTCGTTGCAGGCCCGCTGGCGCGGGACGCGACGTTTCACCTTGGTCCCGTCTGACAGCGTAAGTATAAGATTCTTAGTGGGTTGTGCCGTTTCCTGAGGCGGGGCAGCTGCGGTTTCCGCGGCCATAGGGTCTCCTTCCAGACCGGCCAGTATACCACGGACCACCCGCCGGAAGCCTTCTTCAAAAAGTTCTTGCTAATCCCGGCTGGAGGGCGTATAATTTCGCAATCATCGGTCGAAAGGCTCTGGTCGGCCGAGGGTCGTGTGCGGTAGTCACCAGCAAGCCTGAGAGACTTTTTGTTGTTACACGTGTTCTGGTCCTGGTCACGGACTGGAATCTCTTGGCAAGTGATTTCGCCGGTTTGCGAAACCAAGTGCGCCTAAGGCACGTAAAGATAGATGGAACCAGAGGAGTGGAGAGGAATCTAATTCTCTTAGTCCAGAGGGACGATGAGAGAACGGACGTAGGACGTAGGAAGTTCCGGAGGCACTTTATGGCAAAGACGATCACCAACAAGCCCCTAACCAAAGCCCAGTTCGGGCACTACAAGCACATGCTGGAGAACAAAGCCGTAGAGCTTCGCCGGAACATGTCCACGCCGGCGGCGGCCACCATTGTGGCGCGCCGTGAAGAGCCGGTGGATGTTGCCGATCTGTCGATCCAGAGCCACGAGGAATGGATCTTCCTGAATCGCAACAGCCTGGACATGAGCCTGCTGCGCCAAATCAAGGATGCCCTGATCCGGATCTCGGACCAGAGCTACGGCGTCTGCCAGGATTGCGACACGCCGATCTCCGCCAAGCGGCTGGAAGCGGTGCCGTGGGCCAATTACTGTCTCCGCTGTCAGGATCTGCACAGCACCCACAACGCCTGGGATAACTGAATTGGTTAATTAAGCGGCATGACCTTGCAGGATTTACGCCGGTACGCTATCCGGAGCCGGAGACGTGTCGGGTTCACCAGCGCGGACGCGGGCGCGTGCCTGATTAACGAGCACGGGGTTTTGAAGATTCCCGCGCCGGCGGGGGCGGCACAGGTCCGCTTTGACAGCTCCCTGGCCGGGGTGGAGCAGTTTGTCCTGACCCCGGTCCAGGAGTCCGGCCGCCCTCAGACCGTCACCCGGCAACACCTGGAAACTCTTCTCTCAGCGCGACCCGGCGTTGAGGGCGGCGAGGACGTCGAGTGACAGCAGTCCGGTATAGACCGCCATCCCCAGGGCGGCGTGGATGTCCATCTCTGTTAGGGCCCGTACCTCTTCGAGAGTCGTGATACCGCCGGCGGCGGTGAGCTCGTGCCCCGTCGCCGCCCGCAGCCGCCGGAACCAGTCGAGATCGGTTCCCTGGAGCATGCCCTCCTTGTCCACGTAGGTGCAGAGGAAGCCGGCGCAGTAGGGCTCCAGCTCCGACAGGATCTCTTCGGCGGAGAACGGTGTCGCCTCGCGCCAGCCGCGGGTGACGATGCGGCCGCCCTTCGAGTCCAGGGCGATCAGGAGGCGCTCGGCCGGCAAGGACTCCAGGAAGGGCCGGTTGATTCCCTCCGGGGTGAACGCCGCCGTCCCGATAATGACGCGGTAGACGCCGTTGTCGAGCAGGTCCAGGGCCCGTTCGACCGTCCGCACGCCGCCTCCCACCCGCAGGATCGCCCGCTGGGCCAGCTCCTGGACAATGGCGTCGTTCGAGCCCTGGTCGAGGGCGGCGTCGAGATCGATCACCTGGATCTCGCCGAAGGCCCGGAACTTCTGGAGCATCACCAGCGGCGGGTCGGCCTCCAGGGCCTTCTCGCGCCCCTGGCGTAACTGGACGACCTTGCCATTCATCAGATCGATGCAGGGAATGATCACGCCGGCCGCCTCACCGGGATGCCGTGCCGGGCCAGGTGCTCCTTCAGCCCGCCGATGGTATAGGTCCCGTAGTGGAAGATGGAGGCGGCGAGGGCGGCGTCGGCCTCCCCTTCCTGCAGCACCCGGACGAAGTCGTCGGGATGGCCGCCGCCGCCGCTGGCGATGACCGGGATCGTGGTGGCGCGCGAGACCGCCCGGGTCAGCTCGCAGTCGAAGCCGGCCTGGGTACCGTCGCAGTCCATGGAAGTGAGCAGGATCTCGCCGGCGCCGAGCTGCTCGCCCCGGCGGGCCCACTCGAGGACGTCGAGGCCGGTATCCTTGCGGCCGCCGTAGGTGATGACGTTCCAGTTGCCCGGACTTCGGCGGCGGGCGTCGATGGCCAGGACCACCGCCTGGGCCCCGAACTCGTTCGATAGCTCGGTGATCAGCTCGGTCCGCTCGACCGCCGCCGTGTTCACCGAAACCTTGTCCGCCCCCGCCAGCAGGATCCGCCGGGCGTCGGCCACGCCGCGGACCCCGCCGCCGACGGCCAGCGGGATGAAGACCTTTCGCGCCGTCCGCTCGACGACATCGATCAGGATGTCGCGCCGGTCGCTGGAGGCGGTGATATCGAGGAACACCAGCTCATCGGCGCCGGCCTGGTTGTAGGCGTCGGCCAGCTCCACCGGGTCGCCGGCGTCGCGCAGCTCGACAAAGTGGATGCCCTTCACCACGCGTCCGTTCTTGACGTCGAGGCAGGGAATGATGCGCTTAGCCAACAAAGTTCTTCACCACCTGCTGGCCCAGCGGGCCGGATTTCTCGGGGTGAAACTGGACGCCGAACACGTTGCCGTCCTCGAGCGCGGCCGCGTAGCGAACGGTGTACTCGACCAGGGCGGCGGCGTGCCCGGCGGCCACCGTCTCCGGTACATAGT
>JBGOUV010000185.1:0-12946 GCA_041477815.1 Terriglobia bacterium | reverse complement strand
GACGGACGTGACGGGGGTGGCGAAGCTGCCGGAGGGCACCGAGATGGTGATGCCGGGCGACAACGTGAGCCTGGAGATCGACCTGATCACGCCGGTGGCGATGGAGAAAGGTTTGCGGTTTGCGATCCGGGAGGGCGGCCGTACGGTGGGCGCCGGAACGGTTACGGAGATTCTGGAGTAATCCATCATGAGGGAACGGATCAGGATTCGGCTGAAGGCTTACGATTACCGCGTGCTGGACCAGTCAACCAGCGAGATTGTGGAGACGGCCAAGCGCACGGGCGCCAGCGTAGCCGGACCGATCCCGCTGCCCACGGTGAAGAACAAGTACACCGTGCTGCGGTCGCCGCACAGCGACAAGAAGTCCCGCGAGCAATTCGAGATCCGCACCCATAAGCGCCTGCTCGACATACTGGAGCCGACGCAGCAGACGGTCGACGCCCTCATGAAGCTCGACTTGCCGGCGGGCGTGGACGTGGAGATCAAGGCATTCGGCAAGGAACACAAGTGAGGCAGTGGCCAGTGGCCAGTTGGGTAGTGAGCCGTACGTGAGAAAGCTATGTCGCCAGGAATCTTAGGCAAGAAAGTGGGAATGACCCAGATCTTCCGGTCCGACGGGAAGGTGGTGCCGGTGACGGTGCTGCAGGTGGGGCCTTGCGTGGTGGTGCAGCGCAAGACGGTGCCCACCGACGGCTACGAGGCCGTACAACTGGGCCTGGTGGAGTTTGTCAAGCCGGCGCGGATCAACAAGCCCACGACCGGCCACCTCAAGAAGGCGGGCGCGGAGGGCGTGAAGTTTTTCCGCGAGCTGTCCATCGAGAGGGGACTGGGCGCCGATCTGAAGGCGGCGGACCGCGTGCTGGCCGAGGAATTCCAGATCAACGAGAAGGTGGACGTGATCGGGGTCAGCAAAGGAAAAGGTTTCGCCAGCGTGATCAAGCGGCACCACTTCCGGGGCGGCGCGGCCTCGCACGGATCGATGTTCCACCGCGCGCCGGGCTCGATCGGATCGAGCTCCTACCCGTCGCGGGTGTTTAAGGGAATGCGCATGGCCGGCCACATGGGTCATGCCCGCGTGACCGTGCGCAACCTCGAAGTAGTCGAGGTGCACGCCGAGGAGAACCTGATGCTGGTGAAGGGAGCGGTGCCCGGACCGAACGGCGGCTACGTGGTGGTCCGCCGGGCGAAACATCCCGGACGTCCGCACGCCAGGGGATAAGTTTATGCCGAAGCTGGATGTAGTCAACCTGGAGAACGAGGTGGTGGGGCAGGTGGAACTGGCCAACGAGGTGTTTGCCGCCCCCATCAACGAGGATCTGCTCTACGAAGCGGTACGGCATTTCCAGGCCGGCCGCCGCGCCGGGACGCATAAGACCAAAGAGCGCGGCAGCGTCGCCGGGTCGGGCAAGAAATTGTGGAAGCAGATGGCACGGGACGGGCGCGCATGGGCTCCATCCGGTCGCCGCTGTGGCGGCACGGCGGAACGGCCCACGGGCCGGTGCCTCGGGACTACAGCTACCATCTGCCGAAGAAGATGCTGCTCGGCGCGCTGCGGTCGGCGTTGAGCGCGAAGCTGCGGGACGGCGAGATGACGGTGGTCCAGGGCTTCGAGCTGGGCTCGGCCAAGACCAAGGAATTCCGCCTGACGCTCGACAAGCTGGGCGCGAAAAGGAGCGTCCTGCTGGTCGAGAACGGCGAGAACGAGAACCTGGTCCGGTCGTCGCGCAATCTCCCGAAGGTAACGCTGGTGGTCAGCCGCGAGGTGCATCCCTACCTGTTGCTGGAGCACGAGCGGGTGATCCTGTCCCAGAGTACGGCCGAGAAGCTGTCGGAGGCGTTGCGATGAACAAGTACGAGGTCATCCAGGGACCGGTCATCACCGAGAAGAGCACCCTGCGCAAGGAAGACCAGGCGACCCTGTGCTTCCGCGTGCGGCCGGACGCCACCAAGACCGACATCAAGAGCGCGGTGGAGGCGATCTTCAAGGTGAAGGTGGAAAACGTCCGGACCGCCAACTTTGTGGGCAAGCTGCGCCGGCAGCGGCGCTGGGCGGGGTACCGGTCGGATTGGAAGAAGGCGTACGTGAAGCTGAAAGACGGCGAAAAGATGGTCGAGTACGCGCAGGTGTAAAGGCAGTGGCCAGTGGCCAGTGGTCAGTGGCCAGACGGAGCAAAACGATGCCGATTAAGACATATCGACCCACTACCCCGACGCGGCGGTTTCAGACCGTCGTGTCGCGCGAGCAGATCACCAAGCAGCGGCCGGAGAAGGCGCTGGTCACCAAGAAGAACCGGACCGGCGGGCGGGACAACAAGGGTCACTTGACGAGCTGGTTTCGGGGCGGCGGGCACAAGCAGGCCTACCGGATCGTCGACTTCAAGCGCGAGAAGTTCGGGGTGCCGGCCACGGTTGCGGCGGTCGAGTACGACCCCTGCCGTTCGGCCTGGCTGGCCCTGCTGCATTATGCCGACGGCGAGAAGAGGTACATCCTGCACCCGGCGGATTTGAAGGTCGGGATGAAGGTGATGTCGGGCCCGCAGGCGGACATTCTGGTGGGCAACGCGCTGCCGCTGAAGAATATCCCGCCCGGAACCGTGGTGCATAACGTGGAGTTGCGTCCGGGCAAGGGCGGGCAGATGGCGCGGTCGGCCGGGGCGCAGGTGCGGCTGATCTCGAAAGAGGGCGAGATGGCGCTGTTGAAGCTGCCCTCGGGCGAGACGCGCAAAGTCCACGGCGACTGTCTGGCCACCATCGGCCAGGTGGGCAACGTGGATCACGAGAACGCGAGCAAGGGCAAGGCGGGCCGGTCCCGATGGTTGGGACGCCGGCCGCACAACCGCGGCGTCTCCATGAATCCGGTGGATCATCCGCACGGCGGCGGCGAGGGCAAGACCTCCGGCGGACGCCATCCGGTGACCCCCTGGGGTCAGCCGACGCGCGGTTACAAGACCCGCAACAACCCGCGGACGGATAAGTGGATCGTGCAGCGCAGAGGGAAGTAGAGGAAAGAATCGATGGGGCGTTCAACTAGAAAAGGGCCGTTCTCGGATCAGCACCTGGTGGTCAAGCTGGTGGCGTTGAATCAGCGCAACGAGAAGAAAGTTATCAAGACCTGGTCGCGGCGCTCGACCATCCTGCCGGAATGGGTGGGACATACCATCGCTGTGCATAACGGCAAGAAGTTCATCCCGGTGTTCGTGACCGAGAACATGGTGGGACACAAGCTGGGCGAGTTTTCGCCGACGCGGATCTTCAAGGGCCACTCGGCGAAGGCGGCCACCACCACCAAGACGGCGGCGCCGGCGGCATGAGGCGACTGAGGCGATAGACACATGCAGACACGGGCCGAAATGAAATACGTGCGGGTATCACCGCAGAAGGCGCGGCTGGTGGTGGACTTGATCCGCGGCCGGCGCTGCGGCGACGCCATCAACCTGTTGCAGGCCACCAACAAGCGGGTGGCGCCGCAGGTGGAGAAGGTGCTGCGGTCGGCGATCAACAACGCCGAGCAGAAGGCCACCGATGTGGACGTCGACAAGCTCTACGTCAAGCGGGCGTTTGTGAACGAGGGCCCGCGGACCAAGCGGGTGCGTCCGGCGCCGATGGGCCGAGCGTACCGCTACCAGCGGCGCCAGTCCCACATCGTGGTCGAGGTAAGCGACGAATAGCGGAGGCTTATGGGGCAGAAAGTACATCCCTACGGATTCCGGTTGGGATACAACAAAACGTGGAAGTCGCGGTGGTTTGCCAAGCAGGGCTACGCGGAGCTGTTGCATGAAGACCTGAAGCTGAAGTCGGTGCTGAAGGAGCGCCTGAAAGCCGCGGGTATCAGCTCGGTCGAGGTGGACCGGCCCGGCAATAAGCTGCGCATCACCATCCGCACGGCGCGGCCCGGGATCATCATCGGGCGCAAGGGCGCGGAGATCGAGAAGCTCAAGGCGGAGCTGCATCAGCGGACCAACCGCGAAGTCTTCATCGACATCCAGGAAGTGCATCGTCCCGAGCTGGACGCGCAACTGGTGAGCGAGAGTGTAGCGCTGCAGCTTGAGAAGCGCGTGGCTTTCCGCCGCGCCATGCGCAAGGCGGTGGATTCGGCGTTGCGGTTCGGGTGCCTGGGAATCAAGATCCGCGTGGCCGGCCGGTTGAACGGGGCCGAGATTGCGCGGTCGGAGTGGTACCTGCAGGGGCGGCTGCCGCTGCACACGCTGCGGGCCGATATCGACTACGGCGGGGCCGAGGCCTACACGACTTACGGCGTGATCGGGGTGAAGACCTGGGTTTATCGGGGAGAGATTCTGCAAGGTAAAGGCAAGCAGGCGCCGCTGGGAAGCCTGAGCGCCGAGCCGCTGCCGGCGCGTCGTCGCGAGGCGGCGGAACGGGCGGCGTCGCGCCAGGGTCCGCCGCGCGAGCGGCCCAAGCCGGTCGCGCCGGCGGCGCCGGTGGCGCCTCACGTGGCCGCGCCAGTGGCTGCGCCGGTGGAAGCGGAGCCCGAGGTGGTGGGCGGGCCGCGTCCGGTGACGCCGCCGCTCGCGTCCAAGACCGAAGCGGCCGGTGAGCCAGTGGCTCCGCCGGTGGCTCCGACTTCCGAAGGGGAGACCAAGTAGCCATGATGATGCCCAAGAAGGTGAAGTACCGCAAGCAGCAGCGCGGGCGCCGCAAGGGCAAGGCTTGGCGGGGCTCCGATCTGTCGTTTGGCGATTTCGGATTGAAGGCCCTGGAGACGGCCTGGATCACCGACCGGCAGATCGAAGCCGCCCGCGTGGCCATGACCCGGTCCATCAAGCGGGGCGGCAAGGTCTGGATCCGGTTGTTTCCGGACAAACCCATCACCAAGAAGCCGGCCGAAACCCGTATGGGCAAAGGCAAGGGCGCTCCAGAGCAGTGGGTAGCGGTGGTGCGGCCGGGCAAGGTGCTGTTCGAGATGGAGGGGGTCAGCGAGGCCACCGCCCGCGAGGCCATGAAGCTGGCCGCCACCAAGCTCCCCATCCCCACCAAGTTCGTCTCCCGGCAGTTGGAGGCTGTGGCATGAAGGCACACAAGATTGCGGAGCTGGACGACCGCGAAATGACCCAGCAGCTTACGGAAACGGAAGAGAAGCTCTTCCGGCTGAAGTTCCAGATGTCGATGGGGCAGGTCGACGGGCTGAAGCGGTATCACGAGTTGAGGAAGGACCGCGCGCGCATCCTTACCATCCGGCGCCAGCGCGAGTTGGCGGTGAAGAAGAATGGCTGAAATCGAGAAGAGAAACCGAGCGGAGAAGGTGGGACAGGTAGTGTCGTCCAAGATGGCCAAGACGATCGTGGTGGAGGTGAGCCGGCGGGTCCCGCACGGCCTCTACCGGCGGGTGATCACCAAGCGGAAGAAGTTCTACGCCCACGACGAGAAGAGCGAGGCGCGGCCGGGGGACCGGGTGCGGATCGTAGAAACCCGGCCTATGAGCCGGTTGAAGCGCTGGCGTCTGGCGGAAGTAATCTGGCGGGCGGCCCAGGTGAAGGTCGAGCCGAGCGAGGTGCAATGACATGGTCGGAATGCGCACACGGCTGGAGGTGGCCGACAACTCCGGCGCCAAGAAGCTGGCGTGTATCCTGCCCCGCGGGGGCGACGTCGGGCTGTGGGCGGGCCTGGGCGACGTGGTCACGGCCAGCGTTAAGGAAGCGGCGCCCGATTCGAGTATCAAGAAGGGCACCGTGGTAAGGGCCGTGATCGTGCGAACGCGCAAGGAAACGCGCCGCCGGGACGGCACGTATATCCGGTTCGACTCCAATGCCGCCGTGCTGATCAACGAAGTCGGCGAGCCGGTGGGAACGCGCGTGTTCGGACCGGTGGCGCGCGAGCTGCGCGACAAGAAATTTATGAAGATCGTATCGCTGGCCCCGGAGGTGCTGTAATGGCGCGCATCGAGATCCAGAAGAACGACACGGTGAAGGTGATCGCCGGGCGGGACCAGGGCAAGCAGGGACGCGTGCTGGCGGTGGATCGGGTCAAGGGCAAACTGCTGGTGGAGCACGTGATGATGCTCAAGAAGCACACGCGGCGGAATCCGGCCAAGCAGATTAAAGGGGGCATCGCCGAGCGCGAGGGTCCCATCGCGATCTCCAACGTCATGATTGTCTGCCCGGGCTGCGGCCCGGTGCGCATCGCCCACCACACCAGTCCGGACGGACGCAAGACCCGGGTCTGCCGCAAGTGCGGCACCACCCTCGACAGGAAATAGATATGGCCGCACGACTGAAAGAACACTACTCGAAGAACGTGGCCCCGGCGCTGTTGCAGCAGTTTGGCTACGGGAGCCCCATGGCGGTCCCGCGCCTGGCCAAGATCACGGTGAACATCGGCCTGGGCGAGGCGACGCAGAACGCCCGCCTGATGGATGCGGCGGTCGCGGAGCTGGGCCAGATCACCGGCCAGAAGCCCATCGTTAACAAGGCCAAGAAGTCGATCTCGGCCTTCAAGCTGCGCCAGGGGATGCCTATCGGCTGCTCGGTGACCATGCGGGGCGAGCGCATGTACGAGTTTTTCGATCGCCTCGTGAACATCGCTCTGCCGCGCGTGCGCGACTTCCGGGGCATCTCGGCCAAATCGTTCGACGGGCGCGGCAACTACACCCTGGGCCTGCGCGACCAGTTGATCTTTCCGGAGATCGACTACGCGAAGGTAGATAAGACCAAGGGCATGAACGTGACCATCAGCACCACCGCCCGGTCCGACGCCGAGGGTCAGGCGCTGCTGAAACTGATGGGGATGCCGTTCAGAAGCTAAAAAGCTGTTAGCTATTAGCTAGCAGCGAGCCGGCTTAGAGGAGATTAGATGGCCACTACCGCCAAGATCGCGAAAGAGTTGAAGAAGCCGAAGTTTAAGATCCGGCTGCGCAACCGCTGCAAGCTGTGCGGGCGGCCCCGCGGGTATTTGGGGAAGTTCAAGTTGTGCCGGCTGTGTTTCCGCAAGCTGGCGTTGCAGGGAGAGATCCCGGGAGTGGTGAAGAGCAGTTGGTAGACAAGAAGCTGTTAGCTGTTAGCCATTAGTTATTAGCAAGCCGGGTTGCTGATAGCTAATAGCTAACAGCTAAGAGCTGAGGTTCTTATGAATATTACGGATCCGATCGCGGACATGCTCACGCGCGTGCGTAACGCGCTGGAGGCGCGGCACCCCAAGGTGGATGTGCCGGCATCGAAGCTGAAGGCGGAGATTGCCCGCATTCTGAAGGAAGAGGGCTTCATCGCCAACTACAAGGTCGCCGATGAGGAAGGGAAACGGACCATCAAGATCTATTTGAAGTACGGTCCGGACAGCCAGCCGGTGATCTCGCGGCTCGCCCGGATCTCGCGGCCGGGACGCCGGGTGTATGTCGGCCAGAAGGAGATCCCCCGGGTGCTGGGCGGGATGGGCATCAATATCCTGACCACGCCGCGCGGGGTCATGACCGGCCGCACCGCCTATCGCGAGCGCGTGGGCGGCGAGATCCTTTGCGAAGTCTGGTAGAAAGCATATGTCACGAGTCGGCAGAAAACCCATCGACATCCCCAAAGGGGTGAAAATCAGGATCGCGGACGGAGCCGTGGAGACGGAGGGCCCCAAGGGAAAACTCCGGATTCCGGTACCGGCCGGCATCCGCATCGAACAGCGGGACGCGCAGCTCGTGGCCGTCCGGGACCGGGAGGAAGACGCGCACCTGCATGGCCTCGCCCGAAGCCTGGTGGCCAACGCCGTCGCCGGCGTCAGCACCGGCTTTACCAAGGAGCTGGACATCGTCGGGATCGGCTACCGGGCCAGCGTCACCGGCCGGGTGGCGACGTTTGTGCTGGGCTACTCCCACCCCATCGAAGTGCTCATGCCGGACAGCGTCAACATCACCGTGGACAAGCAGACCCACATCGTGGTGTCGGGGCCGGACCGGTCGCTGGTGGGGCAGACGGCGGCCAATATCCGCTCGCTGCGCCCGCCCGATCCTTACAAGAACAAGGGCGTCCGCTACATGGGCGAGCTGTTGAAGAAGAAGGTTGGGAAAACGGGAGCCAAGTAATTATGATTCGCCAGGTTTCCAGAAACGATTTGCGGAAGCGGATCCACGTGCGGATCCGGAAGCGGCTGCGCGGGACGCCGGAGCGGCCCCGGTTGAGCATCTATCGCTCGCTGCAGCACATCTACGCGCAGGTGATCGACGACCGCAGCGGACGGACGCTGGCGTCGGCCAGCTCGGCCGAGAAGGGCTCTCCCGTGAAGTCGGGCGGAAACCTGGCCGGAGCCAAGGAAGTGGGCAAGCTGGTGGCCCAGCGGGCCAAAGAGGCCGGCGCAACCAAGGTTGTGTTCGACCGCGGGGGTTACCTCTACCATGGGCGCGTCAAGGCCCTGGCCGAGGCGGCTCGCGAAGGTGGATTGGAGTTCTAGCACCCTATGCCTGTGAAAGTAAAACTCATCGATCCCGCCAACCTGAACCTGAAAGACCAGGTCGTTTCCATCAACCGGGTAACCAAGGTGGTCAAGGGCGGTAAGAACCTGAGCTTCTCGGCGCTGGTGGTGGTCGGGGACCCGGACCAGAAGGTGGTCGGGTACGGCAGCGGGAAGGCGAAAGAGGTGCCTTCGGCGATTCGCAAAGGAATTGAAGCGGCGAAGAAGAACCTGGTCAAGGTCAACACGCTGGCGACCACGATTCCGCACCGCGTGCTGGGACGGTTCGGGAGCGGCTTGGTGCTGCTCAAGCCGGCCAAAGAAGGCACCGGCATCATTGCCGGCGGACCGGTGCGGGCGGTGATCCAGGCGGCCGGCATCCCCAACGTACTGACGAAATCGATCGGCACGACCAACCCGCACAACGTGGTCAAGGCCACCTTCGACGCTCTCCTGCAGCTTCGGAACAAGGCCGATGTGGCGCTGCTGCGGGGCGTCGACGTCGACAAAATGTGAGCGCCATGGCTGAAGCAACCATTAAGATCCGACTCAAACGCAGCCCCATCGGGTGTCCCGAGAAGCTCAAGCGGGTGGTGAAGGGACTCGGGTTTCGCAAGCTGAACCAGGTAGTAGTGCGGCCGGACACGCCCTCGATTCGGGGGATGGTGAATAAGATCCCGCACCTGGTGGAGGTGGTGTCATGAATCTCAGTTCGCTGCGGCCGCCGGCCGGACAGAAGCGGGAGCGCAAGCGGGTGGGGCGCGGCATGGGGTCGGGACACGGCAAGACGTCCACGCGCGGCCACAAGGGCCAGCGCGCGGTCAGCGGCTTCGGCCAGAAGCGCGGGTTTGAGGGCGGCCAGATGCCGCTCCACCGCCGGATGCCCAAGCGCGGGTTCACCAACATCTTCCGCAAGGAGTACGCGCTGGTGAACCTGGAGCGGCTCAACAAGCTGGAAGGCGCGGAGTTCAGCCCCGAGCGGCTGGTGGAGCTGGGCGTGGTCAAGAAGCTGGGCGCCGGGTTGAAGGTCCTGGGCCAGGGCGAACTGACCCGGGCCATCAGCGTACGGGCCCACAAATTTTCCAAGAGCGCAGCCGAAAAGATTGCGGCCGGAGGCGGCAAGGCCGAAGTAATTGGATGAAGCTGCTCGAAACCATCGCCAACGTATTCCGGATCCCGGATCTCCGCAAGCGCCTGCTGTTCACGCTGGGCTTACTGGCGGTCTATCGCATCGGCAGCCACATCCCCACGCCGGGCATCGACACCAAGGCCCTGGAGAGCTTCTTCCAGAAGAATGCCGGAACGTTCTTCGGCTTCATGGACCTGTTCTCGGGCGGCCAGTTCCGGCGGCTCACCATCTTCGCCCTGGGCATCATGCCCTACATCACGGCGTCGATCATCCTGCAGCTCCTGACCGTGGTGGTCCCTACCCTGGAGAAGCTCCAGAAGGAAGGGGAGCTGGGGCGGCGTAAGATCACGCAATGGACGCGCTACCTGACCGTGGGCCTGAGCGCGGTGCAGTCGTTTGGGATCTCGGCGGCGCTGATGAAGAGCGAGGGCAGCTTCGTCCTGGATCCGAGCTGGCGGTTCATCGTGATGACCATGATCACCCTGACCACCGGAACCGCGTTCATCATGTGGCTGGGCGAGCAGATTACCGAGCGGGGGGTCGGCAACGGCATGTCGCTGATCATCTTTGCCGGCATCGTGATCAACCTGCCCAACGCCATCGCCAACCTCTACACCAACGTGTTCGTGACCCGGCAGTGGGGTCCGCTGACCCTGGTCGTGTTGGTCGTGGTAATGGTGCTGGTGGTGGCCTTCGTCGTGCTGGTGGAGCGAGGCGAGCGCCGGATCCCCGTGCAATATGCCAAGCGCATGGTCGGACGGCGGCTGATGGGCGGCCAGTCGACCCACCTGCCCCTGAAGGTCAACGCCGGCGGCGTGATTCCGGTCATCTTCGCCAGCTCTATCCTCACCTTCCCCCAGACCCTGGGGGCGGTGGATTGGGTGCGCGAGAACCGCTACCTGAGCAGTCTGTTGCGGGCCATCAGTTACGGCGAGCCCCTGTACATCCTGCTTTACGTGACCGGGATTGTATTTTTTGCCTTCTTTTACGTGTCGATCATCTTTAACCCGACCGAGGTGGCCGACAACATGCGCAAGTACGGCGGGTTTATACCGGGTATCCGGCCGGGACGCCGCACGGCCGAGCACATGAACGAGATCCTCACCAAGATCACGCTGGTGGGAGGCATGTACCTGGCGTTGTTGTCGATTATTCCGGACTTTTTGATCGCCGGGATCCGGTTGCACCATTTGCCCGGAGCCTTGGGTTTGTTTTTCGACCACGCCTTCCCGCGCTGGATTCTGGAAGGCTTGAACGTAACGTTTTACTTTGGCGGCACCTCCCTGCTGATCGTGGTGGGAGTGGCCATGGACACCGTCAACCAGATTGAGGCGCAGTTAATTATGCGTCATTACGACGGATTCGCTCCGAAAGCGGGGAGAATTCGCGGAAGGCGCTCCGGGTTCTAATGGACAGGCCGGTGGGAGCGGTCATTCTCTTCGGGCCCCCGGGAGCGGGGAAAGGAACGCAGGCCCGCAGGATCGGGAAGCGCATGGGAATTCCTCACATTTCGACCGGCGACATGATCCGCCACCAGGTGGAAAGCTCCACCCCGATGGGCCAGCAGGCCAAGGCCATTATGGCGATGGGAAGCCTGGTGCCGGATGAGTGGGTGAACCAGATGGTGGAGGCCCGGCTGCAGGCGCCGGACTGCCTCCGCGGGTTCGTGCTGGATGGCTATCCCCGGACACGCCCTCAGGCGCAGGCCCTGGAGCAAATGCTGAGCCGGAATGGCGCCCGTATGATCGTGATCACCATGGCCGTGGATTATAATGAAATTACCCGGCGCACCACCGGCCGCCGGCTGTGCCCCGCCTGCGGCACTATTTACAACATTTTCGCCAGGCCGCCCCGGGTAGACAATGTTTGTGACAACGAGGGCGCGGCGCTGCAGATCCGCCTGGACGATCGGGAAGAAGTGATCCGCGAGCGCGTGCAGGCGTATGAGAAGGAGACGCGGCCGGTGCTGGAATATTTTCGCGGGCGCGGACAGCAGATTCACGAGGTGAACGGGTCGCGCGGCACCGATGAGATCACCGCCGAGCTGACCCGGATTCTGGATGCGGCATGATCATTCGCAAAACACCGACCGAACTGGAGAAAATGCGCAAGTCCGGTCTATTGGTCTGGCGAATATTGGAGGAGCTGAAGAAACTGGTCACGCCCGGAGCCACCACCTACGACCTGGAGAAGGCGGCGGAGAAAATGATGGCCGACGCCGCGGCGCGGCCGGCGTTCAAGAACTATTACGTGCCGGCGGCGGGCCGACAATACAAATTTGTGCTGTGCACCAGCATCAACAGCGAGATTATCCACGGGCTGCCGTCCACCAAGCGCCTGCTGCGCGAGGGCGACATCGTGAAGATCGATACCGGGGTATGTCTGAACGGCTACTTCGGCGATTCGGCCACCACGGTGCCGGTGGGCCATATCGACGAAGCGACACAGCGGCTGATGCGGGTGACGCAGGAGGCGCTGGACCTGGGGGTGGCGCGGGTGAAGAACGGCAACCGGCTGTTCGACATCAGCGGGGCGGTGCAGCAGCACGTGGAGTCAAACGGTTTTACGGTGGTGCGGGAGTTTGTGGGGCACGGGATCGGGACCAAGCTGCACGAGGATCCGCAGGTGCCCAACTTCATCGACTCGCGCACGGCGAATCCGCGGTTGAAGGAGGGGATGGTGCTGGCCATCGAGCCGATGGTCTGCGCCGGCCGGCCGGATACGCGGGTACTGGAGGACCACTGGACGGCGGTAACCAAGGACGGCAGCCGCGCGGCGCATTTCGAGCACTGCGTGGCGGTCACCGACAACGGCCCGTGGATCCTGACGCAGCCATGAAACAGTGGTCAGTGGCCAGTGAAAAGAGAAAGCAGTAGCGAGATGAAAGAGAAAGAGCCGGTGCGGCGCAGGGCGACGGTGGTGGAGCCGCTGCCCCATGCCCTTTACCGGGTGAAGCTGGAAGATTCGAGCCGCGTTGTGGCGCACGTTTCGGCGCGGCACAAAAAGGACTTTTTGCGGCTCCTGCCGGGCGACCAGGTGGAGGTGGAGTTATCGCCCCTGGATTTCGGCCGGGGCCGCGTGGTGGCCAAGATATGAAAGTGCGGGCATCGGTAAAGAAGATCTGCAATAAGTGCAAAGTAATCCGGCGCCGCGGCGTGGTGCGGGTGATTTGCGTGAACCCCAAGCACAAGCAGCGGCAGGGATAAGGAGAATTCTATGGCGCGTCTCGCAGGCGTGGACTTACCCCCGCAGAAGCGGGCGGAAATCGGGCTCACCTACATCTACGGCATCGGGCGCTTCCGCTCGAACACGATTCTGAAGGCGGCCGGGGTCAGCCCCGACATCCGCATCATGGATCTGTCCGAAGACGACGTCCGGAGCATCAGCAAGGTGATCGAGGAGCAGGGCGGCGTGGAAGGCGATCTCCGCAAG
>JBGOUV010000273.1:0-9515 GCA_041477815.1 Terriglobia bacterium | reverse complement strand
CTGTCAATACCATCTCTTTGGCCGCGAACACCGACACCAGGCGATCGGCCTTCCCGATCACGCCGTCCTCCACCCACGCCCCGCGAGCATCGAGAGCGGCCACCACCGCGCTCACCGGTGACGCCGCGGCCCGCCCCGCGCGCGGCCGGTCATCCCACGGCGAGAGCCCGTGCAGGCGGTCCGGCCGCCGCAGCGACGCCGGGTCGGCCTTCCGCACCTGCTCGAATTCCTCCACCAGGGGCGCCACCCACGCCCCGCTCACCAGCACCGCATAGTGCGTGATGACGCTCCCATCGTCGTAGCTCACCTGGTAGCCGTCGACGACCGTCGCGGGCCCCTTCAGCGCGCTCACCCGCGTCCCCTTGGTGATGTACAGCGGCCGGTTGGTCCGGAACTCCATAAAGCGCGCCAGGCAGGGCGTCTGGCCCGGACACGCCCGCCGCCGCATCTCCGATGGCGTCCCGCTCACCGGCGGCAGCAGCGACTTCTGGTAGTAGGCCAGCGCCCGAGGCAGCGGCTCCAGCCACTTCTTGTCGCCGGTCTCGCGGTACAGCACCAGCAGCATCTTCATGACGCCCTGGGATTCTCCCCCGGTGACCGCCGGCGGCTCGAAGCGGCGGGCCCAGGCCGGATGCATGTCCCGGTCATACTGTTGGGCCCACCCCGGCTGCGGGTCCGGCATCTGGGCCAGCAGCAGGAAGCCGCCTCCCTTCTCCGCCACCGCCCGGTAGCGCGGCTCTTTGTAGATCCGCGACGCCTCCAGCATCACGTCGATCGCGTCTACGATGGAATTGTCGTTGAACGTGTAATCCTCCCGGTAGTCGGGGTTGGGCCACTCCCGCGACCACGTCTCCGGATAGCTCGCCCGCAACACCGGAAATAGGGCGGGATCCGGAAACCGGCTGTACCGCTGCGGCCAGGCGCCGTTCGGGTATTGGACCTTGACCAGACTCTCCAGAGCAAACTGCGCGGCCTCGTGGACCTTCTCATCCTGGAACTTCAGCTCCCGGTCGACGCGCATCAGCAGCCGGACGTTGGCCTGGGTGACGTTGTCGTCCAGGTTCGTCACGTGCCTGCCGTGGGAGCGGCCCTCGCAGGGTCCGTCAACGCGATAGGGGTAGTCCTTGCGCTTGGCCGGGTCGAACTCGATGAAATAGTCCCACCCGCCGGAGCAGAGCTGTCCCTCCACCAGCGCCTGCGCCGTCTGGCGCGCGGCTTCGAGGTAGTAGCGGTCGCCGGTAGTCTCCCAGGCGTCCAGATAGGTCATCCCCACGATGGGCGTGGCCTCGCGCTGCACCTCCGCCTGGGTGAACCCCTCGCCGTGCTCCGACCGCGCGTAGCTGAGGTCCTCGGCATAGGAGTAGTGATACCCGCCGTGGATGCTGGCCTTGGCGCGGTAGAACTCCACCGCCTTGCGGAGCGCCCCCAGCGCGTCCTGGCGCGGGTCCGCCGTCAGACTCGAAACCAGACACAAGAACGTAACGGTGGCTCGGATCATGGCGTCAGTATACGTCACCGATTCGCCTGCCGGAACGCCGCCTCCGCCTCCGCATCCACCTCGTGCGGACTCCCCAAGTAGAGCGCGAGGGCCCGTCGCGCCCGCTGCCGGTCTCCGGCCTGCAGGAACCGGAAGCCCAGGGTCCGGGCGCACAGGCACAACTCGGGATCGTGCTCGATAAGCAGCCGGCATTCGGATTCCAGGTGCTCGGTAACGTGCGCTTTGTCCAGCGCCGGCAAACCTGCCGCCGGCTGGCGCGCGAACACCACCGCCTGCGGGTCCTCGTAGACCAAAATCCACGCGGTAGCGCTGCGGTCGCCCAGAGCCAGGACCAAAGGGTAGATGACACCGCTGGTCGACTCGAACGCGTTGGCCACCACGATCTGGACGCCGTAGCGGTCCAGGACTCCACGGTCCTGCAAGCTGATGGCCGCCTGATAATCCCGGAACACCGACTCGTTCAGCGATCGCCCGTCGATGAAGACCTTCTGCTGCGGCCACAGCCGCCACAGCAGGTAGCCACCCAGCTCATAGGTATTAAACATCGGTCCGGTAATCTTATTCTCTACCAGGAACCGCGCCGCGCCCTCCGGGAACCTCCACAGGGCCGCCCGCAACTGAAAGAACTTCCCCTGCCAGACTCCGGCCGCCAGCGCCAACCCCAGCGCCGCCGCCGCCACCGGCCCCGCCAGCGCCGGCAGCGGACGCCGCCACGGCCAATAGGACGCGATGAGCACCGGTGCCAGAAACGCCACCAGCACGACGTTGCGGAACGCCGTCACCGCCGCCGCCGCGAACAACCCAAACAGTATCCAGTCGGAAAGCTTCGCCCGCCGCCACCCCACCGCCAGCACCGCCGCCCCTCCCCACAGCAGCGCCGGAAACGCGTACGGCGGACCCCACAGCGGCGGCCGGCTCCACTCCACCAGCATCTGCTGCAGGTTGCTCTGCCGGTACGCCAAAAGCACCTCCACAATCCGGATATGGTTGGGATTCAGCAGCGATGCCGCCACGGTCAGGGCGGCGATGCGCCACAGCTTGCGTGGCGCGGCCGCCGCATAGGCACCCACGATGATCCATCCGAGGAAGAATCCCCCGTGCGAGTTGGCCCACACCGCCGACAACACCGGCAGTAGCCACAACGGCCGGTCGCGCTCCAGTATCCACACGAACACCGCCACCAGCAAGAAAGACACCAGCGCCGGCCGGTCGGCGCTGAACCAGTGCGCCACGCTGGCCGTCGCCCCCGCCGCCGCCAGGCCCCAGTAGAGCGACCCGCCACGCCGCGCCGCGATCACCCCCCCCAACCCGCAAAACGCCGCCAGCAGCGCCGCCTTCCACAGCACCACCGCCCCAAACCCGCCGGCCCTCCAGATCAGATACCACACCGCCTGCGCCAGCCACTCGTGGGTCAGGTTGAAATACCGGACCTTCTCCTCGCCCGCGTAAACCGGCCGTCCCAGGTACGCCGTGTAGGAGAACGGATCGGGCACGGGCAGCGCCCGTCGCTGTACGACATACTCCCCGGTCTTCAGGTGCCACCAGAAGTCGGTATCGGCCGCCTCCGTCGAGAACAGCCCCAACAGGCACAGGGCGCCCAAAGCGATCAAGGCCAGGGGCGGGACCAGCGGAGGCGACGGAGCGGCGGCCACCGCTACCGCAGGAGTGGCTTTGGTCTTTTTCGGTCGCAGAAGAGATAGGGTAGCACCCTGGGTGATGGGTGTTGGGTCTTGGGTGATGGGTGTTGGGGCTTATCATGGAGACATGGGCTCCGGCCACCCACCACCCAACACCCACCACCCATCACCCAAGCTACGCGTCCTGGCGCTCGAAAGCCGCCGCGCCGAAGAAATGGCCAAACTCATCACGAACAACGGAGGCCTTCCCACGGTGGCGCCCTCCATGCGCGAGGCGCCGTTAGAGTCCAACACCGCCGCCCTGTCCTTCGCCGCAGCCCTGATCGAAGGCGGCTTCGATCTGGTGATCTTCCTAACCGGCGTAGGAATCCGCGCCTTGACCCGCGTCGTCGAGACCGCCTGGCCCCGGGACCGCTTCGTCGCCGCCCTCCAGCGGGTCACCGTAGTCGCCCGCGGCCCCAAGCCTGTCGCCGCCCTGCGCGAGCTGGGCGTCCCGGTTGCCATAGCCGTCCCCGAGCCCAACACCTGGCGCGAGCTCCTGCAGGCCCTGGAACCCGTCCCCCTCGACGGCCGCCGCATCGCGGTCCAGGAGTACGGCGTCTCCAATCCCGAGTTGCTCGACGGCCTCGAGCAGCGCGGCGCCCGCGTCACCCCCGTCCCCGTCTACCAGTGGGCCTTGCCCGCCAACACCGCCCCGCTGCGATCCGCCGTCGCCGCCCTCGCCCGAGGCGAGTTCGACGTGGTGCTGTTTACCACCTCGGTCCAGGTCACCCACCTGCTCCAGGTCGCCGCCGAGATGGATCTGGAAGACGCCGTACGAAGGGCCCTGGGCCGCCTGCTGGTGGCCTCCATCGGCCCCACCACCACCGAGGCCCTCCGCGAGCACGGTCTCGACGCCGACTTCGAGCCCAGCCACCCCAAGATGGGCTTCCTGGTCAAGGAAGCCGCCGACCATGCCTCCAGTCAGGTAAAATGATAGACTTACCGCTGATTGGGGATATTGAGGAGATTAAGGATGCTCAGGAACTTTGCCTTGCCGGCGCTGGTCCTCGCTGTGGCCGTTTCCGTTCCGGCCGCGGCCCAGACCAAGATCGCCATCATCAATACACAGCGCGCGGTGCTCGAGACCGCCGAGATGAAGAAGGCCGCCGCCGACCTGGAGGCCAAGTTTAAGCCTCAAACGACGGAAATCGAGAAGCGCACCAAAGAGCTGGAGGGCATTCAGGCCAAGCTCGCCGACCCCTCCAAGCTGAAGCCGGAGGAGGGAGCCGATCTGCAGGCCGACGGCCAGCGTAAGCAGCGCGTCCTGCAGCGTCTCACCGACGACATCCAGGCCCAGGTCGACCAGGAGCGCAACGAGATTCTCCAGCGCGGCGGCCAGCGCATGCAGGAAGTGGTGTCCAAGCTGGCGGAAGAGAAGGGTTTGGATATGGTCATCGACGTCACCAACGCCGTCTTCTTCAAGCCCGCTATGGAAATTACCAACGAGGCCATCGCGGCTTACGACAAGAAATTCCCGTTGAAGTAACCGGGCATGAGCTACCTGGACGACTACGGCGTCGCCGATGCCAGGAAGGAACAGCGCAACCGCCGCATCCTTCTCACTCTGGTGGCGATCGTGGTGGTGAGCGGGTCGTTGTACCTATGGTTCAAGAACTACCGTCAGGAACAGCGCGTCCAGGAGTTCCTGGCGCTGCTCGAGCGCGGCGACCATTCGGCGGCCTATAGCATGTGGGGCTGCAAGGTAGAGGCCCCCTGCACCCACTACGACTATAAGAGCTTCCTGGAGGACTGGGGCCCCGCCAGCCCCGTCGGCCAGGTCAAGTCCTACCGGCTGGGCCGTTCCCGCGCCACCGGCTCGGGCGTCGTGATCACCGTCATCGTCAACAACGGCAAGCCCCTCCGCCTCTGGGTCGAGACCAGCACCGGCATCCTGGGGTTCGCGCCCTCCATGCTCTGAAGCAACCTCATTCTGCCTCCACGCCCCGCCCTCCCCCCGCGTCATAACCAATGAACCCATGCGCCGGTGTTGCCTATTCCTCTGCCTGTCAACGGCTCTATGGGCCGATGAAGCCGCCCGCCTATACCAAAAAGCCCGCCGAGCCGAACGCGAGGACCGCCCCGTAGAGGCCTTCCTGCTCTACGCGCGCGCCGCCGGTCTCCGCCCCGCCGAATCCAGGTACCGCATGGGGATCGACCGCCTGCGGTCCCGCGCCGCCCCGGCCCTGGCCGCCGCCGCCCCCCGCCCCGAACCCTCCGGCACCGTCATCACCTTCGCCGACGACGCCGACGCCGGCGAGCCCGAACCACCCTCTCCCGCCGAGATCCGCCAAGCCGAGCAGCCCGCCGAGCCCCCCCGGCTCCGCCCCAACGGCCAGCGCCGCAGCTTCGACCTGCAGGAAAATGCGACTGCGCTGTATCAGGCTGTCGCCGGCGCCTACGGCCTCCAGGTGGTCTTCGATCCCGACTACAACCCCGGCCCGCCGGTACGGTTCCGCCTAACCGACCTCAGCTCTCGCGAGGCCCTGCGCGCCCTGATGGCCGTCACCGGGACCTTCGTCGTGCCCCTCACCGAGCGTTCCCTGCTGGTAGCCGCGGACACCCAGCAGAAGCGCACCGAGCGGGAAACTTCGATGGCCGCCCTGCTGCCGATCCCCCACGTCATGAGCGTCGAGGAGGCCAACGAAGTGGGCCGCGCCGTCCAGCAGACCTTGGACATCAAGCGCCTCAGCGTCGACGCCAACCGCCGCCAGGTCTACGTGCGCGACACCGTCACCCGGGTCCGGCTGGCCAGCGCCCTCTACCAGGAATTGGCGCGTCGCCGCGCTGAAGTGGTCATCGAGGTGGAGCTGGTTTCGGCCAGTCGCACCGATATCGCCAACCTCGGCTCCACGCTCCCCACCAGCTTTCCCGTTTCGACCTTCAGCACCTTCGGCCACAATCGGCCGCCCACCGGAGCGGGCACGGTGGTGTCCGTGGGCGGTGGTCAAACCCTGCTCGGCGTCGGTATTGGCGATGCCTCCTTCCAGGCGGACTGGACCCGCGCCCACGGCCAGTTCCTGTCCCGCTTCCAGATCCGCGCCACCGACGGTCTGCCCGCTACCCTGCATATCGGCGACCGCTACCCCATTGTCAACAACCTCTTCTCTCCCATCGCCATGACCGATGAGATCCGCGGTCTGCAGCAGAGCGGCCAGTTCCGAACCCCCATCCCGTCGTTTACCTTCGAGGACCTCGGCCTGGTGCTCAAGGTCACCCCCCGCGTTCACGATTCCCAGGAAGTGTCCCTGACCCTGGAAGCGGAATTCCGCGTGCTGGCCGGATCCAGCATCAACGGCCTGCCCATCATCTCCTCCCGCAAGTTCAGCTCCGCCGTGAGACTCCGGGAAGGCCAGTCCAGCGTGGTCTCCGGCCTGGCCATACTCCAAAATGTGAAGACCCGCTCCGGCTTCGGACCCCTCTCCCAAATCCCCCTGCTGGGCCGCCTGCTGAGTCACAACAACTGGCAAACCGACCAGAGCGAGCTGGTCCTCAGCATCACCCCCCACCTCACCATCGCCGCCCCAGGCGACCAGTTCCCCTCCCGCAGTTATCATTACGGGACGGAGTCACGACCGGTCTCCCCGCTCTGAACCGCGAACGAAACCGGGCGCCCGCTGCCACGCTATGATAGATGTTCCGTGCTAGGATTCAAGCTAATATACTCACCAGGATACGACCTTAATCTGGGGGAGCACGTCTTTCCGTCCCAGAAGTACCGAATGATTCAGGAAAGATTGCTGGCGGAGGGGATTGCCGGGACGGCTGACTTTCTGGAACCGCAGCCGGCCACCGACGAGGATGTGCTGCTGGTGCACGAGCCGGGGTACGTAAGCCGTCTGCGCACGGGGACTCTCAGCTACGACGAAATCATCCGCATGGAGATCCCCTACTCCCGGAAGATGGTGGAGGCCTTTTGGCTGGCGACGGGAGGGACCCTCCTGGCGGGGCGGCGGGCGCTGTCGGACGGCGTCGCCATCAACCTGGGGGGCGGATTTCATCACGCCTTTCCCGGACACGGCGAGGGCTTCTGCGCCATCCATGACGTGGCCGTGGCCCTCCGGCGATTGCTGGCCGACGGCGCCATCGAACGGGCGTTGGTGATCGACTGCGACGTACACCACGGGAACGGGACGGCGGCGATCTTTGCGAAAGAGGAGCGGGTGTTCACGATCTCGTTCCACCAGTACAACAACTACCCGGCCGAGAAGCCGCCCAGCGATCTGGACGTGCATCTGGAGGATCGGACGGGGGATGCGGACTATCTGGTGGCACTGTCGGCCAAGTACATTCCAGCGGTGGAGCGGGTGAGACCCCAACTGGTGTTTTATCTCGCCGGGGCGGATCCGTACGATCAGGATGAACTAGGGGGCTTGGGGTTGACCATGGACGGGCTGAAGCGGCGCGATGAGCTCATCCTGCAGGCCGCGCGGCGGGTAGGGGCCGGGGTGGCGGTAACGCTGGCGGGCGGATACGCCCGGAACGTCGCCGATACGGTGACCATACACTGCAATACCGTGCTGGCGGCGCTGTCCTACAAACGCTTGTAAATGTGCTCCACGTTGGCGTTGACGCCTACCTGCAGGGGAGCGCCGGGCCCGAAATTGGGGAAGTACTTGTAGAGATTGCCCTCCAGATACTTGGAGTACCCGTTCGCCGCGAGCGACTTCAGCGAAGCCACGGTGATGGTCTTCTGAACCTCGGCGACACCCTTCCCCGCCTTCTTGCCTTCCTCCACGCGGGCGGTAACCTCCTCGATGTAGTTGCGCAGGTGGATCATACGGTCGCGGACGGGATGCACCGGGCCGTGACCGGGCAGGATCTTGTCGAAAGCCCTGGACGCGACCGAATCGATGGTCTTGGGCCAGGCCTTGGGGAAGCCGTCGGCGGCGTAGGGGAGGAAGCCGTGGATCATGTCGCCGGTGGAGGCGACCTTCTTCTGAGGGCAAAACACGATGATGTCACCGGCCGTGTGGGCCTGGCCGTGAAACTCGACGTGCAGGTCGCCGGCGCGATCCTTGATGACGTGGGACTTGGCGAAGGCGATGGTGGGCAGCTCCAGCGAGAAATTCTTCATTTCCGCCAGGTAGGCCTGAAGCTGGCGGATTTGTTCCTGGCAGAAGGCCTTTTCAGCGGCATTGGTAGACTTGGCCATCCGCTTCTGCAAGGCGTCGATCTGTGCCGGGACGCCGTCCATCGACTCCTTCAGACGGTTGCGGGCTTCCTTCGACATGAGATCCTTGGTGGGCTCGGAGGCGACGAAGTCGACCTTGCCGCCGGCGGCCTTGTAGGCGGAGTTGCCTTGGATGTGGTCCCAGTGAAAGTGCGAGTTGACCACGAAGCGCACGGGCTTGGTGGTCACCTCCTTCTTGATCTGGGCGACCAGGGCGGCCACGGCGGAGGGCTTGGAGTGGGAGTCCATGATAAGGACGTCCTGGGAGTTGACGAAGATGGCGGCGTTGGAGTTGATCAGGGCCTGCGCGCGGGCCAGGGCGCAGTAGACGCCGTCGGCCACCCTTTCAATGTCAAAAAGTTGGGTGGAGGCAGCGGGGGCCTGGGCGCGGGCCCAAGCGGCGCGGCAGAAGGCGGTCTCCAGGATGGAGGCGCCGGCTACCAGCGAAGAGAGAAAATCGCGGCGGCTGTGGTGGTGGGCGTGGATGTGCATGGAGTACCTCGTCTATTTGATAGCCAGCATGACGTCGAGCGGCCGGCCGGTGGAGCGGGCCTGGAACTGGGTAAACCCGGCCTCGCGCAAGAGGGCTTCGTATTCCTGCGCGGTGCGCTCCTTGCCTTCCGTGACCACCAGCATGTTTAGCGATTGGAGATTACCACTAAGCGGACCGTCTTTGAAAGGGTAAAGAATACGTTCGGCGATCAGGAGCCCGCCGCCGGCCGGGAGGGCCTGGTGGATCTTGGCCAGCAGTGCGTGGATCTTGGGTTCGGACCAGTCGTGGAGGATGCGGCCCAGGGAGTAAAGGTCGGCGGGCGGGAGCGGGTCGGTGAAGAAGTCGCCGGGGTGAACGGCAAGGCGGCCGGCGAGTCCGGACTGGTCGATGAAACGCTGGGCCTGGGGGATGACCGGCGGAAGATCGAAGACGGTGGCGCGGAGGCCGGGGTAGCGGCGGCACGCTTCGATGGCGAGATGACCGGTGGCGCCGCCCAGATCGCACAGGTGGGTGAAGCGGGAGAGGTCGAAAGCGGCGGCGACGGCGGGAGAGGACACCAGGCCCATGCCGTGCATGCCTTGCAGGAAAGTGACCTTGGCCTGGTCGTCGGCGAAGAGGTTTTCGAAGATGCCGGAGCGGCCGCCGAAGGTTTGCTCCCAGCGGTGGGTGCCTTCG
>JBGOUV010000562.1:0-3327 GCA_041477815.1 Terriglobia bacterium | reverse complement strand
CCGTCACCACCGACCGCGTCCACCAGTCGCTCTCATCGAGCACCGCCAGCATGAAGTCGTCGGTCACCCGCACCGAGTTGTTGGCGTTCTGGAAGAAGATGGACGAGTAAGCGTCGCCGTCGATCGAGGCGTCGTAGCCGTTCTCCACCAGGGTCCAGGCCTTGCGCTCTTCCTTAGCCTTACACCAGATGAACTTCTCGATATCCGGGTGGTCCACGTTGAGGACCACCATCTTGGCCGCCCGCCGCGTCTTCCCGCCCGACTTGATGACCCCGGCAAAGGCGTCAAAGCCCTTCATGAACGACAGCGGCCCGGACGCCCGCCCGCCACCCGACAGCACCGCGTCCTCTTCCCGCAGCGCCGACAGGTTCGACCCGGTCCCCGAGCCCCACTTGAACAGCATCCCTTCGGTCTTGGCCAGGTTCAGGATCGACTCCAGGGAGTCCTTTACCGACACGATGAAGCAGGCCGAGCACTGCGGCCGGTTGGCGTTCTTTTCCAGTTGCTCGACCAGGCCCTTCTGCTTGTTCCAGGCCCAGCCGTACCCGCGCGCCTCCCGCACCCCCACGTTGAACCATACCGGCGAGTTGAAGCACGCCTTCTGGTGGAGCATCAGGTGGGCCAGCTCGTCCCGGAAGTTGGCGGCGTCCTCGGGGGTGGCGAAGTAGCCGTCGGCCGAGCCCCAGTCGGTGACGGTATCGACCACCCGGTGGACCAGTTGCTGGACGCTGGTTTCCCGGTCCGGCGTCCCCATCTTGCCGTGGAAGTACTTGGAAGCAACGATGTTAGTAGCGGTCTGCGACCAGGACCGGGGCGCTTCGACGTCCCGCTGCTCGAAGATGGTGGCGCCCTTATCGTTGCCGATCGAGGCCGTCCGGGTCTCCCATTCGATCTCCTCGTAGGGGGTCCGGCCGGCCGGAAGGTGACTGGTAAAATAGCGCGGGAAAGCAATCCCGCGGGGTCGCTCGGATTGGGCGGCGAGCTCAGCGAACTTGGCGGTCAAATCGACTGTAATCTGGCCCATGGGGGGTTCCCTCCTGGGAAAAACGACGCGGAGGTCATCATACAACATCTTGGGCCTATGTCAAGATCCATTCTAACATATTGTGCTTCGGTCGCTGACTACCTTGCCATACGCCTTGGAAATCAATCATTTAGATCCATCTTCAGGGTCTAGACCCACCGCCTTTAGGCGGTCTTTCCTTTCAGACCCCGACTCGGCTGCGACAGTGGGGGGATGGCGGAATAGGGGCGAAGCGCGCCCGGGGTGTTCGATCTGAAGTACCACGTGGTGTGGATACAGTGGGTGCGGTGGACGAGAAGACGGTTCCGGAGTACACCGAGAATCAGAAGTGGGATGAGGACGAAGAAGGCTTCAAGATCACCGTGCCTGCGGAGCCTTGAGCCGGCTGTAAGCCGGAAAACCTTGAGGCGGCTTCAGCCGCGCCCCCGACTTTCAGTCGCACCCAACCTACCGGCTTTAGCCGGTAGTATTTTAGCGAGCGGGCCGGCGGGCGGCAACGGCGTCAGGGGGAGCCTGAATGGTCGCCAAAGGCGTACACCTGCTCCGCTGCCCGTACGTAGATGCACCCGCCGGCGATAGCGGGCGTGCCGTAGATTTCTTCCCGAAGATCGTTGCGAGCCAGGACCTCGAGCTTGTCCGTGGCCGACAGCACTACCACCGTTCCCTCGCCGGAGGCGACATACACTCTCCCAGCAGCCGCGATGGGCGACGCATAGTAAGGACCGCCGGCTCCCAGCCGGGCGCGGTAAAGCAGCTTGCCCGATAGCGCCTCCAGGCAGGTGATAATGCCGCCATTTCGCACCATGTAGACGCGGTCTTGGTACACCAGCGGCGACGGGACCTCGGGTATGGCAGTCTTTTCCCGCCACGCCACCTGGGCGGTGAGGTCGCCTTCACCGCCGGGCCGGAAGGCGATCAGGCCGTGATCGGCATAGAAGGAAGCCAGGTTCGCGCGCAGCCCCTCCCACTCCTTCTCTTGCAGCAGACCGTCTTTGTTGGCATCTATACCCTTAAAAAAACTCTTCATAAAGATCGTCGCGCCGGGAACCTCCGGGGCATCCGGACGCCGCGCCACGGCCAAATCGGCGGGGAACTCGCGCTCACTGATCTGACCATCGCCGTCGCTGTCGGATCGCTGGAGCAGGGTCGCGAAATCGGGCACGGCGACCCGCTGGTCGGCTTCCCCGAAGGTAAACCAAGCGGCGGCGTACACCAGATCCTTCCCGGCGGCAACGGTGCTGGTGCCGTTGGTGGCTGCGTTCACCCACCACCGCCGCTTGCCGTCCTGGAGGTCATAGCCCTCGATCAAACCGGCGCGATGAACGATCGCCTGGTCGCGCCACAGGACGGGCGTGGAATAGCTTTCCGTCGCCCGAATGGGATCGGCGGGGTACGGTTGCTTCCAGACGGTCTTGCCGGAGCAGCGGTCGACCGCCAGCAGGTAGCCATCGGCAACGGCATCGCGATTCAGCATCACGAGCTCGCCTGCGACCACGGGCGAGGTGCCACTGCCGAACCTCGTTTGGGGCGGTGGCAGCGGCACGGTCCACGCCGGCTTGCCGTCGAGGTGAAAGGCCAGGAGTCCGTAAGAAGCGAAGTAGGCATAGACGCGCTCGCCATCGACCGCCGGAGTCGCAGTAGCGGGACTACTAACCGGGTGGACCTTCTCGATCTTCTCGGCCGCTGCCGCGCGGCGCCAGAGAATGTGACCGAGCGTGCGGTCCAGGCACAGGAGCTCCAGCCGGTTGGAATCCTTGTCAAAGGCCGTGAGGAAGATGCGATCTCCCCAGATAGCGGGCGAGGAACGGCCCGAGGGAACCGCCTGCTTCCAGAGCAAGCGCCGGCTCGGTCCGAACTCTACCGGAGGGGCTCCGCCGGCCGCCAGGCCGGCGGCGTTTTCCCCCCGGAACTGGGGCCAGTTGGCTCGCTCTTGGGCCGGGAGCGGAAGTATCGCCGCAACCGCCATCAGCGCGGCCAGGGTAGGCCGGAGAACGGTTTTCATGGTGACCTCTCTTGCGCCGCCCGAGCGCCGCCCGTCGGGGCTGGCTAATCATCACTATAATACGCGGGCCGGCCCCTACGAACTGACGGCAAGACAGGCCGCCTGCGAGTAACGATTGCTTGGGGGACCGCGAATCTGCTAACTTGACGGTTGTGATTGTCCGCTAGTGTCCTGTAATTGAATTAACCATCAATAATCCGAGCTAGCACCGCTTTGGCCCGCTCAATCTTTCGTAGGATATCCTCCCCCTTCGCGCGCCACACATAACGTTTTGGCTCTTCATTCCGTACCGCCAGAAACT
>JBGOUV010000228.1:0-11165 GCA_041477815.1 Terriglobia bacterium | reverse complement strand
CGACGTCTCCTTCCTTGTCGAAGATCCGGTAGGCCTGCTTCAGCTCCTCGAGCGACGCCAGGGCCGTCTGGTAGCTCTTGTCCTCGCTGGCATTCAGATTCAGCAGCGGACGCGGCGGCACGAGCCACCACTGGTCCCGGCTCCAGATCCGCCCCAGCACGTGTCCCGGCACGTTCTGCTCCCCGTCGCTCGCCCCGCTCACTCCCCCCTTCGACGCCGCGCTCACCACCGGAACCGAAATCTTCACCCGCTCATCCACCGCCGTAATGAACCGCGTCAGCGTGCCGCCCCCGGATCCCCCCATCGACCCGATACGCTCCTTATCCACCTCCGGCCGCGTCAGCAGATAGTCGATGGCCCGCATGCCGTCCCAGATGAAGTGCTTGGTCAGGCTGTCCCCGATCAGGAAGCACTGGTGCGCGATCAGCGTATGCGACGTGGTCCCCGACCCGCCCCCCTGGTCCTGCCCGGTGACCGGATCGAGGTACTCCAGCCGCTCCCCCTGCCCGATCGGATCATATACGAACAGGATGTACCCATGCCGCGCCATCTCCATGCCCAGGCGCTGGTAATCCTCGAACGACTTCCCCTCCGGCCAGTGCCCCACCGGCGCGATGAACGCCGGCGACACCGTCTTCCACGTTGGCAGGTATAGGTTAGCCGTGACGTACAGCCGCGGCTGGCTCTCGTAGACGATCTTCTCGACCCGATAGCGGTCCCGCTCCAGCTTCCCCGTCACCCGGGCATGCAGCGGCGTGACCTCCGGCAATCCTCCCAGCAGCTCGATCAGGCGCGCCCGGGTCTTCTTCTGCCAGGTCTGCAACTGCTCCACGGTCCGGAGCGCGGCGATCTCGGCGTCCCGCTGGGCCTCGAACGGCGCGGCCTGCCGGGCCAGGTACTCCGCCATCATTCTCCGTGGATTCGAGCCGCCGGCCGGCAAAACTTCCAGTTCCCCGGCCCCCAGCGTACCCCCCGCCATCAAGATCGCCGCTGCCCACGCGCGCCGCGTCATGCCTTGCATTCTACACCCCGAGAAGCTCCCGTACCTCCTTTTCCAGCGCCGGCACGCACGCCACGCAGTTCCCGGCGTAGATGGACGAGCCCCCCTCCAGATTGAAAAACCGCGCCCCGGCCTCTTCCAGGATGACTTTCAACGGCGCCAGATCCCACGCCGCGCAAGCCGGCTCGATCCACACCTCCGCCGCTCCCGAGGCCACCAGGATCGCATCCACGCATCCCCCCATGCTCCGCACCGACCAAAACCGTTTCAACCACGGCAACGGCCGATCCGCCAGCAAGTCCAAGCCGCTCGTTCATTTTGCGCTGGGATATAAACAATCCCTTCAAAACCCAGGCTCTCGGCGACCCGGACAGCGTCTTCAACCTGCAGAATGCCGCTACCTTTGGCCGGCACACCGGCACCCGCGGTTCCTTTAGCGATATCGGCGGACGCCTCCACTCCCTACTGGTGTTGCGGTTGGAGTGGTAGGGCTTCAGGTGAACTGCCAGCCCTTGCGGAACCGGGGCTTGAGGTAGGAATTGGCTTCCGGCAGGTTGGTGACCTTCATCTTCGCGCTGTCCCATTCCAGCTTCCCTTCGAAGCGCAACGCCAGCACGCCGAGCAGAATCCACTCCGTGAACGGCCCGGCGATGCTGAAGTCCGAGCAGGACCTTTCGCCCCCCTTGCATGCGCGGATCCAGTCGCGATAGTGCCCGGGCGACCGGGTCAGAAGCTGGGGCGGGAATTCGTAATCCTTCATCTTCTCGGCCGGCAGCAGGCGCGTGCCCCCGCCGTAGGTGCCGGTAGTGAGGAAGCCCTTGTCCCCCACGAACAGGCTTCCGTTGCTGGACGGCGGCGCTCCCGTTCCCTTCCCGCCGGAACCTCCGGGCCTGGGAAGATCTCCCAGCAGCTCGTCCTCGGCGAGGCCTTCCGGCCGCGGCGGCGGCCCCGTCATGCCGTCGTGCCAAAAGATCTTCACCGGCGGCATCGACCCGCGCGCCGGGAAATCGAACCGGATCACGGATTTCTTCGGATAGGTATAAGGACTCTTCCCCTCCTGCCGGATACACTCGACGCTGCTCGGAGCCCCCAGCAGCAGCGCCACGTTCGGAGCGCCCAGAATGTGACACGCCATATCGCCCAGCGCGCCGCAGCCGAAATCAAACCACCCGCGCCAGTTGAACGGCAGATAGGCGGGGCTGTACGGCCTCGTGTTCGCGATCCCCAGCCAGGAGTCCCAGTCGAGCGTCTCGGGGACCTTCTCCTCGGCCGGCAGCGCCTCCACGCCCTGGGGCCAGATGGGACGATTGGTCCAGCCGTGCACCTCGCTGACATTGCCGATCTCGCCCGCCCAGATCATCTCCGCGCACTGCCGCGTCCCTTCGTTCGAGTAGCCCTGGTTGCCCATCTGCGTAGCGACCTTGTACTTCGCCGCCGCCTCCGCCAGCATGCGGCACTCCCAGATGGTCCGGGTCAGCGGCTTCTGGCAGAAGACGTGTTTCCCGCGTTCCATCGCCCACATGGAGGCGATGGCGTGCATGTGGTCCGGAGTCGCCACAATGACCGCGTCGATGTTCTTGCCCTCTTTGTCCAGCATCCGCCGGAAGTCGGTGTACTTGGGCGCCTTCTCATAGGTCTTGAACATGCGCTCGGCGCGCTGGGAGTCCGGGTCCGCCAGCGCCACGATGTTCTCCGACGCGCATCCGGTGATATCGCTGGCGCCCTTCCCGCCCGCGCCTATGGCGGCGATGTTCAGCTTCTCGTTGGGTGACTTGTAACCCAGCAGCTTAAGAGAAGGAGCGCTGCCGAATCCCCCTCTCGGGACGGCCCCGGCTAGCAGGCTGCCAAGGAAGAAGTGTCGTCTCGAAAACCCGTCGTGTGTCATGGCGGACAGTCCTCAGTTGGATTATATCTCTACTGCGCCGACCGCCTCAGCACGGCTTGCGCGCGCTGGTCGGAAGCGATGATGGCGAAGAACCTGCGCAACTCCCCGCAGCGCTCTAACGGCGCTTCGAGGGACTTGACCGTGCAGGTGCGGGTGTACCGCAGTACCTTGCCCTCCACCACTGCGCGGCTGCGGCATGAGTAGGACATGGACGGCAGCGAGCCGCTGACCGCTGTGGGCCGCCCCACATTGTAGATGTCTTACGGTCGCGACGCCGTGACCGCCAAAGCCTCCTCGACGGAGGCCGCATCGTGGACCATAGCGGCCAAAGCAGCCAACACGGATTCCGGCTCCGGGTGCTGCCACACGTTGCGTCCGAAGATGACCCCTTCCGCGCCCGCCGAGAGGCACTGGTCCACCATTTCGAGCAGCGAGCGGAGGCTCGCATCGCGCAGCGGCCCGCCCGCCACCATCACCGGCCGGCCGGTGGCGCCGATAATGCGGCGGAAGCTCTCCTCGTCGCCCGAGTAGCGCGTCTTGATGATATCGGCGCCCATCTCGGCTCCGATGCGGGAGGCCAGGAGAATGTCTTCGGCGACGTTCTCGGGTAACTTCGCGGCGCCCTTGCCGGTGAAGTCGAGATGGTTGGCCATCATCCGGGCGCTCAGCATTTCGGCTACCAGGGGCATGCCCCAGCGGCGCGCTTCCTCGGCCACCTGGCCCAGTTTGAGCAGCTCCACGCTCTCCTGCTCGCCGCCGATGGTGGCGTTGACGATAACGGCGTCCGCCCCCATCTCCGCGGCGTGGGCCACGGAGGTGAACTGCCGCATCGGCCCGCCGCCCTGCACGCTGGTAGCGCCGTCGATGCGGAGAATCACGGCGAGCTGGCCCAACTCGCCCGCCACCTGCTCCAGCAGCCCGGGCGTCAGCAGCACGGCGTCCGCGTCCGACAGCGCGATCCGCTTGATGAGCCCCACCGGGTCCTCCATGCCGGGCACCGGCCCGGCCA
Organism: Terriglobia bacterium; assembly: GCA_041477815.1. Lineage (GTDB taxonomy): Bacteria > Acidobacteriota > Terriglobia > Bryobacterales > JACQDG01 > JBGOUV01. The sequence continues at coordinate 7,271 of JBGOUV010000228.1, read as the reverse complement.
CCAGCCCGTGATCCATCGGCACCACCACGGCCCGCCCCTTCCGCAGCAATCGACGCAGGCGCAGTGTCTTTCCGATCGACATCCCGTAATTCTACGGCAATTCCCGCTCTGATACCATCGGAAGGCTGCCCTTATGAAGAATTCCTTTCTGGCCGCGGCGGCCCAAATTTCTCCCGTATACATGGCGCTGGGGCCGACGGTGGAGAAGGTCTGCCGCACCATCTCCGAAGCCGCCGCCCGGGGCGCCGAATTAGTGGTATTTCCCGAGGTGGTGATCCCCGGCTATCCCTACTGGCGTGGTTTATACCCGGTCTCGGAGTGGACCGAGTGGATGGTCCGCTATCAGGATAATTCCTTGCGAATTCCCAGCGAGGAAACGGACCGGCTGTGCGAAGCCGCCCGCCAGGCCCACTGTTTTTGCGTGATCGGGTGCTCGGAAAGGTCCGGGTGGCCGGGCAGCGAAACCCTGTATAACACGATCCTGTTTATCAACGCAGAAGGGACTATCGTGGGTAAGCATCGCAAGCTGATGCCTACCCACGGCGAGCGCATGGTTTGGGGCATGGGCGACGGCAGCGACCTGCAAGTGTTTGAAACCTCACTGGGCCGGATCGGGGGCCTGATCTGTTACGAGCATCACATGACCCTGCTCAAGGCCACGCTGCAGTCGCTGGGCGAGGAAATCCATTGCGCGGTGTGGGCGGGCTACTGGGTGATGGACGGTCACCCCGGAGCCAAACGCCGCTGGCGGCCGGGCGACTCGACCGATCTGTGCGAGGTGGCCTACGCCAACCGCGAGTACGCCTTCGAGACCCAGAACTTCGTGGTCAGCGCCGGCAACTACAGTCCGGACCGGGACCTGCCGCCGCAATGCCAGGGCTGGAATATCGGCTCGGGCGGCAGCGCGATTTTGAACCCGGCCGGCCTCTACCTGGCCGGTCCGGCCCTGGACCACGAGGAAATCCTCTACGCCGAGCTGCGCGCCGCCGACCGTCAGGCCACCAAGGCCTACATCGACACGCTGGGCCATTACAGCCGTTTCGACGTCGTCAGCCTGCGCCTGAACCGGGACCCGCGGCCTCCTATGGAGTAGCGAAACGGAGACGTAAGGCCCCGCCGGAGGCGCCACGTCTCGCGGTCGCGGCGGCGCTGGCACAGGCGTCACCCCCCTAACGCTGGAGACCTGACTTGCCAGCGAAGGCGAGGCTTACGCGGCCGGCAAAAAATGGCGAATGAGCCAGTACGAGACCGCCGCCATGGCCGCCGCCGCCGGGATCGTCGAGACCCACGCCCACACGATACTGGTGGCCAGGCCCCAGCGTACCGCCCGCACCCGGTGAATCGTCCCCACTCCCACGATGGCCCCGGTAATGGTATGGGTCGTCGAGACCAAGCCTCCGAAGTGGGCTGCTGTGAGGATGGTGATGGCCCCCGCTGTTTCGGCGCAAAAGCCCCCTATCGGCTTGAGCTTGGTCAGCCGCGTCCCCATGGTCTTGACGATGCGCCATCCGCCGGTCAAAGTCCCGAGTCCGATCGCCGCGTGGGCCGAAAGCACCACCCAGGTCGGAATGTGGAACTCCTTCATATAACCCCCGGCGAACAGGGCTCCGGCCATGATGCCCATCGTCTTCTGAGCGTCGTTGGTGCCGTGGGCGAAGCTGTAAACAGCCGCGGAGAAGAGCTGGTACCGCCGAAAATGCCGATCCAGGACGCTGCGCGGCTGGTTCTGGCAAATCCAGGTGACGATCACCGTCAGCACCACCGCGATGAACATCCCCAGCGCCGGCGCCACCACGATGCCGAGCAAGGTCATGGTCCAGCCCGACGGAATGACCGCCGAAAACGTGCGGCTAAGTCCCTCCTCCAGGGCCACGTGAGCCATCGCCGCACCGGCCAAGCCGCCCACCAGGGCATGCGACGAGCTGGTCGGCAGCCCGAAGTACCAGGTGAAAAGATCCCAAACGATCGCTCCCACCAGCCCCCCCAGGATGACTTGCTGGGTCAGCACGTCCGCCCGGATCAGTCCCTTGCCCACGGTCTTGGCCACCGCCGTGCCGAACCCGAAGGCGGCGATGAAATTGAAAAACGCGGCCCACGCCACCGCCCGCCCGGGCGACAGCACTCGCGTGGCCACGACCGTCGCGATGGAGTTGGCCGCATCGTGAAAGCCGTTGACGTAATCGAACGCCAGGGCTATCAGGATGATGATCACCACCAGCGAGAGGGTCAGATCCATGTAGTGAGCATCCGCCCTAGGAGTTCTTCACGACCACGCTCTCGATCACGTTGGCGGCGTCTTCGCACAGATCGGTGGCCGATTCGAGCATTTCGTAGATTTCTTTCAGCTTGATCAGCTCGATGGCGTCTTTGACGTTGTCGAACAGGTCGGCCAGGGCCTGCCGGTTCACCCGGTCGGCTTCATTCTCGAGCTGGTTGATCTCGATCAGGTGGTCGCCGACGTGGTCCCCGGTGGCCATCGCCGCGACCGCCTTCACCAGCGCCCGGCTGGAAGCCTCGATGATCTCGGCCAGGGTATTGACCGCCGGGGGCAACACGGTCAGCTTGAACAGCATGAGCCGCCACAGCGCCGCGTCGATCATGTCCAGCACGTCATCCAGACAGGAAGCGAGCCGGTGGATGTCTTCCGGATCCATCGGTGTCAGGAAGGTCTGGTTGAGCCGGGTCATGATGGCGTGGGTGACCTCGTCGCCCTTGTGCTCGATGTCCCGCACCTGCGCCACGTACTGGCCCAGCAACAGCGGCGTCCCCGAGATGACCGCCGCCGTCAGCAGTTTGGCCGCGTCGGCGATGCACTCGGTCTGTTGCGCGAACAACAGGAAAAACTTTTCGTCCTTGGGCAGCACTCTCATGGGATGCTCATCTTCTCAAATCGCTCCGGCCGGGTCAACGACTACCTCTTCGTAAGGAAGGCGCCGCCGGAGGAGGCCCTGGCTGAGAAACACGTCCAAGGCTTGCTCGTACCGGTCCCTTTCAATCGCCATCTCCCCGTTCCAGCAGCCTAGCTGCTGATATCTGGCGAGCGCGGCCGCCAGCGCCTCCGGCGCCACGCCCGGGAAAAAGGACGCCTCCGTCCGGGCCACTTCCTCCGCCGGAGCCGCGCGCACCCACTCGCGCGCCTGCCGGTAGGCGCGCAGAAACCGCCCGGCCGCGCCGGTGCGGAGAAACGTCCGCGAGGCGGTCAGGCTACTGAAGGCCACCTCCGGCATCGCCTCGCCTACCGAGGCCACAGTATACCCCACTCCGTCGTGCTCCAGTTGCTGTGGCGCCGGTCCTTGCTGATGCACATAATCTCCCGTTCCCGCCCGAAAAGCTCTGTCCATCTCCTCCACGCTGCCGGCGTTTACCACCTGCACCCGTCTCCAGTCCACGCCCTGGCGCCGCGCCGCGTACCGCAGCATGGCCAGGGGCTGTCCGCCGTGATCGGCCAGCAGGGTCGCCCCCTCCAGCTTCTGCCATCCGAACCCCGCATCCGGTTCTCGTCCTGCCAGGAAGAACCCGTCCCGGCAGTTGATCTGGGCGAAGTGCACCGGCAAGTCCTTCTCTCCCGCCTCCAGGGGTCCCCAGTTCGACGACACCGCCGACTGCACAATATCCGCCTCTCCCCGCCGGATCAGGTCCCGCGATTGCACTCCCGGCGGCAGCACGGCGTAGTCCGCTTCCAGACCCTCCCGTTCCAGGAATGCTCCGGCCAGGGCGGCGATCAGCGGGCTGTAGAACGCCGAGTGCCGGGAGACATAAATTCGCAGCCGATCCACGTATGGTATGGTATCGCAGAAGCTATGAACCGCCGATCTTTCCTCTCCTCTTCCGTCCTCGCCTCCGCGACCGCCACGCTGGCCACGCAGGCCCGGGCCGCGCTGGCCAAGATGAAGATCACCCGCATTCGGTATTATCTCACCCCCAACCAGCGCCCCATATTTAATCAAAGTTTCAATATTGTTACAGTTGAGACCGACCAGGGGATTACCGGCATCGGCGAGGGCGGCTCCAAGGACACCCTGGAGCAGTGCGCGGCCATGCTGATCGGCGAAAACCCGGCCCGCATTGACCACCTCTGGCAGCTCATGTACCGCGGCTACTTCTATCCCCCCGGGCGGGAGAAGCTCCACGCCCTGGGCGCCTTGGACCTGGCGCTGTGGGACATGAAAGGCAAGGCCCTCGGTGTTCCCGTCTACGAGCTCCTGGGCGGCCTCGCCCGCGACCACGTGGAGTGCTACTCCACCGGCTTCCCCAACAAAGGCAACGTGAAGGACACCGCCCGCGCCTGCGTGGAGGCCGGTTTCCGCGCCTTCCGCACTTCGGTCGCAGACCCCGGCCGCGGCCGTGCCTTCAACTCCCACGAGATGGTCCGCCGCACCTACGAAAACTGCGTCCAGATCCGCGAAGGCGTCGGCAAGGCAGGCGACTGGGCCATCGACTACCACACCCGCCTCGACCTCTCCGACGCCGTCCGGCTCTCCACCCTGATCGAGCCGCTGGAGCCGTATTTCTGCGAGGACATGGTCCGCTCGGAAAACCAGGGCGTCTACAAGCAGCTCCGGCCGCTGGTCAAGGTTCCCATCGCGGTCGGGGAGCACTATGGCGACCGCTGGGACGCCAACGAGCTCATCGAGAACCGTCTGATCGATTACTCCCGCGTCACCATCCCCAACTGCGGCGGCATCACCGAGTTCCAGAAGATCGCCGCCATCTGCGAGTCCCATTACGTCGGCCTGATCCCCCATTTCACCGGCCCGGTGTCGGAAGCGGCGCTGGTCCACTGCTGCGGCGCGTTCTCCGGTCCGGTCCTGATGGAGATGACCGGCGCCGGCCCCAGCCAGGAGCCGTATCTCCCGCAATGCCTCGATTTCAAGAACGGCAAGCTGTGGCCCAACGAACGCCCCGGGTTAGGCGTGACCTTCGACGCGAGCAAAGCCAAGCAGATTGCCGAGGTGACCGAGCGGTCCGCGCCGGTCCCCATGTTCCACCGGCCGGATGGCTCCATCACCAATTGGTAACGCGCTTCTGAAACCGGCACTACCGGCAAGCAGGACAGGTCTCCAGCCGGTCCCGGCAGGTTACAATCCAGTCATGCTTAAGCTACTGTTCTGCTCCCTGGTGTTTGCGGCGATGGTCTGGGCGGCGGACCGGCCGGCGGGACGGGCCCGGGCGGGGCGATCGGCGGTGTGGGCCCGGAACGGGATGGTGGCGACCAGCCAGCCGCTGGCCGTCCAGGCGGGGTTGCGCATCCTGCAGCAGGGCGGCAACGCGGTGGACGCGGCGGTGGCGACGGCGGCCGTGCTGAACGTGGTCGAGCCGATGTCCACGGGGGTCGGCGGCGATATGTTCGCCCTGGTCTGGATGGCCAAAACCGGGGAATTGAAGGGACTCAACGGGAGCGGGTTCTCTCCCCAGGCGGCGACGCCGGAGTTTTTTCTGAAGAAGGGCATGTCGTCGATCCCCATGTACGGGCCATTCTCGGTGTCGGTGCCGGGGACGGTGGACGGCTGGGTCACGCTGCTGCATAAGTATGGGTCGATGAAACTGGAGCAGGTGCTGGCGCCGGCCATCGAGTACGCCGAGCAGGGCTTTCCGGTGAGCGAGATCATCGCCGCCTACTGGGCCGGGGACGGCCGCGCCGCCGCCGAGCGCGATCCGGAGTTTGCCAGGGCGTACTTTACCAACGGACGGCCGCCGGCTCATGGCGAGGTATTCGTCAATAAGCCCCTGGGCGCGACGCTGCGCAAGATCGCCGCCGGCGGGCGGGATGGCTTCTACAAGGGCGAGGTCGCGGAAAAGATGGTGAAGCGGCTCAACCAGCTCGGCTGGCCCCTCACCATGGAGGACTTGGCCTGGCAGCACTCGGACTGGGTGGAGCCGATCAGCACGACGTATAAGGGCCGCCGGATCTACGAGCTGCCCCCCAACGGCCAGGGGATGGCCGCTCTCGAGATGCTGAACATCCTGGAGGGCTTCGACCTCAAGAGCTTGGGTCACAACAGCGCGCGCTATCTGCACCTGCTGATCGAGGCCAAGAAGCTCGCTTTCGCCGACCTGGACCGCTGGCTGTCCGATCCGGCTAAGACGCGCATCCCCGTGGACACCATCATCTCCAAGGACTACGGCGTACGCCAGAGGTCCCGGATCAACCCGAACGCGGCGGCGGAGTCGGTCGCGCCGGGGGTCCCGTCGAGCGGCGACACGGTCTATCTCACGGTGGTCGACAAGGACCGCAATACGGTGTCTCTCATCAACAGCATTTTCCAGAACTTCGGGTCGTCGCTGGTCGTGCCCGAAACCGGGATCGTCCTGCACGACCGGGGGGCGCTGTTCACGCTTCAGGAGGGCCACCCCAACCGCCTGGAAGGGCGCAAGCGGCCGTACCACACCATCATCCCGGCTATGATGTTCCAGGACAACAAGCCGGTGCTGTCGTTCGGGGTGATGGGGGGCGACATGCAGCCGCAGGGGCACGTCCAGGTGTTGTTGAACATGATCGAGTTCGGCATGAACGTCCAGGATGCGGGCGAGGCGCCGCGATTCCGGCATGCGCCGGTGGCCGGGGTGGCGCTGGAGTCGGGCGTCAACGCGACCACCATCCGGGAGCTGGCGGCGCTGGGCCATCAGGTCATCTCGCTGCCCGGGATCTTCGGGGGATATCAGGCGATTCAGATCGATTGGAAGAGCGGGGCGCTGGCGGGGGGGACGGATCCGCGGAAGGACGGCTGCGCGGCGGGATGGTGACGACGGGAAGACAGAAGACGGAAGACAGAAGGCGGCACGATCGTGGGCATTCTGTCTTCCTGTCTTCTGTCTTCTTAGCTTAGACCAGCCACTGCGAGAGATGTTCTTTCACAAACGCATCATCCGTCAAGTGGGGATACGCGGCCAGGACGCGGTCGATTTCCGCGGCCTGACCGGGGGATAGGTCCTCGTGAGGGTTAAGGCACCAGCGTCCGGCCAGGAGGCCTTGGCGGCATAGTACCTCGTGGATGCCAGGTATGCAACCGGCGAAGGCGTGCTGGGGGTCGAAGAAGGCGGCGTTGGAGTCGGTGACCTGGGCGGCGAGGGTGAGCAGATCGCTGGGGATGGTGCAGCCGCGGTTGGCGATGGAGTGTACGCGGTGGAGGAGCTCTACGGCGCGGCGGGTCCACACGGCCCAGTGTCCCAGGAGGCCGCCCACGATGCGGAGGGAGGTGTCGCCGAAGCGGAAAGTGGTGAGGAGGTCGGTGACGATGGTGTCGTCGTTGCCGGTGTAAAGGGCGATGTCG
>JBGOUV010000524.1:0-3851 GCA_041477815.1 Terriglobia bacterium | reverse complement strand
CGGCGCCGAGCAGTGCATCATCGAGCTGGTCGGTTCCGAGCTGGTCCGGCGAGCGGAAGAACGCCGCAAGCGCCGCGAGGCCCGGCAGAAGGCCGCCCAGGAAGGCGCTCAGGCCGAAGAACCCCAAGAGAAGGACGACGAGGAAAAGAAGAAATAGCCGTCGTCTTTGTCCTCCAGTTTATTCTCCGCTTGCTGTCATGATAGCAATTCAATTGATGCTATGATAGCAGCATGAGGACGACGGTGACCCTGGATCCCGACGTCGAAAGACTGCTTAGGAACGCGATGCGGGAGCGTGGCATCTCCTTCAAGGAAGCGCTCAATGAAGCCGCACGAAAGGGGCTGCTGGGCGGGAAGCACCGGCGCGCTGGACGGTTTGTGCAGAAGTCGTTTCCGCTGGGAGCGGGACAGGATGTTCGCTGGGACAAAGCCCTGGCCATAGCTGCAGCCATGGAAGACGAAGAACTCAGCCGGAAGCTGTCCCTGCGCAAATGATACTTCTCGACGCCAACCTTCTTATCTACGCCGTCAACGAAGACGCCCCGCTACACCGGAAGGCGAAGGCATGGCTGGAATCTGCGATCTCAGGGCCGGACACCGTAGCCTTTTCATGGAATGTGGTTCTGGCTTTCCTCCGGCTCACCACCCGAGCAGGCCTGTTCCGCAACCCGCTGTCCGTTGAAACTGCGATGGATCTGGCGGCTTCCTGGCTGGAGCAGCCTTCCGTGACGGTGATTCACGCTGGTCCACGCCACCTGCGAATATTGCGCGAATTGCTACTGCCGGTGGGCCCGGGCGGCAATCTCACGTCCGATGCACATCTGGCTGCGTTGGCCATCGAGCACGGTGCGGAGCTCTGCTCTTCGGATACCGACTTCGCTCGCTTTCAAGGCCTGAGGTGGAGCAATCCTCTGGCCTGACTGTCCACAGGGTTCATTCCATTTGACAACCGCAGGGTCGGCGTCCTATAGTGTTCCCGGGCCTGCGTAACGGGTGTAACGGAGGCTTCTCAAGACGGGGACGTGTGTGGAATAGCTGGATTTACCCACTCTAGCCGACGCGCGGATTGGGGTCTGATTCGACGCATTGCTGAGGATCTCCGGCATCGGGGGCCGGACCAGCAAAGCGTATACGTGTCGGATACCGTGTCGCTGGCGGCGGTACGGCTGCGCATCATCGACCTCGCAGGCGGCGAGCAGCCCATGGCCAGCCAGGACGGCCAGACCGTGCTGGTCTACAACGGCGAGGTTTACAACTACCGCGAGGTGCGCCGCGAGCTGGAAGAGCGGGGCCACTGCTTCCGCACCCAATCGGACACCGAGGTCATCCTCGAAGCGTTTCTGGAGTGGGACACCGGCTGCTTCGAGCGCCTGAAGGGGATGTTCGGGCTCGCCCTCTGGCAAGAGAAGCGGGGCCGGTTGGTCCTGGCCCGGGACCGCCTGGGGATCAAGCCGCTCTACTTCGCCCGGCGGCGCAACCAAATCTACTTCGGCTCCGAGCTGAAGGCCATTCTGGCGCACCCCGAGATCTCCCGGACCCTGGACCTGGCGGCCGTGTGGCAGTACCTCTCTCTGAACTATGTCCCCTGGCCCGATACCCCCATCGAAGGGATCGAGAAGCTGGCGCCCGGCCATTATCTGGAGTGGCAGCACGACGGCGAAGTCACCATGCGGCCGTACTGGGAGCTGCGCTTCCAGCCGCAGGAGCGCCTGGGAGAGCAGGAGGCCGCGGAGGAACTGGACGGGCTGTTGCGCCAGTCGATCCGCGAGCATCTGATCTCGGATGTGCCGCTGGGGGTGCTGCTGAGCGGCGGGATCGATTCGAGCACCATCGTCCACTACGCGGCCACCGAGTCGGCCACGCGGCTGAAGACCTTCTCAGTCTCCTTCGCCGGCCGGACGTTTGACGAGAGCCGCTACTTCCGGCAGGTGGCCGAACAGTACGGCACCGACCACCACGAGCTCGAACTGGCCCGCGACCTGGATCTGGAGGACACCATCCGGCAGTTCGCCCAGTACGCCGACGAGCCGTGCGGCGACTCCTCCTCGCTGCCGGTCTGGTATCTGTCCAAGATGTGCCGCGAGCACGTGACGGTGACGCTCTCGGGCGAGGGCGCCGACGAGCTGTTCGGCGGCTACCTGACCTACCAGGCCGACCGGCTGAGGAGACTGGCGCGCCTGCTGCCGGCGCCGCTGCGGCGGCTGGCGCTCCAAGCCGCGCGCGGGTCGCTGTCGGTTTCGGAGGACAAGATCAGCCCGGAATACATGGTCAAGCGCTTCCTAGAGGGAACCTTCCTGCCCGAGATGGAAGCACACTGTTACTGGAACGGGGCGTTCTCTCAGGCGCAGAAGCGCGCCTTGTGCACGTTCGCCGGGGAGACCGTGCCCCAGGCGCGGGCCGGGCTGTCGGCGCTCAACCGGTTCCTCTGGTTCGACCAGCGCTACTACCTCACCGACGACATCCTGGCCAAAGTCGACCGCATGAGCATGGCCCATTCGCTCGAAGTGCGGCCACCGTTTCTGGACCACCACCTCGTCGAATTTGCCGCCCGCCTGCCCGAGCGGTTGAAGATTCGGGGCGGGCGGCAAAAGTATTTGCTGAAGTACCTCATGCGCGATAAGCTGCCTGCTTCCGTGCTGCGGCGGAAGAAGGTGGGCTTTGACATCCCCGCGCACGACTGGCTGCGCCGCGAGCTGAAACCGCTGCTTCGCGAGACGCTAAACCCCACGTCCCTGGCGCGGCTGGGCCTGTTCCGCCCCGGGGCGATCGAGCGGCTCCTCGCGGACCATTTCGCGCACCGCGTCAACGCCGGATTCCACCTGTGGGGCCTGATGATCCTGCTATTGTGGATAGAGCGATGGCAGATCCAGTCTCCGCTGGAGGCGGTTCCCGAGAAGGTTCACTCCGTCATGCATTGATCCTGCTGGCCGCCGGCACGGCCATTTTCCTGGGAACCATCGTGGCCCCGCCGTCGCTGATGGACGACGTGGACGCCGTCAATGCCCAGATCGCGCGCAACATGCTCGACTCGGGCGACTGGGTCACCGCCCGCATCAACGGCGTCCTGTACCTGGAGAAGTCCCCGCTGGGCTACTGGCTGATGGCGGCCAGCTACACCGTGTTCGGCGTGCATGACTGGGCGGCGCGGCTGCCCCATGCCCTCGGCGCCATCGCCCTGATGTTCGTCACCGCGGCGCTGGGACGCTGGGGATTCGGCCCGCGGGCCGGCTTCTACGCGGGCCTCGCCGTGGGAAGCTGTGCCGGGCTGTTCTTATTTTCCCGCATCGTGATTCCCGATACCCTCCTGACCCTGGCCGTCGCCGGCGCGCTCTACTGCTTCCTCCGGGCGGTGGAGGAAGACGGCCGCTGGTGGGCCTGGGGCTATTGGGCGTCCATCGGGGTCGGGATGCTGCTCAAGGGCCTGCTGGCCGCCCTGGTGCCTTTGGCGACGGCCGCACTATACCTGCTCTTCACCAAGGGCAGCATGGGGCGGCTGCGGCCGATCCGGGGGATCCTGCTCGCTGCGGCCATTTACCTGCCCTGGGTGGCGCTGGCTACCCTGCGCAATCCGCCGGTGTTCGACCTGACGCTGCGCAGCGAGCCCGGCGTGTATCGCGGGTTCTTCTGGTTTTACTTCCTGAACGAGCACGTCCTGCGCTTCCTGAACCTGCGGTTTCCGCGCGACTACAACACCGTCCCGCGGATCCCGTTTCTGGCGCTGCACCTGGTCTGGCTGTTTCCCTGGAGCGTGTTTCTGCCGGCGGCGCGGGCGGGGGCGGACGACCGCGGCCGGCGGCTCCGCCTGCTGGCGCTGCTGTGGATCGGGTTCCTGCTGGCCTTTCTGAGTCTTT
>JBGOUV010000045.1:0-25936 GCA_041477815.1 Terriglobia bacterium | reverse complement strand
GCCTTCGGGATGGGATTCGTTCTGCAAGTTGCGTCCCCTACTTTCATGATACCGGGGGACAGTGGATTGGGATTTGACTCAACGGACTTGGACTCTTCGCCAAACCAATGGCGACCTTCTCACCGTCAGAACAGAAGCTTCATCGCAACCTGAATAATGCGAGGATCGCGCGCCGCCGTCACCCTGCCGAAGGAGGCGCTCCCAAAACCCGGCTGGCCGAAAGTGACCCCGCCGCCGCTTCTGCCCGAGAACATCTGCCACTGGGCGTGGTTCCAGATGTTGAAGAATTCGGCGCGCGTTTGCAGCGAAACGCGCTCGGTAACCCGGCTGTTCTTCTGGAAGGACACATCAAAGTTGTTGACCCCTGCAGACCGCAAGTTGTTGCGGCCGCAGTTGCCGGGCGTGAACAGCGGCGGAAGCCGGAACGCCGCCGTGTCGAAATAGAGGAGCCCGTTGCTCCGCACGTTGTCGCTGAACCTGCTCTGGTTGGGATCCGAGACGCAGTTCGGCCGGCCCGATACCCGCGTGCCGATGTTCAGCCAGTTGCCCGGCAACACGACCTTGTCCGGAGGCCCGCTCATGAAAGTGGTGATCCCGGAAACCTGCCAGCCTCCTAGAACCGCGTCCGCAACGCCTCCCCGGTTCAGGAAGCGGCGGCCTTTCCCCACCGGCAGTTCGTAGATATAGCTGGCTATGTAACGATGGCGGATATCCACGTCCGAGGGGCCCCGCTCCAGCTTCCGTCCGATCAGAGGAAAGTCCGAATTATTGATCTCGTTCGTTCCGTTGTCGATGGCGTGGGCCAGCGTGTAATGCATGTCCACCGACAGCCCGCGGGAGAAGCGCTTCTTGAGCGACGCGGTTCCGGCATGATAGTAGCCGTGATTCATAGTGGTGTTCAGATTGATGTTCCCGAATTGGCGATACAGCCGGCGCTGTTGCAGAGGAATCGTGCCGGTCGGGTCGATCGCGCCGGGATTGGCCTGGTTGAAGGAACCGCCTCGAATCAAAGAGGACCCCTCATAAGCCACCTGGGCCATCCAATCCTTGGCGAATCTCTGCTGGATGGTCAGGTTCCACTCCGGGGAGTAGGGCGGCTTTTCGTGCATGAACCGCGTCTGGATCTCGACGTCGATGGGTATGGGCCCATTAAAGTCGAGGGGGGGAAACAGAGTAGCGGTAGACAGCGTCGGCGTAGCGCCGGGGGACGTATAGGTGGCCGGGTAGACAAACGGCGCGTTCAAGTAGAGACCCTCGTAGTCATTGGCCTTCTGAGATTCCCAATAGATCCCGAATCCGGCCCGGATAACCAGTCCGCTGGGCCCGAACGGCTGCCAGGCAAACCCCAACTGGGGCTTGAATCCTTTGTGAAAGGCATCGATTGGCGAGCCCGTGAAATCCTTCCCTCCGATCAGGTACTTCAACGCGGAAAAGTCGAAGATCGCCATCTTGTTATCGATCTCGCGCGGAGGGGACTTATATTCCCAGCCCATGCCGATATTCATGGTCAGGGTCGGTCGAATCTTGTAGGAATCGGAAAAATAGTAGGCGTGCAGGTTCAACCGAAAATCGCCCGTCCCGTCTCCTTGGGAATACCCCGCCTGGCTGGGAAGCCCCAGCAAATAGTCTCCGATGGACGACCCGGTGTAGTTTCCGTTGAACGTAAGCTGCGGCCCTCCCGAGGCGGTAATGCCCAGGTATTTTTGGCGGCGGTACTCTCCGCCGAACCGCATGTTATGTTTCCCTCGGGTGTAGATGACCGTGTCATTGACCTGGTAGTTCTGGTCCGTATCGCCCAGCGAGGAAAACGAAGCCCCCAGGAAGGTAAAGCCCACCATGCTGACGCCGGGAACCGACCACTGAAAGGGACTGGTAGAGGTATTCTGCAGGCCGAGCTCCTTGGAAAAATTCGTCGTACTGCCCTTGTTCGGATCGATAAACTCGGCGGTGCGCCGCCAGTTCCCCTTGTTCCAGCCGGCGTGCAGCGTGTTGACCACTTGCGGATTGATGCTGCGGGTCCACCCCGAAACGAAGTTGCGGCCTTCCAGCGGCACGTTGAGCCCGCCGCCCGGGTTGATCGCGGGCTGAAAGAACGGCTCGTTGACCCAGATGTAGCGATAAAAGACGCTGTCCTTATTCGAGATGTTGTGGTCGATCCGCAGCGACCACTGGTTCCAGGAACTCGTGATCGGCGGATTCACCAAACGGTTTATGCCCAGTGGAACGCGCTCCAGGGCGTTGGCCGCGGGAAGGTACGGGGCGAACCTTTGGGCGAACGTCGCAATCCGGCTGGCAGGCACCACGTTGCCCGAGAACGGAACCCTGGTGTTGGGATCGAGAATGTCCTTGCATTTTCTCGGAGTGGCCTGGCAGATCGAGGAGCTGGTCGGGAAGATCCCGGTGCCGGTGGAATCGTCGGCCAGATTCCCCTGGAACTGGGCCGGGGACGGGAACAGGCCCTGCAAGGTCTGGCCTTGCCGCAGCCGGTCCCCCTCATAGCTTCCGAAGAAGAACAGCTTGTTCTTGACGATGGGACCGCCGATGATGCCGCCGAAGTCGTTGTCCTGGAAAGGAGCACGATCCCGGTCGAAGAAATTGCGCGCATTCAGGTCCGTGTTGCGAAGGAACTCAAACACCGACCCGTGGAACTGGTTAGTGCCTGCTTTGGTGGTGATGTTGACCACCGTCCCTCCGTCGATTCCGATCTCGCCGCCGTAGGCATTCCGCTCGATTTTGAATTCGTTGATCATGTCAATGGACGGCCGGAAGCTCACATTGGCCCAGCGGTTGTTGCGCGTTTCGATTCCATCGATGATGTAGTTCACGCTGCTTTCCCGCTGCCCGCTCACCCAGATGCTCTGATTGTTTCGCACCGTGAACGTGGAGGTGTTGGACTTGAGGCCCTGGCTGCCTCCCAGGATGACACCAGGAGTCGTCAAGGTCAGCGAGAGATAGCTCCTGCCGTTCACCGGAAGCTCCTGCACGCGGCGGTGCTCGACGACTTCCGACAGCTCGTGCGTCTCGGTTTGTACCAGCTCCCCAGCGCCCCCTTCCACTTGCACGACCGTGGAGACGGCGCCGACGGTCATGGAGAAGTCCACGCGTACGCGCTGGTCGGCGGACAGTTTGACGTTGGAAGCCACCTTCTGTTCGAAGCCCGGCTGCTCCGCCGTCACCTCGTAGCGGCCCGGTGTCAGCTCGACAAAGGAATAGGCGCCGTCCTCTCCGGTGGTCGTGGTCAGGGCGCGCCCCGTGTCCAGGTTGCGGAGATTGATCTTGGCGTCCCGAACCACGGCGCCGCTGGGATCCGTCACGTTGCCTAAGATGTCTCCGAAAATGCGTTGCGCCAGTCCGGGGAGGACAGAAACCGACGCCAGGAGCATCCCCTTCGCGAGAAAACGACGCTGCATCCTACACCTCCAGTTTCAGTCCAAAGAAAACGTAAAAATCGCGCTGCCGGCGGCAATCGACACGAGCTGCTTTCCCTGACTCAAATAGCTGGTCGGCGCCGCAGCGATCATGCCGCCGGTATTGGCGCGCCATAGCTCTTTCCCGTTGACGGCGTCGAGCGCGAAGAACTGCCCTTCCTCAGTGCCGCCAAAGACCAGGTTGCCGCCCGTCGACAGCAGACCGGTCTGCGGCATGCTGAACAGCGGGTACTGCCACCGGATCTCGCCGGTGGACGGATCCAAGGCCCGGATCGAGCCGCGCCCCGGTTGGTCGGGCAGGCGCGCCGTGGTGCTGCCGAAGAAGAGCGTACCCGGTTGATAGGGCGCATCGCCAATGTAGAACCGGCTCGCAAATTCCCAGACGGAAAGGTAAAACAGCTTGGTCACCGGGCTGTAGGAGGGCGAGTACCAGTTCGTTCCTCCCTGCGGACCCGGCGAAACCACTGCCCCCTCGCGGCTCGGGCTGGTATTCGGCCTCCTCACCGGCCGCCCCTTCTCGTCGATTCGCTCGGCCCAGGTTTGAGCCGTGAAGGGCTTCGCCATCAGAAATTCGCCGGTCTCGCGATCCAGCACGTAGAAGAACGCGTTCCGATTGCCCCAGTACATCAGCTTGCGCTGGCGGCCCCGAAACTCCGCATCCACCAGCACCGGAATCTGAACGGCGTCCCAGTCGTGCATATCGTGCGGCGTGAATTGGAAGTACCATTTCAACTTGCCCGTGTCGGCGTCGAGCGCGATCACGCTGGACGCATAAAGGTTGTCGCCCAGCCGCACGTCGCCATTCCAATCGGGCGCCGGGTTGCCCGTGCCCCAGTAGACCAGGTTCAGCTTCGGATCGAAAGAGCCGGTGACCCAGGTGGGCCCGCCGCCGGTCTCCCAGGACTGCCCGGACCAGCTCTCGTGGCCCGGCTCGCCCGGTCCTGGAATGGTGTGGAACCGCCACAAACGCTTTCCGGTCGCGGGATCGTAGGCGTCCAGAAAGCCGCGAACGCCATACTCGCCCCCGGCCATACCTACGATCAGTTTGTCCTTCACCACCAGCGGGGCGGCCGTCAGGCTGTATCCTTTGGTGTAGTCGGCGACCTCCACGTCCCAGAGCAGGTTGCCCGTCTTGCGGTCGAGCGCCACCAGGTGAGCGTCCACGGTGCCCATGAACAATCGGTCGCCGAGCATCGCCAGCCCGCGGTTCACCTGGCCGCAGCACGTGTTGATCCGCTCCGGAAGGCCACGCCGGTAGTGCCAATAGGGGCGGCCCGTTTCGGCGTCCAGCGCCCAGGCGTCGTTGGGCGGCTGCGTTAAGTACAGGATGCCCTCCACCACCAGCGGCGTCGCCTGGACCCTCTCGGTGGTCTTCATCTGGAACGCCCATTTCAACTTCAACCCGCTCACGTTGCCCCGGTGGATCTGTTGCAGCCGGCTGTGGCGGAAGCCGCCATAATTCCCCGAATAGGTCATCCAGTTGCCCGGCTCGCGGTCGGCCTCGAGGAGCCTTTGGTAGGTCACCTGTCCGAACAGCGACGCGGCCAGGCAGGCAGCGATGACGCTTGTCTTCACAGGCGCCTCACCTTCCGCTCTAACGAGTACAGATAGGCCACCAGGTCGTCGAGCTCCGTGCCGGTGAGCGTCTGCGCGTATCCCGGCATCCGCGATTTCTTGTCCACCACCAGACGCTTCAGATCCCCCTTGGCGAGAGAGTGCAGCTCCTCGTTCAGGTCCATAATTTGAATGCTATACGTATCTTCCCCCACGCGGATTCCGGAGTAGGCCTGGGCTTTGCTGTCCAGGGCCTCCACCGACCAATAGGCCCGGCTCACCTCCTCGTCGGGCCGCAGGATCGACGCCCGCAGATGGTTGGGGGACCGTTGCGAACCGATGTAGGTCAAATCAGGACCCAGCCGACCGCCCACGCCCCGGATCATATGACACTTCGTGCAGCCGCCCTTGCCTGCGAACAGCGCCTCGCCCGCCGCCGGACTGCCCGGAACCGCGACGCGAACGCCGCCGGCCAGCAGGCGCACGTGTCTGACAATCTGCCACAGCTGGGCGTCGGACAGAGCGGTGGCGGGCATCGGCGTTCCGGTCACGCCCTGCGAGATGGTCCGATAGAGCGCTTCGTCGGTCGACCCGAAACGGTACACGCCGCGCGTCAAATCCGCTCCCTGCCCGCCCTGGCCTTCCAGCCCGTGGCACTCCGAGCAATGGAGACGATACAGCCGCGCGCCGACCGCCGGGTCTGGGGTCTGCCCGCGGGCGATTCCAACAGCGCTAAGGCCAAGCGCCATCACGCCGCGCGACAGGCGGGTCACTTCGCTTTTCCTTTCGGTCGAGCCAGCAGGAGCACCGCGTCCTCCCATCCGGCCGGCGTGGTAAAGGATCGGACGCCCGAATTGCGATAAGAGCCGATGGACTTCGACTCGCCCGTCTTCGGATCGACCCAGGAGGCCTGCACCTTCCCGGAGAGCTTATTCATCGCCACGGAGAAATCATGCGGGGCCGCGCAATAGACGATAGCCCACTTGCCGCCCTGGTGGCGGGCGCTGAGGTGCAGCACGTCGCCGTTCGAGTTGGCCCCCGAGGCCAGCACCGACTGGTCCGGCGTCAGCAGCCACCACTCCGGCAGCGATTCCAGCAGGCTCCGGGCCTTCCCCACCTGAGAAGCGCCCGGCGCCTCGAGCGCCGACCGCCAGGTGGGCAGGATGCGCCACGAGTCGTTGTGCCCGTAGGTGTGGAATCCGCCGGCCAGATACGAGTAATAGGCTTGTCTCCGGATCAGCAGCGGCGTGATCGGGAACCCGTACTCGGCGCCCGATTCGTAGGCGCCTTCGTCCATCACGGTGGGCTTCGGCGGGGTGCGATCGTAGTCCCCCTTCACCATCGGGTAGATCAGATCGATGCGCTTGAAGGTCTGACTCTGCGTGAACCCGAGCCAAGGCTCGTTTTGAATGATCCCGGAGGTCTTGGGAGACGGGTCCGGCTT
The DNA here is from genome assembly GCA_041477815.1 of Terriglobia bacterium. Classification (GTDB taxonomy): domain Bacteria; phylum Acidobacteriota; class Terriglobia; order Bryobacterales; family JACQDG01; genus JBGOUV01. The sequence continues at coordinate 19,510 of JBGOUV010000045.1, read as the reverse complement.
TTGCGAAATCAGGTGGCTGCCTCCATCGGCTTCGCGAATCCCCTCCGTCATTTCTCGCACCATGGCGATCAGGGCGGGATTGTCGACGTTGCCGTGCAGCGACCACACGATGTTCGGCAGGTCCTTGTATCGCGCCGCCACGAACTTCGCATACGCCTTGCCTCTGCCGCCCGACATGTACTGCAATTGCGAGTTGTGCAGCATGCCGATCCGGACCACCAGCCCCTGCTGGACGGCGTAGGAAATGATGGCGTCCACTCTCTTGAAGTACGCCTCGTTCGGCGTGGAGGGGTCATTGTCGAGCCAGATCGTCTGGCCTTCGAGGTTGGGCACGGTGGCCACGGGTCCGCCTGCCAGCATCGTGGCCACCACGGTGAAGCCCTTGCTTTTCACGCTGTCGATGATGACGCGGGCGTTCTCGACGGTGAATCCTCGGAAGAGCGCCCACTGCGTGTTGCCCAGCCAGAAAAAGGGTTGGCCCGTCCCGGCGTCAACAAAGTACCGGCCGTTCGGGCTCACGCGCAGGGGACCGGCCGCGCCTTCCGCCGGGCGTGCCAGCAGGAAGGACACGGCCCAGAGAATCCCCAGAACACCCGCGCCATGGACTCGTCGAGTCATCAGAGACTCCCTCCAGATCAGAACGTCATCCTGCGCCCAAACAGGATGCGCGGCCCGGCGAAGTTGCCGGCGAAATACTCGGGCCAGGGTACGTTGGCGGAATGGAGCGAGCCGATGCGCTGCCGCCCGCCCCCGTAGCTGGCCCAGAAGAACAGCTTGTTGCGGCCGTCGATGAGCCTGGGAATCCGGATGGGACCGCCCAGGGTGAATCCGAACGGATCGCGCTGGTTGGGAGGCAGGAAAGGAAGTTGCAGGCGTCCGCCGCTAGCCTGCCGTGAAACTCGTTGCCGCCGCCCTCGGCTGGCGTGAAGCGGACGGAATACGCTCCCGGCCGGAGAGCCGGGGCGTAGTAGATGCCGGCGGAGCTGGCTTCCGTGGAGGGCTCGATGTGAGCGGTGTTGGTGATCTTCGCACCCGACACCACGGCGCCCGAAGGACCCATCACCATGCCCGCAAGTTCGGCCGCGGGCGCTTGCGCCCAGGCCACCATCGCATACCGCGACAACCAGAGTACGCGCTTGGCAATGTTGAACATCCTGGGCTTCCTATAGCAACACCTCACCTGCGACCTCCGTTTGGCCTAACCGTCTGGGAGAAATTGTACACCACCCGGTTTCGTCGTGAGTCCCGTTTTGGTTACCTGGCTAAATCGACCGGATTGGTCTGGGGTTCGAGGCTCGTTGGAGCGCGCGACGTTGCGCCCACCGGATTGCAATAGGAAGACCACCTCCCTCTCGCTCGATCTCCAGGCGCTGTTGCACCCGCATCGTGGAAAAGAGTGCCAACCGCCGGACCATTTTTTCGTTGCGGTTCAGCTTTTGAGTCAAGGTTTGCTCCGCGCCTGAGTGATCGCCTTCTCGGCCAGCGGGGCCATGACGTCGTAACCCGCATCGTTGGGGAGAAATCCATCCACGGTCAGTTCCCGTTTGAAATTCCGGCCCTCCGCCAAAGCCGTATAGTAGTCGAGATAGACCGAGCCGCTCCGGGCGGCGTAGTCCTTCAACCAACTGTTCATCGCCAGGATTTTCCCCGGAGGCCGTCGCGTGGTCTGCTTCGTAAAGCAGTCGCAAACCGGGGTGAGGGACGCCAGGACGACGCGGATGCCGTTGACCTTCGCCAGCTCCGTCATGGACTGGAAGTTCTCCGCGATCGTCCCTGCGGTCGCGGGACCGGTCAAGCCGGCGATATCGTTCGCGCCCGCCAGCAGAACCACTACCTGAGGTTGGAGTGAGATCACATCTTGCCGGAAGCGGACCAGCATCTGAGGCGTAGTCTGCCGGCTGATTCCGCGGTTTAGGTAGGGCTTGCCGGGGAAGAACCTGGCCCCGCCCCGACCCCAGGCTTCGGTGATGTCGTCCCCCAGGAAAACCACCCGGTCCTGTCCGGGCGCGGGCGGAGGAAGTTCGGTATTCTCGCTGCCGTACCGCGTCAGGCCGCCCCAATCGCTGAGCAAGCGTCCTTGTGCGGCTAGCAGACGTTCCAACGCCGCCATGTTTTGGCCCGGGAAGATCAGCCCGGCGAGGATTCCGAAAGCCAGAATCTGCATAAAGCCGCGGGCCGGCTACTTCTTGATTCCGAAGCAGTACAGAACGCTGTCGAACGTGGCGATGTAGACGCGGCCGTTGGCGACCGAAAGCCCGCTCCAGTGATTCCAGGACTTGATCTGGTCGCCGCTGGACCATAGTTCTTTGCCGGTCAGGGCATCGAGCGCATACAACACGGCGTGGGTGGAGCCCGGGATGCGCCGCTCCGCCACGTCGTCGAGTCCGACGTCCGGGTACGCCTGGTCGGTGTCCTCCCCGTTGCCGTACGTGAACACGATCCCGTTGGCGATGACGGGCGGTTCCGCGCGGTTCATGTCGCGCGAGACCCAGGCCGGCGTCAACTGCCACTTCCCGTTCTTCTCTTCCACCTGGAACGCGGCGACGGCGCCATCCTTGATTTCGCCGTATTCCACCGGCGCCTTGAACTTCGAATGCTTTGGCCCCCAGAACGGGGTGAGGAGCCAGCGTGCGCCCTTCGAGTCTTCCCAACTAGCCAGGGAGCCCCAGATGCCGGCCGAGGCGAAGTTGACGTCTTCATTGCACAGCAGCGGGCTGCGGTACAAGGGCGTGCGATGGTCATCGCCGCCGATGGCCTCCGTGTCCAGGAGGTAGAGGCGGCACTCCTTGCCGGCGTCCACCATCAATTCTTTTCCTTTGTAGTGGAAGATGACGGGCGTCACCTGCATATCGAGATCGCGCTTGGCCAGCCACACGGCGTTCGACGGCCCGTAGTAGTCCACCAGCTCCAGCGACTTCGTCTCGGGATCCTGCTTCACGCCGATGATGCCGTTGCCATAAATTCCATTCTCCGGGTCCCAGCGGCCATCGCCGGTTCCCGTGTACATGACCCCCTGGGAGCTGATCGCCGGGCCGGTGCGGCCCCACATGCCGCCGCCCGCAGGACCCCAGGAGCCGACCTTGTTGGTAGCCAGATCGTACGCGTAGACCACGTTGGGGTTGCCTCCGCATCCTTGCGCGGTATGCGTGTAGATCGTATTGTTCCAAAGGTTCAGCGCATACGGTTTCCCGTTGGGCGGCATAAACTTCATGGGCGGCGCGACGTCTTCCCCATCGGACGCATTCAGTTGATGAAGCCTGCCGTCCCAGGAGGCGGCGTAGATGGTGTACTTACCGGGCGTGCTGGTGGGCCCCACCACCGGGGTGGCGGTCATTCCGCCGGGGCAAAGGATGCCGCCGCCCCTGCCGTCGGCCGGCGTCCAGGTATTGTCGAAGTGCTTCTTCCAGACCACCTCGCCTTTCCCGACGTCGATAGCGTAGATGTTGTCCGAGACGCCGGCCTCGATGGCCAGCTCTTTAGGCCCGTCGCTGATGTTCACGCGCGCCACGATTAACGGCGGAAACAGCGAGTGCATCTGGCGGGGCTGGTTATCGAGCTGGATCTTCCACAGCAGCCGCATGTTCTTGACCGTCGCCGTGGTCAGCAGCTTCTCGTCCCGCTGCCACGCCGTGCGGCGAGGGTCGCCGCCGTCGGCCAGCCAGTCCGCGCTCCAGGCTGTCCCCACGCCCAGCATCAACCAGCCTAGAGACGCCCACGTTCGCATATCCACGCCTTCCGTTTCGCTTGTACAATATCTCAGACGAACGCCAGCATCGTCAAGGCAGGTTGGTTCTGGCGTGCGGAGGAGGGAGTTCCGGCGATGAGAAGACTGCGTGGCCCGGTGATGATGTCTTTCTGCGGCGCCTTCGTTTGGATCACCCTGGCGCGGGCCCAATTCGGGCGGGGAGCCATAGACTGGACCACCTCCGGCAACGATGCCCAGCGTTCTTCGTGGGTCGGGGCGGACCCTAGGATCTCCAAGGCCGACCTCGAGAAGCCGGGCTTTCAACTCCTGTGGAAAGTTAAGCTGCACAACGATCCCAAACAGTTGAATGCCCTCCTGCCCGCGGTCCTGCTGGATTTTTACATCGGCTATCGCGGATTCCGGTCCCTGGGTTTCGTGGCAGGCAGTTCCGATAACGTCTTCGCGATCGACACCGATCTCGGCCACATCGAATGGCAGAAGCACTTCGCGTCCACCGCGCCGCAGACGCGTAGTACCTGGAATTGTCCCGGCGGCATGACCACCGGTCTCACCCGTCCGACCCTCGCCGCGTTCCCGGCGGCTGCCGGCCGGGGCGGGTCTGGCGGACGCGGCGGTCCGGCGCGCTCGGGGGCGGGGGAACCCGGCGAGGGAGCGGTAACCCTGGCGGGCATCGCTCGAGCCCCCGCCCCCGTTGTTCCCCCGCCTGCCGCCCCGCCCGGCGCCCATAACCCTTTCCGGCGTGGTCCCAGCCTGGTTTACGCGCTATCCAGCGACGGCCTCCTGCACGCGATGTACGTTTCCAACGGCGAGGAACCTGCTCCGCCGGCGCCCTTCCTCCCCGCCAACGCCCAGGCACGTGGCCTGATCGTCGTGGATGGAGTGGCTTACACGGCTACCGCCGAGGGCTGCGGCGGTGCGCCGAACGCGGTGTGGGCGCTGGATCTCGCTTCCCAGCAGGTCCAATCCTGGAGGTCGGACGGCGGGATTTCCGGATCGGCTGGTCCCGCCTTCGGCCCCGACGGCACCCTCTATGTCGCAACCAACCAGGGAGAACTGGTCTCGCTCGAGCCCAAGACCCTGAAGCTCAAGAACTCGTACCAGCCCGGGCAACCGGGGTTCGCTTCCTCGCCTGTCGTCTTCGAGTACAACAACAAGATCCTGGTTGCCGTCGCCGCCAAAGACGGGCGATTGCACCTGCTGGACGGTGCGGCGGCAGTTGACAAGACACCGGCGCCCGCGAGCGCGTCGGATTTCGTTCCCGGCGCTCTGGCAAGCTGGCAGGATCTGGACGGCGCCCGGTGGGTCCTGGCGCCCGCTGCGAACTCGATCGCGGCATGGAGGGTCGTCGAACAAAACGGCGCTCCGGCCTTACAGCCCGGCTGGGTCTCGCGCGACCTGGTTTCCCCTTTGCCTCCCCTGGTGATCAACGGCGTGGTCTTCGCCGTCTCCAGCGGTGAATTCCGTCCCAACGACAGCCGCGTCGCCGCCGCGCCACGAGCCCAGCGCTCGTCGCACGCCGTCCTGTATGCTCTCGACGGCCGCACCGGCAAGGAACTGTGGAACAGCGGAAACGCCATCACCTCGTTGGTTCACAGCGGCGGGCTGTCTGCCGGCGGGAGCCAATTGTATTTGGGAGCTTATGATGGGACGCTTTATGCCTTCGGCTTTCCGATGGAGCACTGAGCGCGGTGCTGCGTTGCTGCTGGCCGGCCTCGCCCTCTTCGCCGGGCGCGCCGGGGCGCAGCTTCCCGAGGGTCCGGGAAGGGCGGAAACACAGAAGCTCTGCTCGACCTGTCACGAGCTGGAACGATCGATCTCTCTCTACCAGGATCGAGAGGGGTGGCGGGCGACGATCAACAAGATGGCGGCGCTCGGCGCCAAAGGCTCCGAACCGGAGTGGCGCGCCATCGTCGAGTATTTGTCCAAGAACTTCCCCGCCGGGGAAGTCCCTAGAATTCACGTGAACCAGGCCAAGGCCATCGAGCTCGAAAGCGGCCTGACCCTCAAGCGTTCGGAAGCAGCGGCGATTATTCAGTGCCGGGAGAAGAACGGACCCTTTAAGTCCCTGGCGGATCTGAAGAAGGTTCCTGGGATCGACGCGGCCAAGATAGAGGCGAAAAAGGACCGCCTGGTATTCTGAGGTCACGCGTAACTGGAGACACTATCATGATTCGAAGCACACGCTTTTTTGCGCTCGGAATCTGTTTCTCGCTGGTGCTGGCCATCGGAGTGCGTGCCCAGCAGCGTCCGCCAGCCGGACCCGGTCGCAGTATGGGCATGACCATCCAGCCCCTGGAGGAGACCGGATTTCGAACCCTCTTCAACGGGAGAACTCTGGACGGCTGGGACGGCGACCCTGCTTTCTGGCGGGTCGAAAACGGAGCCATCGTCGGCGAAACCACCACGGACAAGCAACCCCCGCAGAACACGTTTCTGATCTGGCGCGGCGGCAGTCCGGCCAACTTCGAGTTGAGGCTGGAGTACCGCCTGACGGGATTCAACAGCGGCATACAATACCGCAGCAGCGAGCTCCCCGACATCAAGTGGGCCATGAAGGGTTACCAGGCGGATATGGACGGGGAACAGCGGTTCACCGGTCAGATTTACGAGGAGCGCGGCCGCGGCTTTTTGGCGCTGCGGGGGCAGTTCACCTACATCGGGGAAGGTAAGAAACCGGGCGTCGCCGGCTCGCTGGGCTCGAGCGACGAGCTCCAGTCGCTCGTCAAGAGTACGGACTGGAACGACCTGCACATCATCGCCCGCGGCAACACGATCATCCAGGTGCTGAACGGCCGCGTGATGAGCATGCTGGTCGATGATGATACGCCGAATCGAAAGATGGAGGGGCTGATCGGGATCCAGGTGCACCGTGGACCTGCCATGAAGATGGAAGTGCGCAACATCCGGATCAAGAATCTCTGATCTCAACGCAGGGCTGCGGTTGGGAGGATGTCCCGAACGCCGCGACTGGACGCGCATGGCCGGTCCGGCGCTCACGAAATCATCGCTTCAGCACGAAGCCCGCGTCCACCCAATTGGCCAAGTCGAGCGGGCTGACGCTGCCCGCATCCGTTACCACCAGGTTTATAAGCCGGCTCCGCTCTGGGATTCTTACGTCGAACCGCCACGGTTCTTGAGACAGCCGCATAATGGGGCTTTCGGACGCCAGTCTGCCGTCGATGTACACCTGAAACTGCACGCTCGGGTAGGTCGCCAGGAATCGGGCATTCGGACGCTGCCGGAAGGGTTCGTCGTCGACGCCGGCCCGGGCCACAAACCGGTCACAGCCCGGTGGGATCTCGTAGAGCAAGTTGGCCGGGGCGCGCATACCAATGCCTTTGACATAGGTAGCGTCACGGATGCTGAGCTGTCCGCCGTGGAAGGCCTGGTTGGTCTTCACCTCCCACCTCCAGGCCGGCCTCGCCGGAGTCACCGGTTGGACCTGATCCAGATAGACGTCCGGCTTGGGCGGCGGAGGTCCGAGGCGCACAAAATAGCCCTCGCTGATACTAGTCACGCGGCGCCCCGCCTGGAAGGCCGCGGTGCGGAGCTGGGTCGTCTTCTTCACCTCCAGCGGCTTGGTGTAAAGCGGCGAAGCGGGACTGGGTTCAACTCCATCCAGCGTGTAATGAATGGCGACGCCCTTCTGCTGGGGCGTGGTCAGCGTCACCCTCACGGAGTCGGTGAATAAGTACGGCCAGGACTGGGTTCCCCAGGGTGTCACCCGAACCATTTCCACAACCCACTGGTCATTCCAGAGCCCGGCTCTCCTCATCTCCTCGGCCATATTAATGCTCGGAATGCCGGATCGTTCAATATCGGCGATGTCCTTCTCGGTGCCCAGGTCCGGGGTGAAGCCCTGATCCGGATCGTAGTAGGTTTCGGCGTCGGTCAGATCGCGCGCCAGGAGGCACTTCAATCCGGCCGAAGTCATGGGCTTTATTCCTTCCGGCTTGCTCATGACGCAGAGATTGGTGTTGACGCCCATGTAGATCAGGCGCGTGAGGTCCCGCTGTTTGTAAATGGCATACAACTCTTCCGGATCGGCGGCTATCCAATCGCCGGCGCCGATCCGCAGGTTCGGATCCATCCGGTCCCAGCCATAGTGAAGGTGGCAGACAATGCCCGGTCCGCACATACACTTGGCCGGACGCTGGGTGGGAACGGTGAAGGTACACGAATAGTCTTTGACATGGGGCACTGGGAGGCGGTCGAGTGCGATGGCCCTTTCCCGTTGCGGCGTGCCGGCGTACTGGCTGGCCACGTCCGTCGGCGCCCAGATAATCTGCATGCCCAGACGCCGCGCTCCCTGCAGTGCCTTATTCATTCTGGGAACCAGGGCGGCGCAGCGTTGCGCGTTGGTCATGCAATCGTTGGTGTTCCACATGTCGACGATGACGACGCCGATTTTGGCCGGGTCGGTGCGTTCCTTCACGGCAACGATCCGGCCGGTTTCGCGCTCCCTGGTTTGTAGGGTCAGTTCGATAGGGACGGCGGCTCCCGCCCCGGGAATACCGGCGATCATCAGGAGAAGTACACCCGCGCTTGGCAGTGACATTGGCGCCTGTCAGTTTACCGCGCTTTTTAGTGGAAGAGTAACCACTAGTTTGCTATGATTAACCCCATGGACATGGACAGTATTCTCGCAGTGCTCGTTGCAGAACGTGAGAAGCTCGACCGCGCTATCGCCGCCTTACAAGGTGGCGCCAGACGAGGACGCCCGCCGGGCCGCCGGGGACCGGGTAGACCGCCAGGCAAGAAAGCTGGTGCGGCGCCTCGCAGAAGGGGGATGTCGCCCGCTGCCCGAAGAGCCGCCTCGGCCCGAATGACGGCCTTTTGGGAGGCGCGGCGCAAGCAGAAGGCGGCGGCCCAGAAGGCCAAGTAGGGGGTCCGGCAAACTCCCCGCGAGCGCCAGCCAGTCTGGCATCATAGGGGGATGGCTCATATTGTCTTGGGTGCGGCAGGCGGTGCGTTGCTGGTTCTTCTGGCAGCGCCTGCTGTAACTGCGCAGAACCACCGCACGTGGCGCGACTACGGAGGCGCTGCGGACTCGGCGCAGTATTCTGCGCTGGCGCAGATTACCCGCTCCAACGTGAGCCAACTCGAAGTGGCCTGGACTTTTCCGACCGGGGACAATAACAAGTACTTCTTCAACCCGCTTGTGGTTGACGGGGTCATGTATGTTCTGGCCCGGAACAATTCCATCGTCGCGCTGGACGCGGCGACCGGCCAGGAGATCTGGACCCACGCGGATCCCGGTACGACTATCATCACCAGCCGCGGGATCAACTACTGGGAGAGTAAGAACCGGTCCGACCGGCGGCTGTTATTTGCAAGCAACCATTCCCTGCGGGCCCTGGACGCGCGCACGGGACGGCCGCTTCTCTCCTTCGGCGACGGCGGCCGCGTCGACCTGAAACAAGGACTGGATCGCGATCCCCAGACCATCCGGCTGGTGCAGTCCACCACGCCGGGACGGGTGTTTGAGGATCTGCTGATTCTTGGTTCCGCCACCAATCAGGGATATGGTTCCGCGCCCGGCGATATACGCGCTTTTGATGTGCGCACCGGGAAGCTGGTGTGGACCTTCCACACCATTCCGCGTCCCGGCGAGTTCGGCTATGAGACGTGGCCGCCGGACGCGTGGAAGCGCGTGGGCGGAGCGAATGTCTGGGGCGAATTTTCGGTCGACGAGAAGCGGGGTATCGTCTTTGCACCGACGGCGAGCGCGAAGTACAACTTTTACGGCGCCGATCGCCGGGGGGCGAACCTGTTCAGCGACTGCCTGCTCGCCCTGGACGCCCGGACCGGCAAGCGCCTGTGGCACTTCCAGATGGTGCATCACGACATTTGGGATTACGACGATGCCACGGCTCCCAAGCTGCTTACGGTGCGGCACGAGGGTAAATCGGTCGATGTCGTCGCGCAGGTGAGTAAGCAGGGATTTGTCTGGGTGTTCCATCGGGAAACGGGTAAGCCCCTATGGCCGATCGAGGAGCGGCCGGTGCCGCGTTCCGACATGCCGGGAGAAGAAGCGTGGCCCACCCAGCCGTTTCCGCTGAAGCCGCCGCCCTTTGCGCGGCAGAAGTTTACGGCTGACGATTTGAGTCCGTTTCTGAGTCCGGAGGACCGGTCGCGCTTCCGCGATGCCATCTTGAGCGCGCGCAACGAAGGATTATTCACCCCACCGGGACAACGCGACACGATTCAGATGCCGGGCAATAACGGCGGAGCCAACTGGAGCGGCGCAGCGGTGGATCCGGTGAAGGGCACCCTGTATGTCGTATCCAAGGATCTTCCGGCGATGCTCAAGCTGGCGAAGAATCCGGAGGCCGATAAGGCCCTGGCGGCTTCGGCAGGGGAGCGCTTCTACAGCGGATTCGGCTTCATGATCGCCGGCGACGGGCTTTCTCCGATAGCCCCGCCCTGGTCGTCGCTGACCGCCTACGACCTCCACGAGGGGACCATCCAGTGGAAGATTCCGCTGGGCGAGGTTCCGGAGCTGGCAGCCAAGGGCTTCCCCAACACGGGATCTCATTATCCGAAGGTAGGTCCGGTGGTGACGGCGGGAGGGTTGATCTTCACCGGCACCCGCGATCGCAAAGTTCGCGCCCTCGATGTCGAAAATGGGAAGACGCTGTGGGAGCGCCAGTTGGACGCTGCCCTGGAAGGGATGCCGGCCGTTTACGAAGTCGCCGGCCGCCAATACGTGGTGTTCTGCGCGTCCGCGCAGGTGGGCCTCACTCCGGGGACCCAGGTGAAGATACGCGGAGCCTACGTGGCCTTCGCCTTGCCCAGTCAATAATTGACATCGGTTCTGAATTTCTCTATAGACTCGTGGCCGAAGGGGAGCGTGCCATTTCCAACGGCGAGTACCAGGAGTATGATGAGCCGGGTCTGAAGCGGTTTCTGAAGGATCTCTCAGCGCGCGGAAGAAGGCGGCTCGCGGCAGAACGCAAGAAGAGCGCATGAAGCGCTGGATCGTCTCAAGACCAGCGCTTGAAGACCTGGACGAGGTTTGGTCCTACGTCGCAAGGAAGGGCGGTCGTGACGAGGCGGCTGACAGGTTCGTCGCCCGGATTATCGGGCAGTTCTCGATTCTGGCATCGTTCCCAGGCATCGGCAGGCGAGCCTTTCCCGTCGAGGACTACATCATCTATTACCGCGTCTCCCGAGGACGGATCGTGGTCCAGCGTATCATCCATGGCAGGCGTGACCAGGAAGGCGCCGGACGTGAAACATAACGAGCTTTGGACCAGATAATTGGTGAGATTGGGGCGCGCGACAATATGCTCGCGGTTTTGAACGGAGAGGCGGCAGCATCACCCGGGAGGCAACGCCAGCAGTTTCCGCAGGCGGGACGCCAGCCCCTCGGCCATCCATTGAAAACCCAGATCGTTCGGATGCGTACCGTCCACCAGCCCGTCGCCTTGTGCGGGACCGAGCAGGTCGGTGCCTTCGACGATCTGAATATGGCGGTCCCCGGCGGCGATCCGCCGGCTCACCACCTCCCGGATATGAGCGCGCTTGGCCTCGTTCGCGCTCTGCCCGTTGGCCTCCCCGGCCGCATAGATAGGAGTAATAGCAAGAACAGGCGTGTCGGGATGTTTATTCCGGATCGTCTCGATAAACGGACCATAGGCTTGCTCGAAGGACTCCAGGGTCCGGTTGTTTTGAGCGAAATCCAGGACGAAGCAAGCGGCGTCTACCTCGGCCACCACGCGTGCCACTTCCGGCTCGCCCAGACCATTACCCGAGAAGCCCAAGTTGACATAGTCCAGGTTCAGCAGGCGCCCGAGGATCGCCTGGTAGCTGAGGCCGGAGCGGCTGGCGCACCCACCCTGTGTGATCGAGGTGCCGTAAAAGAGGACCGGCTTTGCCACCACGAAACGCCGGGCGCGGGCCAGCTTCGCATCGCGATCCACCCCCACCCCCAGCACCTTGACGGGCTTGTAGAGCGAGAGGTACAGCGTCACCTCGCGCTCCCTACGGGGCTGCTCCGGCAGGTGGAAGTAGACCTTTTCATACGTCTTGCCAGGTGCTGCATCCTTATCGGCGATAGCCGTCCCGCGGTAGGCGCCGTCCACATAAAGATCCACTCCGGTCTGCCCGAAGGCGTGCATGTTGGCCATGCCCGGCGCGGAGGGGTATTCCAGCCGGATAGCCAGCGCGTTCGAGTCGGTGCGAAATCGAATTCTCCCTCCGCTGGGCGACTTGGCCAGATTCCACACCGGCGGCCGGAACTGATCTTCCAGCCGGCGTGGCAGGCGGAACATCTCGCTGCCATTTTCGCCGTACCAGGGCAGCCCGTTCACCTCCAGCGCCGCGTTGGTGAGGTCCATCCAGCGTAGCGGCGGAGACTGCGGCTGCACAACGGAAATCCAGCAGGTACTGCAGATCAGTAGCGAGATCGAGCGCCCAAACATTCAATCCTCCCTACTCGCACTCTTGGTGGCGAGCCGTCGATAGACAGCCCGCACAGAACCGGCATTGGCTCCCGGACTGGCCCCCCAAGGCTGGTGCCTGGAGAGGTCCACCTCCTGGGCCAATTGGTCCGCCGCCTTGCCCGCCTGGATACCCGCCCGCACCTGCGCCACCAGGTCGGCCAGATACGCCCGCTGGCCGCGCAGCGCGTCGGTGGTCCCCAGCCGGCCATGCCCCGGCACGACGGTCTTCACCTCCCACCCGGCCAGCGTGTCGAGTACCCGGACCCAGTTGTCGGGATCCGCGTCCCGGTCGCCCACGTTGTTCCCGGAGGTCCAGTTCACACACAGATCGCCGGTGATGAGGATCTTCTCCTGCGGCAGGTAGGCCACCGCGTCGCCGTTGGTGTGGCCCGGGCCCACGTGGATCAGCTCCACGCGCCGCTCGCCGTCGTCGAACGCCAGGCGGTCCTCGAACAACACGGTCGGAGGCTCGAGCCGGTATCCCTGGGCGCGGGTTTCCGCGGCGACCGCCTTGTCGTGCTCGGAGGCGTTGGGCCGCTGCCCGCGGTTGAGCACCTGGTTCCGCCAGTCCGCTTCCCCTTTGCTGCGGGACTCCGCCCCGCACTCCCGCGAGCACACGATGGTCGCCCCGGCCTCCTTAAACAGGCTGTTCCCGAAGCTGTGGTCGGCGTGGTAATGCGTGTTGAACACGAACCGGATCGGTTTGTTGGTGGTGCGCTTGATGTCCGCCAATATCTCCCGAGCGCCCCAAGGAAAGTTCGCGTCCACCACCAGAACGTAGTCCTTAAGGATCACCCAAGTGCAGTTGGCAGGCCGCCGGATCTCCGTGTCCCCCTGCCAGAAGAACACGCCCGGGGCGAGCGCGGTGACCTTCTGGTCCTGGCTGTGCGCCGTGACCAGCAGCAGGATGGCAAACCAGGTTGCGAGCCGGAGTCGTTCCACCAACAAGATTCTCGCACACTCGGCCTCCCCAACGAAAAGTGCGAGACTGAAAAGCATGAATCACCGCGTTAGTCTGTTTCTCCTCTGCACCGGGTGGTTGTCCGCAGCCAACCTTACCCCCCTCCACCCCGGAACTCCCGCGGACCTGGCAGGCGAGGCCGATCTCCGCCAGCAGGGCGCGCATCTGTGGCTGACCGCTCGCCTCCCTGAACCCGGCGGTAAGGTACTGGCGCGATCCATCGGCCGGAATCCGGTGTGGGAGAAGGACGCCATCGAGTCCCCCGAGGTAGAGGACCGGGTCCGGTGGCGGATCCGCTTCCGCAGCATCGGCGGCCTCCAGCGGGACCTTTCCATCGAGGTCAATCCCTGGGGCGCCTATCGAATAGAAGAAGGCGGGCAGACGACTCCCGACCTCGGGATGCTGCGAGCGGCGGAAGTGACCGCCGCGGGCTGGACCGTGGAGGCCGCCCTGCCTTTGGCCGCGCTGGACATCGATTGGAAGGCCGCGTCCCTCTCCTGGCGGGCCGAGCGCCTCCGCTCGCGCCGCGCCCTGGCGCCGGAGTTTCGATGGCAGTCCGAGTTCGCCGATCTGCGGCTGACCACGCCCCCGGAAACTTCCGGACCCGTGCAGCTCCGCCGCGTGCCGGCCCTCGGCAATACGGACCCGCCGCTCGAGATCGGCCGCGTGCTGCGACTGCCCCCCGTCGTCGCCAACTGGGACGGCCCGGCCTGGCAGGGCATCCCGGCCTTCGGACTACCTCGGAATGAGCCCTACCCCCGGGCGGCGCGCTACCACACCGAAATCAAATGGATGCACGACGGCCGGACCCTGGCCCTGCTGGCCCGCCTCGAGGAACCGGACCCGGTAGTGGCCCGCGCCGGTGGCCGCGACGGCGCCATCACCGGCGACGACCACGTGGCGATTTACCTGGCCACCAGCGGGTCCGCCTGGCTCGAGATTGTGGTCAACTCGGTGGGGGCGATCCTCGACGCGCGCGGGATCGGGCCCCGTATCGGTCTGCCCCGCACCAGTTGGAACGCGAATATCGAGACGCAGACCAACCTCCGTCACGGGTACTGGATCGCCAGGATCAACCTCCCCCTGGACCAGTGCGCCGCCGCGCTGGGTGAGACAGGTATTCCTAAGCAGTGGCGAATCCTGGTGGCCCGCCACCGGGCGCCCCGCCCCGGCGAGGTAGCCGAATGGAGCACCCTGCCCGGCATGGCCGGAAAATCCACCTTCTACGCGCCGGCCCGCTACCAGGCCATGGTCTTGCGCGACGAAGATCCCGCCCGCGTGAAGATCCCGGCCGCCCTCCCCGCGCCCGAGTCTCTCGCCGCTTTCGATTCGAGGGTTTGGCCGCCCTTCTACCGCCGCGCCCACGCGGTGCGAACCATGGTGCAGGACTCTCTCCGCAAGAAAGTCGAGCAGGCGGTACTGGCGGAGCGGCTGGCCTGGGAGAAGGTCCACTCGCGCCAGGACTGGGAGCGATTCCGCGACTCTCGGATACAGGCGTTGCGCGAATCGCTGGGCCGGTTTCCGCCGGCCAAGCCCCCGCTGCAGCCCAAGGTGACGGCGCGGCACGAAGGAGATGGCTACCGGCTCGAGAATGTCGTGTTCCAGATCCGCCCGCAGTACTGGATGCCGGCCAACCTCTATCTGCCGGCGAAGGCCTCGCTGCCGTTGCCCGCGATAGTCATTGTACACAGCCAGCACTACCCGAAGACGCAGGGCGAGTTGCACGACATGGGAGAGCTCTGGGCGCGCGCCGGAAGCGCCGTGCTGATCCTCGAGCGCCCGGGATACGGCGAGCGAACCGAGACCACGCCCTGGTACCGCCAGGGCTACGGCTCGCGCTTCAACTTCACCAAGCAGCTCTTCCTGGTGGGCGAAAGTTATTCGGGATGGGCGGCCTGGGACGTCATCCGCTCCGTGGATTTCCTGTACGAGCGCCCGGAAGTCGATAAGAGCCGCATCATTCTGCTCGGGTCGGTCGCCGGCGGCGGCGAGATTGCCGGCGTAGCGGCGGCGCTCGACCCCCGAATCTCCGCCGTAGCTCCCTACAACTACGACCAGGGCCATGTCCGGGTCCACGGCGATTCCCCAGGACAAATCGCCGGACAATTCTCACCCTGGCTGGTGGCGGCTTCGGTGGCCCCCCGCAAGCTCATCCGGGCCTTCGAATTCGGCTGGGAGGGCGCCGAAGAGCCGGACTATCCGAACCTCTGGGTGGACGGCATGGAGCGTTCCCGCCAGGTCTGGGGGTTCTACAACGCGCTGGACAACCTGGCGTCGTCGCAGGCCTACGGTTTGATCCGCCTGAGCATGGAGCGGGTCAGCCACTGCTTCAGTATCGGACCGCAGCAGCGAGAGGAACTCTACCCGGCCCTCCAGCGGTGGTTCCAGATTCCCTATCCCTCAGCCAAGGATTTGGCCATCCTGCCGGACTCGGATCTTTCCACCAACCCCTACCGGGAGGAGGCGCGCCGCCAGGAGGCCGTCCGCCGCAGACCGCATGCGGATCTATTAAGTATCACCCCAGCGGTATCGGCGGAACTGCAGCGGAAGCCGCTGCACCAGATCGCGTTCGAATTGGGAAGGGAGCAACTGGAAGCGGCGCGGAGCCGGCGCCGGTCTCCGGCGCAATTGCGGAAGGAGTTGCGGCCCCTGCTCGGCGATATCGAGCCAGCTGCGGCCGCTCCGCTGGAGACCTTCGGCACGCGCTCGACGGCCGGAGCGGAGATCGAGGCGATGAGCCTCACCGTGGAGGAAGGCATCGCCGTGCCGCTGCTGCTTCTGCGCCCGCCGGGGACCAAGCCGGCTCCGGTGGTGGTCGCGATCGCGCAAGCCGGCAAGGAGCGTTTTCTGGCGAATCGGACGAAGGAAATCGAAGCGCTGCTGCGAGCGGGCATCGCCGTGTGCCTGCCCGACGTCCGGGCCACGGGCGAGACCGCCCCGGCAGCGGAGCGCGCCGACGGCGGCGCCTACCAACGCCTCGCCCAGACCGAGTTCGATCTCGGCAGGAACCTGCTCGGTTCGCGGCTCAAAGACCTGCGTGCGGTGCTGTCCTACTTGCGGCGGCGCCCGGACATCGACCGCCAAAGAGTAGCGCTGTGGGGCGATTCGTTCGCGCCCCCGAATCCGGCGAACCTCTGGCTGGACGAGCTCGAGAACGAAGGAGGCCCGCAGGTCCAGCATCGGGCCGAGCCCCTGGGAGCGCACCTGGCACTGCTTGCGGCCCTCTACGACGATGGCGTGCGGGCGGTGGCGGCCAGAGGCGGCCTGGCCGGCTATCTCACGGTACTCGAGAACGCCTTCGCCTACGTCCCCCTCGAAGACGTCATCCTCGGCGTGCTGCAAGTCGGCGACGTGGCCGACATCGCGGCAGCCCTGGCCCCGCGTCCTCTGCTGTTGGAGGGCTTGGTGAACGGCCGGAATATCCGGGTAGAGGACCCCGCACTGCGGCGTATGCTCTCGCCCGCCCAGTCGGCCTACCGCGAATCGCAACGGTTGACGCTGCGCGTGGAGCCGCAGGACATCAGTGTGTGGCTGGCGGCTCAGTTGCAGTAGCGATCCGGTATAGTGTGAGGCATGCTCCGTAACCTCACTGTCGTGCTGCTGTTGTCGGTTTGCACCCCGGCGGAGACGCATCGCCTGCTCTCAACGCCCCAGACCGTCCATTGGGGGTACTACAGCGCAGCGACGCCTCCGGTGCTGCGCATCCGCTCCGGGGACGTCGTCGAGATCCGGTCTTCGATGATCCCCGGCCCGGAGATGCTGGAGCGCGCCGGTCTGCCCGCGGACCAGGTGGAGCCGGGCTTGCGCGAGATCTACAGCGCCGCAAAAGACCGCGGCCCGGGCCCCCATATCCTCACCGGGCCGGTTTTCGTCGAAGGCGCCGAGCCCGGTGACGTCCTGGAAGTGCGGATCGAATCGATCCAGCTCGCGCTGCCCTACGCGCTTAATCTCTTCCAACCCGGCTACGGCGTGCTGCCGGAAGACTTCCCCTACACGCGTTTGAAGATCGTGCCGCTCGACGCGAAACGGATGGTGGCCCGCTTCGCGCCGGGGATCGAGGTCCCGCTGCGGCCCTTCTTCGGCAGCATGGGCGTAGCGCCGCCGCCTGAATTAGAGCGCATCTCGAGCGCTCCGCCCTGGATTCACGCCGGAAACCTGGACAACAAGGAGCTGATAGCCGGGACCACGCTGTTCATAAGAGTCCACGCGCGCGGCGCGCTATTTTCCATCGGAGACGGTCACGCCGCACAGGGCAACGGAGAGGTGGACCTGGCCGCCCTCGAAACGGCTCTCGTAGGCACGTTCCGCCTGACGGTCCGCAAAGGAATGAAGCTCCGCTGGCCAAGAGCCGAAACGCCGACGCATTACATAACGATGGGTTTCGATGAAAACCTGGACCAGGCGATCAAAATCGCCCTCCGCGACTTGATCGATTTCCTAAGCGAGACCAAAGGGCTAAACCGCGATGACGCCTATATGTTAGCCAGCGTCGCCGCCGATTTCAGCATCACGCAACTGGTGGACGGTAAGCGCGGCGTGCATGCCATGATTCCAAAGGCAATATTTACGGGAAGGTAGTTCCGCTACCCCTTGATCCGCTCGTCCTTCTCCACTTTCCCGTCGCGGACATGAATGATGCGGTGGGCGTGCAGCGCGATATCGTGCTCGTGGGTCACCAGCACGATGGTATTGCCCTGCTGGTGGAGCCGCTCGAACAGGGCCATGATCTCGTTGCCGGTGGCGGTGTCCAGGTTGCCGGTGGGCTCGTCGGCCAGCAGGATGGCCGGGTCGTTGACCAGGGCGCGCGCCACGGCCACGCGCTGGCGCTGGCCGCCCGACAGCTCGTTGGGCCGGTGATCCATGCGGTCACCCAGGCCCACCCGCTCGAGCGCCTGCGCGGCGCGGGCGCGGCGCTCCTTGCCCCCGAGCCCCGCATAAATGAGCGGCAGCTCCACGTTGTGCAGCGCGTCGGCGCGGGGGAGCAGGTTGAACGTCTGGAAGACGAACCCGATCTCCTTGTTGCGGATCCGGGCCAGCTCGTCGTCCACCAGATCGCTGACCTTCTGGCTGTTCAACCAGTACTCGCCGCTCGTCGGCGTGTCGAGGCAGCCGACGAGGTTCATGAGCGTCGATTTCCCCGAGCCCGACGGGCCCATCACCGCCACGTACTCGTTCTTGCGGATCTGGATGCTCACGCCGCGCAGCGCCCGCACCGTTTCCGAGCCCATGTCGTAGTCGCGCGTGAGCTTGTGCGTCAAGATGACGACGTCGGGGAGCGGCGTGTCGCCGGTGCGAAACTCCTGCATGCTCACGTCGGCCTCCGGCCGGCCGAATCGGCGGCCTGCCGGGTCGAGCGGACGCGCGCCCCTTCCTTGAGGTCCCGGATCGCCTGGTACGGGCCCGCGACGATGGTATCGCCCTCGCGCACCCCTTCGATCACCTCGAAGTGTTCCTCGCCCGCGATCCCCACCTTCACCGGCCGGAACGTGGCGACGCCGTTGCTCACGACGAACACGCCTTCCGCTTCCTTCTTCTTGGGTTCCGCGGCGGCGGTCGTGCCCGCGGCGGCCGGGGTGGCGGGGGTCGCGGCGGCGCCCCCCGCGCCGCGGCGCTGCTCGGTCGTCACGGGGGTGTTCTCGCGCACCGTGAGCGCGATGATCGGAATCGCCAGCGCCTGCTTGCGGGTATCGGTGACGATCCGCGCCGTGGCCGACAGGTCGGGCCGGACTTCCGTGGGCGGATTCGCGAGCGTGATCTCCACCTCGTAGTCCACCGCGCGGTCGTTTTGTCCGGCGACGCTCGAGGCCGCCGTGAGGATGGCGCTGTCGGAGATCTTCGTGACGCGACCGACAAATGTCGTGTCGGGGAACGCGTCGATCGTCACCTCGACCGAGTCGGCGAGGTGCAGGCGCACGACGTCTGTTTCATCCACCTGGACCTTGACCTGGATCACCGACAGGTCGGAGATCGTGAGCAGCAGGCCGGTCTCGCGGGAGAACGTGCCCGGGACCGCCACCTCACCCTCCTCGACGGCGAGCCGCGTGACGCGCCCCGCCATCGGCGCGATGAGGTGCGTCTTGGCCAGCTGGTCGCGCGCCTCACGCATCGCGGCGCGGGTCTGCTCCACCATGTGCTGCGATGCGGTAAGGTTCGACTCGGCGATGTCGAACGCCGTCTGGGCCTGCTCGAGCTGCTCCATCGAGATCAGGTTGGGGTTTTGCTCGCGTAGCGCCTTGGTGCGCTGCAGCGCCCGCTGCGCCTGGTCGCTGTTGGCGCGCGCCTGCACGGCCCCGGCTTCGGCCGACGACATGGTGGCTTGCGCCCGCTGCAGGTTGGCTTCGTAGATCGTCGGGTCGATCTGCAGCAGGAACTGGCCTTTCTGCACGTAATCGCCCT
>JBGOUV010000366.1:0-7180 GCA_041477815.1 Terriglobia bacterium | reverse complement strand
TTCGCGGTCGTCGGACTCGACGGAGCTCGGGAATGGATCGACCTGGTGGGGCTTTCGGCGGATTTCATGCCCGAGAGTATGGCCAACGCCCGCGCGCTGGGATTGCAGTTCGGGCTGCCAGCCGGCATCGCGGCCGGCCTATTCGTGACACTCTGCATCGGGCCCATCCTGATCAGGGGAACGATGCGGGAACGGTTCTCCGCAGCCATACTCGCTTCGCTGCTGCTCAGCCTTCATACATATAAATACGATCTATCCATGACGGTGGTGTCGGCGTTACTCGCCGGCAGCCCGGTGTGGCGGTATCTGCTGCTTGTGCCCTGGCTGATGTTTTACCCTCGGCCCGACCTGCTTCCAGTGGTTCTGCTATCACTGGCCTACCTGGGAGCGCTCGCCGTCGAAGTAATCCGGCGGGGCGGAAAAAACTCTGGCGACCCAGCTATGGCGTTCCCGCGAAGGCAGGTCCTTGGGCCGGAGACGCGGGCATGAGTACCATCGCCACGGCTCCACGGACGCAGGTTGCCGAGAGGATTATGCAGGTGCTCATGTGGTCCCTGGCCGGCCTGCTGGTGGCGACGGCGATCCGGTTGGCGCACCAGTCCGGACCCTCCGATTTCATGCAGTTCTACTTCGCTGGAAAACTCGTGGCGAGGGGACAGGCTGCGCAACTCTACAACGAGCGCGCATACGAGCCCCTGGTAGAGGAGGCCCGCGTCCAGGGCGAAACCAAATTGTTCACCAACGCCTACCGGTTCAACCGGCCGGCGTTCAGCGCCTTTCTCTATGTCCCGCTGAGTTTGCTCTCCTACCGGGCCGCGGTGGCCGTGGGGATGGCGCTCAACGTTGTGCTCCTGGCGGCGCTGGTGTGGAAGATCCCGGTGTGGTTCCCGTTTCCAGGTTTCTTTGGCGTAGACCTTTTCCGGCTCTCGCTGCTGCTGTTCATGCCCTTTGTGCTCGCTATCGGGCAGGGGCAGGACACCATGGTCCTGACCCTGCTGGTGGCGTACAGCCTGCGGTTGGCGCGGGACGGGCGGGAGACGCCAGCGGGGCTCCTGCTGGCAGCGGCACTGTTCAAACCTCACGTCATCTGGGCCCTTCCGCTGGCGTTCTGGGCCGCCGGAAAGCGTCGCATGGTGGGAGTGTTTCTGGCTGCGGGTATCTTACTGGCCATTGCTTCGGCGGCAGCGGTCGGGCGGGATGGCATCGGCCAGTGGATCGGGCTTCTGGCTGCGCCCTCCACCGACTACAAGCCGGAAGTAATGGCCAACGTCCGGGCCCTGGGGCTGCAATTCGGACCGGCGGCCGGCCTGGTGGCGGCGGTTTTCGCCTGTGTTTGCTTCTCCGTCGTCCTCTGGCGCGGTTCTCTCGCAGACCGCTTTTCGGCCGCCGCGCTCTGCTCGCCGCTGCTCAGCCCTCATACCTACGGCCATGACTTCTCTCTGATTGCCATCGTCGCCGCGCTGGCGCCCTATCAGGCGGCGCGGTACGCCCTGGTGCGGCCTTGGGTGTACTTCTACCCGCTCCCGGACTTGCTTCCGTGGGCCTATCTCTCGCTGGCGTACCTGGGGCTGCTGGCCCTCCGCGCGGCAGGGCGAGGACGACGGGATGGTACTCCCCCAGGGAACGTGATACTGTCACTTTTCCGGAGGCTGCTTTCGTGAGCCGGCTCGGCAGCGCGCTTCTGTCAGTCCTCAGTTTCGTGCTGATGCTCTACCTAAGTCTTCAGAATCCATATTTTCGGACGAAATACACTGACTTCAAGGTCTTCTATGCCGGCGCCCGCTTGGCCGGCTCCCCAAGGCTCTACGAATCGCGCGGGGTTCGAGAAGTTCTTGTGGAGTCCACCGGTTACCGGCTGCCGGATACGGCGAGCAACATAACTTTCCCCCGGATGCCGTGGGTGGCCGAGGCTCTTGCGCCGCTTGGCAAGCTCTCGTATCCCGCCGCCTTCTGGACCTGGCAGGTTATTCTGGCGCTGGCCGCCGTGGCGTTCCTGGCCGTTTCGCCTTATAGACAAGCGCTGCCGTTTGCGGGTCTTTCTCTCCCTCTGATTAACTCCTGGGTGGTGGGGCAGGACTCGGCCTTGCTTCTCCTCGGTGTGGCTCTCGCGCTGCGCTGCTGCAGCCGGGGCCGGCATTTTACCGCTGGGTTGCTGTTGTCCCTGTGCGCCTGCAACAAGCTCCATCTGTTCGTGTTGCTTCCTTTGCTGTTGTGGTCTTTCCGCCTGGGGATGCTTTTCAAGGGGCTGGTACTCGGATCTGCGGTGCTCAACGGAATCTCTTTCCTGTCGGCGGGCTGGTCTTGGCCGGTTCATTACCTCCGGCAAATCCGGCAGCCAACCTTTAACCCCTGGCAGGAGCACATGACCTCCCTGGCGTCGGTCCCCGCCGGATTCGCCCCTTGGCTGGCGGTTCTGACGATTGCTCTAGTGTGGTGGGCGCTGCGGCACACCTCCCGCCTGGAGCACGGTGTCGGGCTGGTGCTGGCGGGCAGCCTCCTGGTAGCGCCCCATTCTTACATCTATGACCACAGTCTTCTGCTAGTAGCCCTGCCTCCGTTTTTGACCTTCGGATCGGGCGTGCGCGTATTCACCGGCCTGCTGCTCCTGCCGGTCGTCTACCTGGTCTTCACCGCCGGCGACCCCCCGTGGCCCGCCGGCACGCCGCTGCTCTTACTCGTATGGCTCGGGGTCGTGGCCTGGCACTTGCGCGGCCCTCGGGCAGGCGCCATACCCGCCCAGCCGTATTTATCCACCAATCGCTAAACCCGCAGAACCACCTTCAGGGGGACCCGGACCCCGCCGGGCTCCTGGCGAACACCGCCGCCACCTCGTCGGAGTACACCTTCTTCCACCCCGGAAGGAAAGGAAAAACCTCCACTATCGTGGCGTCCTTGCTCACCAGGCAGAAATTGATCTTGCGCTTCTCCAGCACCAGGCGGGGATCTTCCTGCAGGTTCGACCAGCGGCCGTATTCCATGAACACGCCCGTCCAGTCGAAGATGTCGGTGCGGCCATCCACGTAGGTCGGGTGCTCGGGCAAGGCCCAGATCAGGTATCCTCCCCATACATACTCGTTCAGCATGGGGCCGGCGAGTCCCGCCTGCCGGATGAATTGGACCGCCTTGACGGGGTTCGATTTCTCCACCTGGCGCTCCAGCTCCGGGACGGTGGGCGTGGCCGCGATCAGCAGGGCGGTCGAAGCCAGGATCATGACCGTGTTGGCCACGCGGTTGTCTCGCCAGGGGTCCCAGCGTTCCCATAAGTCGGCGAGCAGCCGGCACAGGATCGGCGCGGCCAGGATACCGAAGACAAACACCATCCGCGTGTGGCGCATTCCCATCCACAAACCCAGCAGGATCAGGAGCACTTCCTCCAGGCGCAGCGACGCGCGGCGCAGCAGCACCACCACGCCTCCCAGCGCCGCCACCGCGAACAGCCCCAGGCCCCAGGGTTCCTTGAAGCTCAGAGGCCGCCACTCGGAAATGTACGCCAGGTTGTTGCTCTGCTTGAACAGCAGATCCAGCGGATAGGCCGGCAGGCGCCAGCCGATGGGGTTGATCATCAGGGCCGCGGCGCACAGCGGCAGGATGGCGCCCAGCAGCAGCCGCGTGCGGCGGTCCCAGCGCTCCGAGAACAACTGCCCGGCCCTAAAGTCGAAGAAGGAGCAAAACAGGAAGAGGGCCGCCACTCCCAGCCCGAAAATATGAGAGCCATGACAGTTCACCCACACGGCAAACAGCGGAGGCAATCCCCAGAACCAGCGGCGATCCCGCGACCGGCCGAGGTGCAGCAAAAGGAGCTCGACGATCAGGAATATATGGCCCAGCAGCAGCGGGCGCAACGCCAGGCTGACGGTGGCGAAAAACCAGCCCACCAGGCCCCCCAGCAGCGACACTTTGGCATTGCCGGAGTAAAGCGAGCAAAGGGCGTAGACCAGAATGCAAAGAAGCGAGCCAAAGCCGGCCAGCCACAGCCAGAGCCCGCGATAGCCGCCCAGCTTGTAGGCGCCATAGAGGCTGACCTCGGCGAGCCACTCGTGGGCGATCCAGGAGTGGTGATTGGTGGTGTAGGAATACTGGTCCTGGTGCGGGATTGACCGCGTGTTCCAGATCGACTCCCCTACTTTCAGGTGCCACCAGGTGTCCGGATCGCTGAACCGATTGCGCGCGCTGAAGAAGATGAGCACCGCCAGCGCGAACGCCAGCATTACTGGGAACGAAAGAACAAGGCGGGAAAGCGGGACGGCAGGCGGAGGCGCTGCCCTTTCCGGAACCGGCCCGGGCTGGTCTATCGCTGGACCCGACCTCATCGCCCTAGGCTACTCGGCTGTCCGTTTCACCCAGGCGAAGAAGCCGGTACAAGTAGGCGCGGGTGATGCTCAGGCGGCGAGCGGCCACGGTCTTATTCCCGTTGGAGGCCTGCAGCGCCTGGTTCACCAGCTTGACTTTGTAGTCCTTGAGCTGTTCCTCGAGTGAACTCTCCGAGACGTCCCCGGGCTCCTGCTCCTCCTCTGGGATCCTGGCGTGAAGCGTCTCGGGAAGGTCCGAAGTCCCAATGAACTGGCCCTCGCTGAGAATTACGGCCCTTTGGATAACGTTTTCGAGCTCTCTCACGTTGCCGGGCCACTCGTGGCCGACGAGGATCTCCATCGCTGCGGGATGGATTCCCTGTACCGGCTTCTGGTAGGTCTTCGCATATTGACCGAGAAAGTGGTTCGCCAGGGACGTGATATCTTCCGGCCGCTCTCGAAGGGCCGGCAGCTCGATCGTCAGAACATTCACCCGAAAATACAGATCCTGCCGGAACAAGCCTTCCTTCACCATCTCGGCCAGGTTTCTATGCGTCGCAAACAGGACCCTCGCTCGCAGCGGGATAGGCTTGCTGCTTCCCAGCCGGCAGAATTCCTTCTCCTGGAGCAGCCGCAGCAGCTTTACCTGCGTCGGCAATCCCAGTTCACCGATTTCGTCGAGCAGGATCGTGCCTTCGGCAGCCTGCTCCAGATACCCCTCCCGGGGCCGGAAGGAGCCGGTGTACGCTCCTTTCTCAGAGCCGAAAAGCTCGGCTTCGATAAGCGTTTCAGGAATCGCCCCGCAGGAAACCGTCACAAAGGGAGCCTCCGCCCTCTTGCTCAGGTTGTGGATGGCCCGCGCCACCAGTCCCTTGCCTGTCCCACTCTCTCCCTGAATCAGCACGAAGGCGCTCAGATTGCTGACCCTGCGAATGAGGTCGTAAACCACTTGCATTTGGGCCGTGGATCCGGTCAGTTGGTCGCAACTAGTGAGATCATGGAGCTTCTTGCTGACTTCCTCCAGGCTCCGGCGGAGTTGAGCCTGCTCGTAAGCCCTACGAATCACGAGCTTTAGCTCTAATAGATGAGGAGGCGTACGGAAATAGTCATAAACCCCGTGCTCCACAAGCGCCATGGCGGTTGACCGGCTGTCATCGTCCGTCATCGCCAGAATAGGCGTCTTGTAGACCTGGAGTTCCGATATGTAATTTAGAGCACCTTTCAATGTATCGTTGTTGTCCACCAGGTCCAGGATCAGAACGTCCGCCTGGCGCTTGGAAAGCGCCTGTTTCACCTTCTCTTTGTCCGCCTCGACGCGGACTTCGTAATCATCCCCCAGGGTAAGCGCCAAGACGCCTTGCAGGGAGCGGTTACCCGATTGGATCAACAACCTGGTCATGATAGTCCCGAATGAACTTCACCGCGGCTGCCATCTCCGTTACTTCTGGCCACACGAGGAAGGCGGCAACGGCTGCATTGTACACTCACAAATTCTTCCCGGTGGGGGATGTCCTCAATTTTACACGTATTGTGGCCCGGGTGTCTACAGGCTAATTCTTGGGGGGGGGCCTTCTTTTCGGGAAGAATCCGTGCGTATATGATACGCTAGGGGAGAGGAGGCCTCCTTTGCCGCTTTCCCTCCAGGATCTGGAGCAGCAGCGCTCCCATATCGTGCGCCAGTTGACCGAGCTGGGCGATTTTCGTCCCGGTTCCATCACCGCAACATCGGGTCGGTGCGGCAGGCTGAACTGCCGCTGTCACCGCCCCCACCAACCCGGACACGGACCCACTGATCGGCTTACTTACAAGCTCGCAGGCAAGACCGTCACCGAAGCCCTGCCGAGCTCCGCCGCGCTGGCCAAGGCGGAGCGCGAAGTGGCGGAGTTTCGAAAGTTCCAACAACTCCGCCGGCGGTTCGTGGAGATCAACACCCGGATCTGCCAATTGCGCCCCCTCGCCGAAGCCGCGGCGTCGCCGGAGGAGGAAAACGGCCGCAGCGATCCGGCTGGAAGTCGCGCGCGAAGTAAGTCGGCTGCCGGAGATGATCTTCCAGGATCTTCGCAAGAGCGGCAGACTGAATCTGGAAGCCCTAGAGATGGCCATGAAGTCGGCCATGCCTCCAAAGAGTAGCCCACCCCTCGCTTCACAGGCAAGAGGTCACAGGTTTCGAGTCCGGTCGCGCCCACCACTCAAGTCCTTACCAGCCATAGGGCGCGGCATCGCTCATGTGGAAGCGGTGCTCCCGGCTGCGGCGTCTCGCTCGTGGAGCGGCAATCGCACGATCGCCCGGGTGGAAACTGTTAACGGTTCGGCAACGGTGTTGGCCCTCGGGAAGTTCCTGGAAGACCCTGTGATTTCGTGCGGCCCGGCCGGCCACGCCATCCCCCCCGAAGGGCAAGCGTCGCAGCGCCGCCCAGCATCCCAAGAAGGAACAGGAGAACTGGGTGGAGTAGGTATGATGTAGTAGGTGATACGCTCGTTTCGAGATAGGGGAACGGAGGACATCCTTGACGGGTCGGACACCTCCGCTGCCCGGCGCACTTGTCCACGAGCGCTGTGGGCCCCTGGGCGGAGAAGCTCGACCAGATCAATCGGGTGCGCGGCCTGCGCGATCTGGCGGTTCCTCCCGGCAACCGCCGGGAACGGTTGAGGGGCGACCGGGGCGCGACACACAGCATCCGGATCAACGAGCAGTATCGGGTCTGTTTTCGCTGGGAAGCTGGAGATGCCTACGAAGTCGAGATCACGGACTAGTGTCCTGTAATTGAATTAACCATCAATAATCCGAGCTAGCACCGCTTTGGCCCGCTCAATCTTTCGTAGGATATCCTCCCCCTTCGCGCGCCACACATAACGTTTTGGCTCTTCATTCCGTACCGCCAGAAACTCGT
>JBGOUV010000580.1:0-2967 GCA_041477815.1 Terriglobia bacterium | reverse complement strand
CACTTGGCCGGAGCAGCCGCACGGGCCGGAGTACAAGCTGACGTTCCAGCAGGGGCTCGGGATTTTCCGGGAACAGGTGCCGATGGGGGAGCGCACGTATCGGACGTTCCGGTGGGGCAAGACGCTGCAGATCTGGCTGGTGGAGGGGCGCGATTTCCGGTCGCCGAACCCCATGCCGGACGGGCCGGAGAAGACCATCTGGGGGAAGGCCCAAAAGGCCTGGCTGCAGAAGACGATGGTCGAGAGCGACGCCGACTGGAAGGTGCTGATCACGCCGACGCCGATCGTGGGGCCGGACCGGGCGAATAAGGCCGATAACCACTCCAACCGGGCCTTCGCGCACGAGGGTCGCGAGTTTCGGGAGTTTGTGAAGGCCAAGCTGGGGGACAGCTTCTTCACCATCAACGGCGACCGGCATTGGCAGTACCATTCGGTGCATCCGGAGACGGGGTTGCACGAGTTTTCGGTGGGGCCGGCGAGCGATTCGCACGCCAGCGGGACGCCGGGGGAGGATCGGCGGTACCACCTGTTCCACCTGGTGAAGGGGGGATTCCTGCAGGTGGAGACGGCGCGGAAGGGGAAAGACGCGAGGATCGAGTTTCGGTTGCGGGACGTTTATGGGAAGGTCGTCTACGAATTCGGGAGGTCGCGGACGGCGTGAGCCTGGAGAACCTCAAGACCTTCCGGGACGTCGCCCAGACCAAGCGGATTAGCGAGGGGGCGCGGCGGAACGGGATCAGCCAGTCGGCGGCGAGCCAGTTGATCCAGCAACTGGAGCGGCGGTTGGGGGTAGCGCTGTTTGACCGGAGCAAAAGACCTCTGGCCTTGACCGAGGCGGGGAAGGTCTATTACGACGCCTGCCGCGACATCCTGCGGCGGCACGAGGCGGTCGAGGCGGAGATCGAGGCGTTGAAGGACGACGCGAGCGGGTCGGTGCGTCTGGCTTGTATCTACTCGGTGGGACTGAACGAGATGGCCCGGCATACGGCGGAGTTTCAGAAGGCCAACCCGAAGGCGCGGGTGCAACTGGAGTATCTGCGGCCGGATCGCGTGTACGAGGCGGTGCAGGACGACCAAACCGATCTGGGTATCGTCAGTTACCCGGCGGCTAATAAGGAGCTGAAGGTCGTGCCCTGGCGCCGGGAGCCGATGACGCTGGTGGTATATGCGGGGCACCGACTCGCGGGGCGCAAGGACGGGGTGGATCCGGCCGAGCTGGCGGGGGAGCGGTTCGTCGGCTTCGACGAAGACCTGGCGATCCGCAAAGCCATCGACCGGTTCCTGCGCGATTGCGGCGTGGCGGTGCAGGCGGTGCTGCAGTTCGACAACATCCAGATGATCAAGGAGGCGGTGGCGATCGGGTCGGGGATCGCGATCCTGCCGGAGCTGACGGTGGCGCAGGAGGTGCAGCAGGGACGGCTGGCGACCGTCCCGCTGACGGGGGCGGACCTGGTGCGGCCGGTGGGGATCATCTATCGGCGGGGGAAGAAGCTTTCGCCGGTGGCGGTGCAGTTTTTGGAGTTTTTGCGCAGCAAGGGGTGAGACAGCGGGACCACGTCGACTTTCCGGTCCAGCGCATAGGATTCCGTGCCCGGATAGACTGCTTGAGGGCGGGTCTCCGGAGCATCGCACACTTCCTTGAAAATTGATTAGGGGTTGATCAGAAAGCAGGGAAAACAAGGAGCGCAAATAAGAAACCCGCCGGGAGCGTCTGGCAGCCCCGGCGGGTGTGCGAGTCAAAGGTTGAAATCTAGTCGCCGCAGGAGCCTACCAGCTCTTCCTGCTGCTCGGTTTTGGGCTTGGGCGCCAGGGCCGCCGGAGCCAGCGGCTGCAACTGCACCAGGGCCGGGCCGGGCTCCTCCTTCAGGACATGCTGGCGGTAGAGCTGGGCCATGCGCTTGTTCTCCTCTTCCAGCCGGATCTTCTCGGCGCGGGCGCGGAGCTTCTCTTCGCGGGCGTTCTTGGCGATGCCCAGGTTATCCAGGTCGTGCTGTTCTTCGGTGGTTACGATCCCGTCGCGCAGCACCATGGAATGGTTCGCCGCGCCCAGCGGGACGGCCTTGCCGCCGGCGAAGATCTCGTGCCGGCCATGCTTGTCGTACCACTTGGTGAGGGTGGCGGTCATGTGCATCTTCTCGATGATATTGCGCCAGCCTACCCCGGTGTTGTAGGCGCAGAAGGAGATCTCGCCCTCCTGCGTGGCGTAGGGGATGATGCACTGCTCGGTGCGGCGGAAATCGTAGTTGAACAGGTCCTGGAACCACATGCCGGCGATAAGGAAGAAGTTCCAGCGATCGGCCCGGCGCTTCTCGATGTCGGCCCTGGTACGGTTCCCGGTCACGTTGCCGTAGCTCTTGCCCGTGGCGCCGAAGGTCTTGTCGATCTTCTTCAGCAGGTCCGTCAGCCGGAAGTGGGTGGGCGACTTCATGGGGTTGTAGTTGCGCAGCAGGGAGAGGGTCATGCCGGCGATGGACAGCCACTTCGTCCGCCCCCAGTCGTTGACCTTGGCCACGTCCTTGGCGAGCTGGTCGCCGTTGAGGAACGCGGTGACCGGAACGGCTTCCTTGGTTACCTTGTCGACCATCACGGCCATGCCGACGCCGCAGTTGGGATGGCAGCCGCAGCTCAGGCCGCCGAACTCCCGTTCGGGTCCGCGGACCAGGTCGGCCCAATCGGAGAAGGTGCTCATGAAGGAGATCGGGAACCAGTCGCGCGTGGGTTCGCCGAGCCCGGTCTGCGCTTTCACATCGTGCGCCAGGTGCGACAGCGTATAGCGCTGGGCCGCGCGGCGTTCCGGCGTAACGGCTTCGTCGCGGCCCGTGAAGGACACCGGCTGGAAGCTCAGGAACGGAATCTTCTTCGGGTTATCGAGGGCGAAGCGCACCACGGCGCCCACCTGCTCGTTGTTCACGCCGTTGATCAGCGTGATGACGGGGACGATATCGACGCCCGCGCTATGCAGGTTCT
>JBGOUV010000037.1:0-26809 GCA_041477815.1 Terriglobia bacterium | reverse complement strand
CTGCCTACCGACTTCCCCGGCTACGAGCGGTGCCACGGGCAGAACGATCCTGTTCGGAGAGCGGAATGCCTGGAAGCCTGCCTACGCGATGATCTGGGCTACCGGCGCTTTATCCCGTACCTCCAGCTTCACGAGTTTGAGTCGCTTCTGTTCTCCGATCCAGCGCAGATCATCCAAGCCTTCCCCAGCCGGGCGGATGCGGTAAGAGAACTGGAGCAGGTCCCAGCCAGTATCCCTCCCCGGAACACATTGACGACGGCGCTGAATCGGCTCCCTCCAAACGCATCTCGTCGGTTGTGCCCGAGTACGCGGCGGCCAAGCCGTCCGCGGGCCCGTTGATCCTGGAGCATATCGGAATGGCGGCGCTACGCCGGGAGTGCGCCCATTTCAATTCCTGGGTACGGCGTCTGGAGTCACTGCCAGGCGGCTCTCAATGACCCGGATCGACAGATCAGCGGTCTTTGAACGGCTATTTCGTCTCGAAATCGGAAACCGGTTAGGTCGGCCTGTCTGCTTTCCAGCAGTCTTGGGAACCTGCTGAAATCCAATTTCTGCCCGGTGCTCGCCTCCATGGAAAGATGAGTGCCGCAAATTATCTTGGTATTGTCAACTAATAATTTTATGGCGATGCTGGAATCATATTGTATCCCCCGTGGAAGCCAAACCGCCACGGCAAGACTGTCTCCGCATTGATCCCCCAGGTATGGGGCCTTGGGGGGCGCCCAGCGTGGCCGCCTTGCAGAGCGCCATTGACGATCTTAGGGGGGAACAGGTGCGCGCCGCTCAAGATGCGCGTTTCCAGGCGGTGCAGCTTCAGGAACAACTCGCTGACCAGAGCCGTTGCAGGTTGTGTCCGGGGCGTTCCCGCAGGAGTAAGCGGAGGCGATGACTCGGAGCCGCTGGAACGCCAGTTTTGTATACGGCGTCTCGCACGACATTGTCGCCCAGGTGCGCCTTCTGCCATTGGGATGCGAATGCTGCAGCCAGCGGTGTGCGCAGTATGAGCAGAGCGCGATGGTCAAGGAGCGGCCTGCAGGTCGACCACCGCGTAGATCCCCATCTCCGGAATTGTAAACTCGGTAGCGCCACCTTCGGTCAGGTAGTCTTGGGGCTTCGCGCCCGCATACCCGAATACCGCGAGACGGCCCCCTGCATAACTTCCCCGCACCCGCACGCGGACGCCTTCCACCTTCTCGCCGCCATAGTTGAGCAGATGAATGCGGGCGCGGCCCGCCCCCAGCAGCAGCCGTCCCAGCACCACCTCGCTGCCGTAAATCCGCAGCAGCCGCTTCGGGTCGGTGAGCCGCGCCCGTACCTTGGTTGCGAACACCGCCGGATCGGCCGCCTCCGCGTCGATGGTGACGTTCAAATCGGCCTTCGGATCGGGAGCGCTCACCACCCGGAACAAAAGGTTCCGCCGGGCCAGAAGGTTCAGAACTTCGGGGAGGAGGGGCGAGCCGTTGTCGAGGACGGCGATATTCGCCGCCGGAGCCAGGGCCGGCGTTTCCTCGAGGTCCTTCAAGAAAGCCAGCATCTCGCCAAAGGCTTTCCCAGCGGCAGGATCGACCCGCAGCCGCGCGTCGACGCCGTAGGCGAACGCCTCGGCCGCGGCCAAAGCAGACGCCCCGCGCGGCAGTTCGTAAAGATACTTCCGCTCCGGATGCCGCAGGAACCGCCAGGCGTTGGAATCCACCCAGGGAGCACGGGTCGCCGAAGCGGTATTCTCGCCCTTTATCCCCCATTGCACGCCGGGCGCGGGAACCCTCTCGAGGTCCTGGAGCCGGACCTCCTCCGCGCAGAGATTCGCCGGCGCCGGGGCGACCAGGCACGGTATCGCCGCAGCCAGGAGAACCAGAAGCATCAGACCTCGATTCTCTGCACCTTGATCTTCTGGAGGTCGTAAACGCCCAGCCCGAACTTCTGGGCGGCGTACTCGATGTGACCGGGTTCCCGAACAAACCGGTCGATATTCGGATCGTCAGAATACCCCTGTCCGGGCTGTACGTACTTCTCGGAGTGATGCCAGACGCTCACCGCGCCTTCCGCCTTGCGCTTGTTGTCGATGATGTCGAGCAGCAGGCGGTCCATGGACACCGGGTCGGTGGAGAACAGCAGCGTCTTGGGATAAAAACGAAACTTCCGGTTCCGGGAGAACGGCCCGGCATGCCACACCCCGCGGAGTCCGTCCATGATGTTGAGTGCGGTCCGGGAGCGTATCGGTTCCACCGCGGCCAGCGTTCCGACGAAGCTCAGCGTATGGGTCTTGGCGTTCTTGTGGGAACGGGCCACGTTGCCGAAACCCCCGTAAGCGATGTTCTTGAGCGCGCCGGTAACGCCGGCCGCCCCGTGGTCCTTCATGTTGGGGACATTGATGATCTTGGTCAGCTTCTCGGTGACGAGGGCAACCATGTTCGACCGGGTGTTCTCCTCGCCGAAGAAGTTGCACTCCACGTAGGTCTTCGGATCGTAGGCGGTGCGCCCCGCGGTGTGGAGCTGGACGCCCGCGGGGACATACTTCTCGTAACCCGCCCGAGGCAACTGGCTCCGCTCCCAAACGTAGACATTCTCGGGCTTGACTCCGGCGGCGATGACGTTTCTGGCGATCTCGGCGATAACGTCCGGCATCGACATCGCGCCGGGCGCGCCCGAGCAGTTCGCCTTGATACCCACCACGTCGGAGGGCATGATAAAGCGCCGCCAGGCGTTCGTGTCGTCCTTTCCGCCGGTGAGCGCGCGCATCCCCCTCGAAATCATCTCCTTGACCGCGGGGGCGTCGACTTTCTCGGTTTCGGCGTCGATGCACTTTTCCGAGTGCACGGAAACCACTTGCCCCGGATACGGCCCGGGCATCCCGGGACGCTGCGCCGGCTGGAACGAGGTGACCACCCGGTATTCCGGAATCGGCTCGTCGGCCGCCCAGGCCAGTGGCGCGGCACCGGACACCTGCAGAAAGGTTCTTCGTTTCATGGCGGTCATATTTTACCCCAGATGGCGGATAATGATCCCAGAGTATCCCAGAAGCTTCGGAGGTTTCCGATGATGCGCAAGCTCGCTGTTCTTGCTGGCCTGCTCACGCCACTGGGGATGGCTCAGACGATTACCGGCGCCATCACCGGCAGGTCCAAGCTCCCAAAGCTCCCCGCTGTTCGGCGTGATCGGCCGGCAGGTCTCTCTCCTCCAGGATCCGCTGCAATTCCGGAGGGCGGATGGAGGGATGGTCGGCCGGCTCATCCCTACGGTCCAGAAAAAACCCACGGTTCCGCAGACGCCAAAGACGGCGCGCCAGGAGAGGAACCCACGCAGCGCCGTGGACCAGCGCCCGCGTCAAGCCGTGTTATACGCCGATCTTCCAGCGGACGGGAACATTTCACCACGGCCAGGGAGCCCCTAAGCCGGGCATGAGAAGACGTGGCATGGGCGCTGACCGAGCGGCGCATCGTGGTAAGACACGGCGGCCTGCATCCGGCTGCCTGGGGCCTGGCCGGCGCGCCGGCACTGAGCTGCGGGTTCGAGCTTGCAGCCGAGACTGAGGTTCATTCCTTATACTAGAGGCGGGAATGAAACGCCTTCTCGTGGTCGGGTTGCTGGCTTCGGTCCTGGCGCGGAGCCCCGCTCTGGCGCAGGGAAAACCCTCCGGGGTGTCCCTCTCCGGGGTTATCTACGATGCCAGCGGTGGAGCCGTGCCGGGGGCCACGGTCGATCTGCGACGCCCGGACGGCAGCCGGGTCAGCACCGAGTCCGGCGCGGATGGAACGTTCGTCTTCGACCATGTAGCGCCCGGACGGTATCAGATCGAGATGGAACATCCCGGTTTTCGCCGCTACACCGCCCCCGTTCGAGTGGGAGCGCGATCTCCCGTGCCGCTCGATATTCGCCTTTCTCTGGCCGTGCTCGAGCAGAAACTGGACGTTCGCGAGGCCGAGATCGAGGTTCGGCCGGAGGCGGCGGCAAACCTCGACGTGGTGCTGGTGGACCGCGCCGCGCTCGATAACCTGCCGGCTCTCGAACACGACGTGATCGGCGCCCTCTCCCGCTTCCTCGATCCGGCGGCAGTGGGCGCGAGCGGCGCGATCATGGTCGTCGATGGAATGGAGGGCTCGCACCTGAGCGTCTCGGTTTCGGCGATCCAGGAAGTGCGCATCAACCAGAACCCCTACTCGGCGGAGTTTTTCCGGCCCGGCCGCAGCCGGCTGGAGATCATCACCAAGGCGGGCACGCCGGACTTGCATGGCACGTTCAATTTGCAGCTTCGGGACCATCGCCTGGACGCGCGCAATGCTTTCGCCGCCACGCGGCCCCCGTCGCACTGGAAATCGTTCGAAGGCTCGCTCACCGGTCCGCTCGGCGACGGCAAGCGCAATTCCTTCGTGGTCAGCGTGAACCATGACCGCACGGACCCGCAGGCCGTGATCTTCGCCCGTACGCTGGCGGGCGACGTCCGTGAGAATGCGCCGACGCCGGCGCGCTCCACGTTTGTCTCCGCGCGCGCCAGCCACGAGATCCGGCCCGGGCACACCATCACCCTGCGGCACGAGTTTCAAAAGGAATCGCTAAGGGGCCAGGGGATCGGAGGCTTCACGCTTCCCGAGGCCGGCGCGAACTACTTCGACCTCCAGAACCATTTCTATCTGCACCACCGCATCGCGCTCTCTCCAAACCTGATCAACGAGTTCAGCACCCGCACCGGGCGGCACAACGACTACACGGTCAGCGTAACGCCCGGCGCGCCCCGCATCGTCGTGCTCGACGCTTTCACCGGAGGCAGCGCCCAGACCGACCAGCACCGCACCGAGATCGACTTTCAATTCGCGGAAATCCTCTCGTGGTCGGCGGGCCGGCACCTGCTCAAAGTCGGCGGCAACTCCTACGACATCAACCGCCGCGGCCTCAACAACCTCACCAATGCCTGGGGGACGTTCTACTTCTCCTCGCTGGAGGATTACCGGCTGGGCCGGCCGTTCACGTTCTCCCAGCAGCAGGGCGACGGCCACGTGGCGCCGCTGCAAAAGGACCTGGGCGCATTTGTTCAGGACAACTATCGGCTCCGCCCGAACCTCTCGCTGGGCTTCGGCGTCCGCGCCGACTGGCAGGACGGGCTGGGTGACCATAACAATGTCGCGCCGCGCGCCTCTTTCGCCTGGGCGCCGGGCCAGAGCAAACGGGTGGTGCTGCGGGGCGGCGCCGGGCTCTTCTACGAACGCTCCGGGACCCGGCCCGTGGCCGACGTGGACCTTTACAACGGCTCGCGCCTGCGCCAGATCCTCCTGGAGAACCCCTCCTACCCGAATCCGTTCCCCGGCGGGAGCCGAGCGGCTGCGCCACCCCTTTCGCTGGCGCGTTTCGCGCCCGGGGTGCGGAATCCCTACGCGTTTCAGGGCGGCGCCGGCGTCGAGACGCAGCTCCACAAGGCCACTGCTCTGACAATCAATTATACCTATGCGAAGGGCGTGTCCCTGTTCCGCTCGCGCGACGTCAACGCGCCGCTGCCGCCGTTCACCGCGCGGCCCCAACCGGGCTTCGCGCAGATCCGGCAATTCGAGTCGTCGGGCAACCAGATCGCGCATTCGCTCGAGGTCGCCCTGCGCGGGAAGGTCACGAAGGTCTTCACCGGTACGGCGCAATACGTCCTGGCGCGCACCTACAACGACACCAGCGGGATCTACAGCTTCCATGCCTACAACTACGACACTGCTTCGGAGTGGTCGCGGGCCGATTTCGACGGGCGCCACCGCGTGGCGCTCACCGGCACGGCCAAGGCCGGGCGCTGGTTCGACGCCGGCATCCTCTTCACCGCCCGGACCGGCGCCCCCTACTCGCTCACCACCGGGCGCGACGACAACGGAGATTCGCTCGCGGCCGACCGTCCGCCGGGCGTCAAACGCAATACTCTGGAGGGTCCCGGCAACGCCACGCTCGATCTGCGGATGGCGCGGGACTTCCTGCTCGATGCTACGAAGAGGGAAAAGGGGCCTGTGATCACATTGAGCCTGGAAGGCTTCAATCTGCTGAACCGCGTGAACTACGTGACGTATGTGGGCAACCTCAGCTCGCCGTTTTTCGGCAAGGCGGTGTCGGCTTACCCGGCGCGCCGCATGCAGGCAGGGTTCCGGTTTCGGTTCTGACGGGGCAAGGCGAGAAACCAGTTGCGTCCACTACAAACGTAATGGACAATAGAGGTATGCGCTTCACCTGTATCCTTTTAGGGCTGGCCCTGCCGGCCGCCGCCGCCGATGTCCGCGTGGTGGAGGAAATCGTTGCCAAGATTAACGGCCAGATCGTCACCCGCTCGGAGATCGAACGGGAGATGGCCGAGTACGAGGCCGAGATGGCCCGCCAGAAGGCCGAGGGTGAAAAGCTCCAGCAATCCCTGGTCGAACACCAGAAGGAAGTGCTGCGCGACCTCATCGACCAGAGTCTCCTGGTCCAGCGCGGCAAAGAGCTGAACATCAGCGTGGAAACCCAGATCGTCAAGTACATGGACGACCTGCGCCGCCAGTACAACATCGCGTCCATGGAGGAGTTCGAGAAATTCATCGGCGAGAAGGCCGGCGCACCCTACGAGGACTTCAAGGAGCGCATCCGCAACCAGATCCTCACCCAGCGCGTGGTGGGGCAGGAAGTAGGCTCCAAGATCAGCGTCCCCAAGGAGGAAATCCAGAAGTACTACGACGAGCACAAGAGCGAGTTTGTACGGCCCGAGCAGGTCCACTTGCGCGAGATTTTCCTGTCCATCGAAGGCAAGGACCCGAAGGAGGTCCCGGCCGTCGAGAAGAAGGCCAACGACTTGCTGGCCCGCCTGAAGAAGGGCGAGCGCTTCGCCGAAGTGGCCACCAAGAACTCGGAGTCGGAATCGGCCAAGCAGGGCGGCGACATCGGCTTCTTCAAGCGCGGCGTGCTGGACAAGGAAATCGAGGATCTGGCCTTCAATATGCGCCGCGGGCAGAACAGCGAGCTCCTCAAACGCAAGAACGGTTTCCTGATCCTGCGTCTGGAAGAGCGCCACCAGGAAGGCCAGGCGGCCCTGGCGGACGTGGAGCAGGAGATCACTGAGCGCCTCTACATGCCCCGTATGACCCCGGCCATGCGCGAATATCTGACCAGACTCCGGCAGAACGCCTTCATCGAGATCCGTCCCGGCTTCATCGACAGCGGCGCCGCCGAGGGCCAGGACACCACGTGGAAAGACCCCGAGAGTTTCAAGGCCGCCGTTACCACCAAGGCCGAGGTGGCCGGGAGGAAGAAAAAGAAGTTTCTGTTCGTGATCCCCCACGGGGGCGGCTCCCCGAAAGCGGCCGCCGCGGACAAGCCGGCTGCCGAAGCGCCGAAGGAACCGGAAAAGAAGTAGGAATTTCATTTGAAGACCCTGTTTGTTCGCGAGCTTCAACCCAACCAGGTCGCGAAGTCGGTTTTTCTAGTTCAGTCCAAGGAAGTTCGCCAGGATAAGGGCGGCAAGTCCTACCTCTCCCTGCTGCTCGGTGACCGCACCGGGATGCTGGAAGCCCGCATGTGGGACGGCGTGGCCGAAGTGGCTGACACTTTCGACCGGAACGACTTCGTCGAGGTCAAGGGTCTGATCCAGGTGTACCGCAACCGGCCCCAGATGCAGGTCCACGCCCTGCGGCGCCTCGACGATGCCGGAGTCCGGATCGGGGACTTCATTCCCCATACCGCTCAGGACGTCGGCGTCATGTGGACCGAGCTGCGCGCCGCCGTCGCCGCCGTGGCCAACCCCCCGCTTCGCGCCCTGCTCGACGCCTTCCTGGACGACCCCGAAATCGCGCCGCGCTACCGCACGGCCCCCGCCGCCAAGACCATCCACCACGCCGTCCTGGGCGGTCTGCTGGAGCATGTTCTGTCGCTGGTCCGCCTGGGCCGCGCCGTCGCTCCCAACTACCCCTTCGTCGACCCCGACCTGCTCCTGGCCGGCATCGTCCTGCATGATCTTGGTAAGATCTATGAGCTCGACTATCGCCGCAGCTTCTCCTACACCACCCCCGGCAAGCTCCTGGGCCACATGGCCATCGTCCTGAACCTGCTCCAGACGAAGGTCCTGACCGTCCCCGACTTCCCGCCCAAGCTGAAGATCCTGGTGGAGCACATGATCCTGAGCCATCACGGCCACCACGAGTTCGGCTCCCCCACCCTGCCGGCCTTTCCCGAAGCCTTGCTCCTGCACTACCTGGACGACCTGGACTCCAAGATGGAGAGCATGCGCGCCTCCGTCGCCAACGATCCCTTCGTGGAAGGCGAATGGACCGGCATGAACTTCGCCTTGGATCGCCAGATTCTCAAGAAGGATAAATTCCTAGCCCCCGACGACGATGCCGGAACACGGTAGAATCCCCCCTTTGGAGCTGGAGGCCCTCAAGGTCCTCTGGGACCTGGAAGAGGCCACCGTCCGGGAGATCCAAACGGAGATGACCCGCCACAGGCCCCCCCTGGCCTACACCACAGTAATGACCTTGCTGGACCGCCTGACCCGCCGAGGCGCCGTAGAGCGCCGCAAACAAGGCCGCGCCCACATCTACTCGCCGCTGCTGGCCCGAGAGACCGCCCGCGAACTAGCCATAGACCGCCTGACCCACGACTACTTCCAAGCCTCCCGCCAACTCCTCCGCGACCACCTGTCTGCACTGAGCCGCGACCCTAAGGGAGCGGTTGCACCGGACAACCTGGACACTTCCCTGCTATGAAGCCCCTCCTCCTTCTGTTCCTAGCCCCGTCCCTCCTGGCCCAAGACCAAATCACCCCCTACCTGACCCGCCAAGCCCGCCAAATCACCGACCGCGCCGCCGAGGAGATCTCCTCCCGCGCCACGTGGGAGAAGGTCCGCGACCAGCGTCGCCAAGAGATGCGAGACATGCTGGGCCTGTCTCCTCTGCCTCCCCGCACCCCGCTCAACGTCCGCGTAAGGGGCCGCATCGACAAGCCCGACTACACCATCGAAAAGATCTCCTTCGAGAGCCTCCCCAAGTTCTACGTCTCCGGCAACCTCTACCTCCCCAAGCAGCGCACCGGCCGCCTCCCCACCGTGATCTACGTCTGCGGCCACGCTCTCTCCCCCTACGGCGCCAAGGCTATGTACCAGCGCCACGGCATCAGCTTCGCCCGTAACGGCTACGCCTGCTTCATCCTCGACCCTATCCAGATCGCCGAGACCTTCGCCTTGCACCACGGCGTCATGAACCAGGAAATGTACGACTGGTATGCGCGCGGTTACACGCCCGCCGGCGTCGAGGTCTGGAACGCCATGCGCGCCGTCGATTACCTGGAAACCCGCCCGGAGGTCGACCGCAACCGTATCGGCATCACCGGACGTTCCGGCGGCGCGGCCATGAGCTGGTTCGCCGGCGCGGTCGACGAGCGCTTCAAGGTAGTCGCCCCGGTCATGGGCATCTCCACCTACGCCGCCAACGTGGCCGACAACACCCAACGCCACCACTGCGACTGCATGTTCGCCATCAATAGTCACTTACACGACATGCTGCACCAGGGCGCCCTCATCGCCCCGCGGCCCCTCTACATGATGCACGGCCGCCAGGACGTGCTTTTCCCGGTGAAGGGCTACGAGGAGTTCGAGCAGCGCGTGGGCGCCCTCTACGCCTCCTACGGCCACCCCGAGCGTTTCAAGAACCTCGTCGTCGACACTGGCCACCAGGATTCCGAGCTCCTGCGCGGCGAAGCCATCCAGTGGTTCGACCGCTTCCTCATGCAGATCCCGGCTCGACAGCTTGTCCTCGACTACACCGACGAGCCCGGCCCTAATCTGGCCGTCTTCGACGGCTCCCCTCCCCCCGACGCCCAGAACTACCGCATCCATGAGACCTTCATCCCCCGCCGCCCGCTGCCCGGCAACCTGCGCGACCTCTTCCGCTCCTTCCCGGCCCATCCGCCCGCGCCCGACCCCCAGCTCTCTCCCGCCGCCTCCGGCTTCCAGCCCGTCGCTTTCACCTCCGAGGAAGGCATCACGGTGAACGGCTTCCGCCGCTCCGGTCAGGAGGCGGGCACTTCCCTGCTCTACGTCGCCTCCGACGGCGAGGACCTCCACGCCACGCAGGCCACCCTGCGCCAGACCCTCTCCAACCGCGCCGTAGCGGTCTTCATCGTCTACCCGCGCGGCGTCGGCCCGGTACCCTGGGATAAGACCTTCTGGAAGGATACCCTCCGCAACTCCATGCACCTCGGCCGCACGGTTGACTCCATGCGCCTCTGGGACGTCCTCCGCGCGGCCGAAGTCCTGCGTTCCTGGAACCCCGGCAAACTGACCGTCTTCGGCCGCGGCGTGTCCGGCGCCCTGGGCCTCTACGCCGCCCTGCTCGATCCCAAGATCGACCAGGTCATGCTCCTCGATCCACCCTCCTCCCACCGTGAAGGCCCCATCTTCCTGGACATCCTCCGCTACCTGGACCTCCCCGACGCCGCCGCCCGGCTGGCCCCGCGTCCCCTGATCTTCTACGGCCACCGCCCCGACGCCTACGCCAAAGTTCCCTCCGCCCTCACCATGAGCATCGAACCGGCTCTGCGCGGGCGCTTCGATCACAATTTCTCCGCGGGGTATTAACTGATGCTACTCACTGTAGTGGTCGCCATCGGCGGCATCCTCCACGAATCGAACTCCTTCAGCAATCTCCCCACCGACCGCGCCGCCTTCGTGCGCAACAGCCTCAAGACCGGCGATGACATCCTGCCCGAGTGGACCGAGGCTCACCACG
Organism: Terriglobia bacterium; assembly: GCA_041477815.1. Lineage (GTDB taxonomy): Bacteria > Acidobacteriota > Terriglobia > Bryobacterales > JACQDG01 > JBGOUV01. The sequence goes on along the minus strand of JBGOUV010000037.1, from coordinate 16,097 downwards.
AGGTCGGCGGCTTCATCGCCGGCTCCAAGCAGTACGGCTTCCAGATGTACCCCGCGCTGGTCGCCGAGGCCACCCCGGCAGGTCCGGTCACCCTCGCCGCCTTCGACTCGCTCACCGCCGACCTTATCGCCAGCCTCAAGGCCTCTCCTCAAAAGCTGGACGGCCTGCTGCTGGCGCTCCACGGCGCTATGGTCACCGACAAGTACCCCCACGCCGACGCCGAGATCGTCCGCCGCATCCGCGACGCCATGGGTCCCGCCTTCCCCATCGTGGTCACCCACGACTTCCACGCCAACGTCTCGCCTGAAATTGTCAAGTACTCCACGGCGCTACTCACCTACCAGACCTGCCCCCACATCGACCAGCGCCAGCGCGGTCTGAAGGCCGCCGAAGTCATGAACCGCATCCTCAACGGCAAAGCCCGCCCCACCCAAGCCCTGGCCAAGCCCGAGATGCTCCTCAACATCCGCTTCCACTACACCAGCGTCCCGCCCCTGGCCCCCATCGTCGAAGAAACCCGCCGACTCGAGCGCAACCCCAAGGTACTGGCCGCCAGCTTCTCGGGCGGCTACCAATACGCCGACGTCCCCCAGATGGGCCCGTCGGTCGTAGTAGTAACCGACAACGACCCCGACCTCGCCCAGCGCGAAGCCAAGCGCATCGCCGACCTCCTCTGGAACGCCCGCGACCGCATGAAGCTCGACATCCCCGACGCCGCCGCGGCCGTCACCCGCGCCAAAGCCTCCGCCAAAGCGCCGGTGGTGCTGGTGGAGATGGGCGACAACATCGGCGGCGGCTCCGCCGGCGACAGTACTTTCATTCTGTCCGAGCTACTGCGCCAGCAGGCCCCGGGCTGGGTAGTGGCGATCGCCGACCCCGAGGCCGTCCAGATCGCTCAGCGCGCCGGAATCGGCGCCGCCTTCCGGGCCAAGATCGGCGGCAAGCGCGACCGCCTCCACGGCGAGCCCGTCGAGATCCAGGGCCGGGTCAAGCTGGTCTACGACGGCAAGTTCGTCGAGACCGAGGTCCGCCACGGCGGCCAGCGCTACCACGACCAGGGGACCAGCGCCGTCATCGAACTGCCCGGCGGCTCCGACACCGCGCCCAACCTGGTCCTGCTGACCACCCTACGCGAGCCCCCCTTCAGCCTGCAGCAGCTTATCAGCGCCGGCATCCAACCCCAGCGGCAGAAGATACTGGTGGTGAAAGCGGCCGTAGCCTTCCGAGCCGCCTACGAGCCCATCGCCGGCGAGATCATCGAGGTCGATACCGGCGGCGTCACCGCCGTCAACCCCGCGCGATTCACCTTCCGGAGGGTGCGGCGACCCTTGTGGGGTCTCGAGCCCTGACGCTCGATGGAACCACGTGCCGTAGCGCACTTCTGACCAAGACGAATTGGATGCCAATGCGGGAGGCGCCGTCGGTAGGACCGCACGCTGCCATCGTCTGGAAAAGCGTACCAAGACTCAGTTTTTTCTTGACTTCAGGAGCCGGCCAGGGGGCCGCCCCACAAACCCTAAGAGCGTGCGCCAGATCTCCAAGCCAAGCCTCAGCGCTGAGACCTAGTGGTCAACCCTTTCCCGGCCGGCCGGACTGAGCCGGCCACCGCCAGTACCAGCTCGGCTGGCTCAATTGGCTTCGCCAAGTGTAACCGGTATCCGGCTTGCAGCGCGCGCAGCCGATCCTCTACGCCCGCGTACGCGGTCAAGGCAATGGCCGGGATTGGTTCCTCCCCCCGCTCCGCGGCCAGATCCTTGACTTGGCGGATAAAGGAGTAGCCGTCCTCCCCCGGCAATCCAATGTCACTGACCAGGACGCTCGGCTGGGACGACTTAAGCACTTCCAGCGCTTCGGGCGCCGATGCAGCGGCCGTCACCGTGGCGCCGCTTTGTCGGAGCACGGCGGAAAACCAGGCCCGCGCATCCGGCTCATCCTCCACCAGCAGGACCTGAAAACCCTCCAGCAGAGGAAGCCCGCCCACCGTCCCCTCCGTCTTGACCTGGACAAGCTTCGAGCCTTGCGGGCCGGCTGGAGCCGGCGGGAGTCGCACCGTGAAGATCGCACCTTGTCCCTTGCCCGGGCTTTCGGCCCGGACCGTCCCGCCGTGCAGCTCCACTACATGCCTAACGATGGCCAGCCCCAGACCGAGGCCTCCATGCGCCCGCGAAAAGGAAGCGTCGGCTTGGCGAAACCGCTCGAAGACGTGAGGTAGAAAGTCGGCTGGGATGCCCTGGCCCGTGTCGCTGACCGTAATCTCGATGTGGGCGCCAAGACGTTCCAGTCGTATCCCGACCAGTCCACCCTTAGGCGTGAACTTCATTGCGTTGGACAATAGATTTCGCACCACCTGCTCCAAGCGCTGCGGGTCACCCAGCACCGCGCCGGCCTTGGGATCGACCAGCTTGTGTAATCGAATACCTTTGGTCTCGGCAGAGGGCCGGATGGCGTCCATAGCCGCCTCCAGGATGTCGGGGAGTGAGACAGGTTGCATCTCCAGGCGCAGCTTACCTCCGATGATGCGGGAGACGTCCAGAATCTCCTCTATGAGCTGGACTTGCGCCTTGGCGTTGCGCTCGATTATCTCGAGGGCTCGTTCACGACCGGCTTGGTCCAGCTTGCCGAAACGGACCATCCGCGCCCACCCCAGGATGGCGGTCACGGGCGTGCGCAGTTCGTGCGACAGCGTCGCCAGGAATTCATCTTTTAGACGATTGGCCCTTTCGGCCTCGCGCCGTATGGCTTGCTCCCGACTCAGCAGCAGGGCGCGTCCTGCCTCCGCCCGTTTGTGTTCCGAAACGGCGGCGGCAATGGCCATCGCCATTACGGTAGTCAACCCCATGTACACCTGTACCAGCACGAGTGACTCGTTGCTCGACTCCCTGACAAAAGGACCGAAGCCGCACAGCGTGCCCCACATTGCGATCACCGACATGAGAAAGCTGGCCGTGGCCGCTTCTCGTTGGCAGAAGCGGAACGACGCCCAGAGCAGCACGGGGACACACAAGGATCCGAGCAGGTAATGCTTGGGATAAAAGACTCCACCGAATACGACAGTACCGGTAAGCAATAGAGACACCAGTAGGAGCGCGGCCTCCAGGGCCTGTCCGTGATTCCATTGAGGACGCGGCACCACCGTCCAAAGCAGCAGCAGCGGAGCCACGACCAGGGCTCCTACCGCATCTCCCAGCCACCAGGTCAGCCAGATGTCGGCAAAAGCGTTCCAGTCGGCGAAGCCGGCCAGAGAGAGACTGGTGACGCCGAAGGTGGCGCTGACCGTCGTGCTCAGCATCCCGGCCAGGACCGCAAACTTAAAAACATCCTGCGGGCGATGGAACGCGTTGCGGCCACCGGCAAACCGGCTCACCAGCCAGGCCCCCAGCAATCCTTCGAGGGTGTTCCCGGCGGCGATGCCGAGCGACGAAGCGACGGAGCCCTTCGTGGTCAGATTGACCAGGAAGGCGGCCAGTAGTATGGCCGGCCACAAGCGATACCCCAACGCCAAGAAAGCCGCCAGCGCAATACCGGCAGGCGGCCACACGGCGGTGGCGCTCTCGTGGACATAGGCCAGCTTCAGCCCCAGTTTGCCGGTGACGAAATAGCCGGCGGCGATGACTGCCAGGATCGCCAGATGGGAAAGGAACCTGCCATTCCGTAAGGTCGGCATAGAATCGGCGTCGTCACACGGTCAAGCCGGCTTCGCCCAGAGAAATCCCTGCCCGTACTGCACGCCCAGGCATTGCAGCAGGCCCAGGTCGTCACGAGACTCGATCCCCTCCGCCACCACCTGGGCGCCCAGGGCCCCTGCCACTTTCAAGAGTCGTTTCAACGATCGCATCCGCGACGGATCCGTAGAGATCCCGGTTATGCACCGTTTGTCAATCTTGATGATGTTCGGCTCCAGCAGGGTCAGGCTTTCCAGACAGCTATGGCCGTAGCCGACATCGTCGAATGCGATCAGGATACCGGCCTGTTGCAGCGCGTTAACGGGTTCGGCGAGATTCAGAGGATCACCGATAATCTGCTGCTCGCTGATCTCGACGCAATAAGCGCCATCGAGCCGGTCGGACGGAAAAGCATCCAGCAGCTCGCCCGGAGGCGTGGCAATCAGGGTGGAAGGAAACAGATTCAGGTGGCGACGGGTGGCGGGCGGGAAGAGGGCTGCCGCCGCCAGGCAGTTCTTGAAGCAGCGGAAGTCTGTGGGCGTCAGGATGTTGGCTTCCAAACAAAGGCGAAAGAAATCGTTCGGCGCCTCGAACACGTCGTGACACGAGCGGCTTAAGAACTCGTAGCCCACTATCCGCTCATCCGCCAGGCGCACAATCGGCTGCCTCACGACGCGAAAGGCGTCGTCCCGCAAGAGAGTTTGCAGGACGCCGCCGGCCGATCCGTCCGCAGGTGCGTTGGAATGTTTTCCCCACTGGTCGCAGGAGACCCGGTTCTTGCCGGCCTGCTTGCTGCGATAGAGCACGTAATGCATTTCCGACAGCAACTGGTCGAGCGAAGAGATCCTCTCCGAGACCTTCACCGCGCCCAGGCTGGCTGTGATCTTGACTGCTCCCGAAGACACCGAGAGCGGTGTCTCAGATACGGTGAGGCGCACCTTTTCAGCAATGTCCCGAGCGTGTACGGATTGCGTTTGCGGCAGCAGAATCAGGAACTCGTCCCCGCCGATCCGGGCCAGGTAGTCCGTCGCCCGCAAGGTGGCTTTCAGTTTCTGGGCAATCTCCTGCAGCACCACGTCCCCCACCGCATGGCCCAGGGTGTCATTGATCCACTTGAAATCATCCAGGTCCAAAAGCAAGGCTTGCATCTCCGAGTGGTTCCGCCGGGCCCATCGGATCTCGCGGGAAAGGGCCTGTTGCAGCCCTCGTCGATTGAGAATCTCCGTTAGAGGATCGAGCAGGGCCAATTCCTCCAGGCGAGTCTTGGCCTCCCGCAGCTCGTTCGTGGCCAGCTCCAGTTCTCTGATTCCACGGTGCCGCTCCATCGCGTAGCGGATGGCCCGCGCCAGCTGGGGATAATCGACCAAGCCTTTTAATAGATAGTCCTGCGCGCCCTTCCGCAAGGCCCTTACCGCGGCCGCCTCGTCACCCATGGCGGTCAACACCACGATGGGCGTGCCCGGCACCATCTCATGCACCCGCTCCAGACCCTCGAAGCCCGCACAGTCGGGCAGGCCGAGGTCCAACAGCACCACGTCTACTTCCTCCCGGATGAGATACTCCAGCGCCTCGTCGACCCGGCCGGCCTCGCTCACGGCGAACCGGCGCGATTCGCCTTCGGCCAGGATAGCGCGCAGCAACTCGGCGTGGTCCGGGTTGTCCTCGACCAGCAGAATACGCGTCTTGTCGCCGGGAGGGCTCACAGCCGCGCCTGGCTTTGCCTAACGTAACGGACCAGTTCCCGGCGTTCGCTCAACCCGAGCTTGCGGAACAGACTGTGCACGTGATTTCTGACCGTTTGTTCGCTGATGAGGAGTTTCTCGGCAATCTCTTTGTTCTCCAGCCCTTGCCCCGCCAACTTCAGAATATCCGTCTCCCGATGGCTCACCCAGTCTCTGGGGCGAGCGGCGGCAGGCGGTCTGCCGGAGGACGTAAAGCGTTTGACCAGCGCCGCGGTGGTTCGCCGGTCGAGCCAGATCTCACCGCTGAAAACCTTGCGGATGCTCTTGATCAACATCTCCATGGAGGTCTGTTTGACTAAGACACCGGAAGCACCGCACCTCATCGCCTGGATGTGTTTGCTCTTGTCATCCGAGGCACAGAGTACGATGGTGCGCGTTTTCAATCGGTACGCCGGCAGTCGCCGCAGCGTGGCCATCCCATCGGGTTCGGGCAGACTCCAATCCAGAAGCAGAATGTCAGGTTCGGCCCTGGGAAGCAGGTCCAGAACTTCGTACCCATCGCGCGCCTCGGCGACGATCTCAAAATCCGGTTCCAACGAAAGCCGCTCTCGCAGCGCCTCGCGAATGATGGGCTGGTCCTCGGCAATGGCAATGCGAATGGCCCGTTCCCGCCAGCCAGACGCCGCTTCCTGCGGTTGCCCGTCGCGCGGTTCGAACTGTTCCACCTGCGTCACAAAGACCTCCTGCTCCTAGCGCTCTCTCCGATTCTCCATCAGAGATCATCTGGGCGAGAAGATGCTCCAGGTTCGATCGCGCCGTGGGGATGGGGGTTCCTGGCCGATTCATGACGCACCCCGGGCCCCAGTACAGGGGCCGCGAAGACTACGCTGTCCACTCCAGTGTGGACCAAGAATTTCCGATGTCAATTCAACCGCGGACAGACTTGTCGTATTACTTCAGTAGTAAGTCTAGGGACGCTCAGCGGCCCTCCAACCACCCCGGCAGGGACACGTTGGTCCGGTAGTTCGACTCGTTGTAGTCCGGATTCCGCACCGGGGCGTAGATCCGTTTCCCCGCAAATGGCCGATCCTGCGTGTAGATCCACACCCGCTCCTGGTCCCACAGCACCACCTCGTCGCGGGCGTCGCCGGTGAGGTTGAGGACGTTGGCGGCCAGGTCCCGATGGCCGTCCTCGGGGAACATCACCACCCGCCGCAAGTACCCATCGAGCATGCCGCCCTCGCGCGGGTTTCCGCTCAGCAGCGCGAACTCCTGGCCGTCGCCTCGCCAGTTCACCGGCAGCATCGGCGCCCCGGTGTGGATCGGCTCGTCCTGGGCCAGAATGTTCCCATCATGGTCGAGCAGGGTGACGATCCCGGAGTTCCTCCAGAAGTTCACCGTGATGTACTGCAGTCCCGGCAGATCGGGCCGGAACTTCGCCACCGCCGGGCTCTGCGCGTGTCCGATCCGCAGATGCTTCAGGATGTTTCCCCGCCGGTCGAAGAGGATCACTCCCTCGTCGCTGCCACTGGCGTAGGCGCGCGGCTCGGCCCGAGGATCGCCCGAGAGGTTCCCCATCATGATCCCGTCGGCGTGGTCCCGCAGCTCCTTATCTTTGCTCCAAAGCTGTTTCCCGCTCAGGTCCCACAGCGCGTAGCCGATCAGGATCTCCGGCTTCCCGTCTCCGTCGGCGTCATAGGGGTAGGGATAATGTCCGGTTTGCCCTTCCCCGCCCCACACCAGCCTGAGGTCGTTGTTGAATACCCAGAATTTCTGATATCTGTCCTTCACCAGGATGTTCCGCCCGAAGAAAGCGAGGGAATCGCCGCTATTCACCTCGTAGGGACGCTCCTTAAGGTCGGCCGCGGCCGCCGGCATGGACACCGCCCGCCGCAGTTTCCCGGTGCGGCCGTCCAGCACCTGCAACTGGAAGTCGCGCACCAGCACCACTTCGTTCTTCCCGTCCCCATCCAGGTCGTGAATCTGAAACGGTGTGTCGTTGGTGACCAGACCGTTGCGCGGGTCCGGCCGGCCCAACTGCCACAGGATCTTACCGTCCAGAGTGACCGCGGTCAGGCAACTGATGTGGTCGAAGGCGTCCCCCCGGACGCGCGGAATGTTCTGGGCGATCAGCATGTCGGTGACGCCGTCGCCGTCCAGATCTCCGAAGCGCACATTGCGCCCGGCTCCAAACTTCGGCGTGTCAAACTTCTTCCACAGCTTGGGCTGGGGGTTGGCCGCCCGCAAGGCCCCCAGTTCCGCCTCGCGCTTCCGGATTCGCCCCTGGATCGCCGCTTGGCCGGCGTCCGACGCCGTCACCCGGAAGTCCTGGAATCGCGCGGGAATATTCGCCGTCACCCCGGCCTTCCCTTTCAGCAGCTCCCCGTCGGAAGCCTCCAGCACCTGCTTCCCATCGACAAACGCGCGGATCCGCGGCCCGTCATTCTCCACCCGCAGCGCATAGTACCGCGAGGTGTCGTACCGAAACGGCGTCGCCGCCAGTTCCCGCCACTCGGCGATGCGAAAGGTCTTTTCCAGAGGCAGCCGCACCACCAGCCGCGCCTGCTTCCCTCCGGTCAGAGCGAATAGGTAGTAGTGCCGGTTGGTCCGGTACCGGAATACCACCCCCGCCAGGTCGGCGAACGAGAGCGGCCTGACTTTCACCTCCACGGCGTAATCGCTCCACTCCGGATCGCCGGTCATGAACATGGGATTCATGATCTGTGGCTGCGGGTGGACGGTGTGCTGCTCCAGGTAGGGCCGGCCCTCCTCGTCCCCCGCGACCCAGGCGTCCAGGTGGCAGATGGCGTTGAACCAGGGTTCCAGCGGCACCCCCCGATGCGGCAGGTAGTGATACTCCTGAATGGCGGCGTTCAACGTGCCCACGGGGGAGGTGAGCCACCCGGGAGGGAAACGCGAGAAGTCGTCGCGGAACAGGTCGGCGCCGGTACAGGGGAGGAGAGAAATTAAGAAGGTTAGGGGCAGGCGGCGCATTTCCCTATCATATCCTTCCGGCGCCTCCCGGCCCCGAACCGCGCGGGATCGAAGACCCGCATTCTCGACGGTAATGGCGCGTCAGGTCCTGTTAGCGGGAATAGTAGCGCCGCAGGCTGGCCCAATCGTTGTGGTGCATGTGGGAGCGGATTTCGTGCAAGACCGTGTCGTCGAACAGATCAGCTTCTGCTCCTTGTCTTACTGTCAACCCGAAGGACCGAAATCTGTCGCCAGACTATTTACCAATGCAGAATGTCGAAAATATCCGGTCCAGGATGTCCTCCACCGTGGTGGCGCCGGTGATAGCGTCGAGGGCGCGCAGTGCGGAGTAGAGGTCGAGCAGGAGCATCTCGTGGGGGACGTGTTCCTGGATCGCGGTGTGGGCGCGGGCCAGGGCGTCGAGGGATTCGCGCAGCAGCCGCTCGTGGCGGAGGCTGGTGATGAAGCCGGACTGTTCGGCGTCGCCCAGGCGGGGGACGGCGTCGGTGTAGATGGCCTGGCGGAGCTCGGCGAGGCCTTGGCCGGTGGTGGCGGAGACCTCCCAGGCGCCCGGCGGCGGCGTGGCCTGGCGGCGCAGGTCGCATTTATTGGCAGCCACCACGCGCTTGCCCAGGGCGGCGGTGCGATCGAGAAGGTCGTGGTCTTGGGGGTCGAGGGGCTGGGACAGGTCGAGAACCACCAGGGTCAGGTCGGAGTCGGCCAGGGCTTCGTAGCTTTTCTGGACGCCGAGCGACTCCACGCGGTCCTGGGTAGTGCGAATGCCGGCGGTATCGATGAGCTTCACCGGGATGCCGTGAATGGAGGCCGTCTCCGAAACCAGGTCGCGCGTGGTGCCGGGGATTTCGGTGACGATGGCGCGCTCCTGCTCCAGCAACCGGTTGAAGAGGCTGGATTTGCCGACGTTGGGGCGGCCCAGGATGGCCAGGCTGAAGCCGGCGTGGACCAGGCGGCCAAACTGGAAACTGCCGGCCAGCGTGGCGATGCCCGCGGTGAGGGGCTCGAGGCGGCGGAAGAGGTCGGCGTCAGGAGCGATCGAGACGTCGTCTTCGGCGAAGTCGATGCCGGCTTCCAGCAGGGCGATCAGCTCGATCAGCTCGGCCTTCAGCGGAGCGAGGCGGCGGGAGACGGCGCCGCCGGCCTGCTGGGCGGCGACGCGCGCCTGGTAGAGGGTGGTAGCGTCGATGAGGTCGCGGACGGCTTCGGCTTGGGCCAGGTCGATGCGGCCGTGGAGGAAGGCGCGATAAGTGAATTCGCCGGGCTCGGCGGGACGGGCGCCGGCGTGGACGGCTCGCTCCACGGCGTGGTGCAAAACAACCGGGGCGCCGTGGCAGGAGATTTCCACTACGTCTTCGGCGGTGTAGGAGCGGGGTTTGGCGAAGTAGGTGACCACGACCTGGTCGATGGTGTGGCCCTCTTCGTCGAGCAAGGCGCCCAGCGTGGCCCGCCGGGACACCAGCACGGAGGGCAGGCGGACCAGCGCGGCGGCGATGGCGGCGGCGCGGTCGCCGGAAAGGCGCACCACGCCCAGACCGCCGCGTCCGGGCGGCGTACTGATGGCTACGATTGTGTCTTCCGGATTCGTAGGGCTTACTTGACCGGGTGGATGACGACCTGGCGGCGGGGGGCCAGGCCTTCCGACTCGGTGCGGACGCTCTTATCGCCGCGCAGGGCCAGGTGGAGGACGCGGCGCTCGCGGCTGGTCATGGGATTGAACCGGAACGGGGCGCCGGTACGCTTGACCTTTTCGGCGGCAGTCTCGGCGCTCAGACGCAACTCCTCGATCCGCAGCAGGCGGTAGTCCTCGGCGTCGAACATCAGCCGGGAGTGGTCCTCGGGACGGGCGTGGAGCATCTCCAGGGTCACGTGCTCCAGGGCCAGGAGCAGCTCGCCTTTGTTGGCCAGCAGCAGGTCGATGTCGTGGCCGTGGAACTGGACGGTGACGGCGGGCTGCTCGAAGGCGGGGTCGACGCCGGAGCGGGCGCCGTCCGCCACCTCGAAGTCGAGCGAGAGCCGGGCCTGCCGCAGCACCGGACGGAGAAACGCCTCGATCTTCGGTTGCAGGGAGGCGACGGTCCAGTGGGTCTCGCTCATGGGTTATTTCGACTTCTTAGGCTTGCCCTTGCGGCCCATTTCCAGATCCATCTCGGGCTCGGGGAGCCGGTTGATGAACCACTGTTGTCCAATACCTACCAGGTTGCCGGTCAACCAGTATAGCACCAGCCCGCTCTGCAGGCTGTAAAAGAAGAAACCCATGACCAGGGGCATGAACTGCATCATCTTCTGCTGGGCGGGGTCGGCGGTGGTGCTCGGGGTCATCTTCTGATACCAGAACTGCGTGGCAATCATGAGAATGGGCAGGACGCGCAGGAAGCCGAGGATATAGGTCTCCGGAGCGGAAAGATCGCTGACCCAGAGCCAGCCGGCATGGCGCAGATCGATGGTGACGGTGAGGACGGTGTAGAAGGCGAAGAAGAACGGAAGCTGCAGCACCATGGGCAGGCAGCCGCCGATGGGGTTGACGCCGTACTTCTGATATAGCGCCATGACCTCCTGGTTCTGCTCGCTGCGCTTGGGGTCGCGCAGTCCCATGCCCTTGTACTTGTCGTTGATGTTCTTAATCAGAGGCTGCAGCTTCTGCATTTTCTTCATCGACTTCATGCTCTTGAGCTTGAGGGGGAAGAGCACGAAATTGATGAAGATGGTAAGAACCACGATGGACCAGCCGAAGCTGGGCACGTAGCGGTGGATCCAACTGAGCATCAGGAAGAGAGGGTAGGCGATGAAGCTGAAGAAGCCGAAGTCGATGATCTGGGCCAGGGGCTCGCGCACCGAGCGGAGGAGCTCGAACTTTTTGGGACCGACGTAGACCAGGAAGCGGTTGTCGCCACCCGAGCCGACGGCAGCCCCGGCGAAAAGTTGTTTCTTGGGCTCTCGCGGCGTGCCGATCTGGAGGGCGCTGGTTTCGAGCTGCAGCGAGCGGGCGGGGTCGCGGGGCAGGAAAGCGGCGGCGAAGTAGAGGTCCTCAATACCGGCGTAAAGGTAATTGCCGGAGTTGAGGAGGGCGCCCTTTTCCGCGGCCTTGGCTTCCACGTGCTCGATTTTGCCTCGGGCGGGGTCGAAGTAGAAGTTCCTGACGTGGCGGGCGGCGTCGAGTACGGCGGCGTCGCCGAAACCACCGCGCCAGGCCAGCAGGTGAGGAAGCGGCGCGGGACCCTGCGCCAAGTGGCTTTCCACCTCGATCAGGTAAGAGGGCTTCGAGAACCGGAAGGTCTTGCGCGCCTGGACGTTGCCGTCGGACCAGCGGAAGGTCAGTTCCACCGGAGCGGGCAGGCGGCCGGCGGCCGTGCTGTTGGTCTCGACGCGGTAGAGCGCCTGGTTCAGGTCGGCGGCGGGCGGGTTGTCGCGCACATGGATGCTGAAGGGGTAGCCGGCCTCGGTGACCGAGGCGGTATTGATCAGCTCCAGGGGAGCGCCGGCATCGTCTTTGTAGTTCTTCAGGGTCCAGCTTGTGACTACGGCGCCGCGGTTGGAGAGGTGGACCAGGTAGTTGTCGGTCTCGACGATGAAGGTCTGCTCGGCGGCGGCGGTTTCGGCGCCGGCGGGAGGCTTCACCGCGGGGGTGGCGGCCGGAGCGGCGGCGGGCGCTGGGGGCGGCGGCGCGGGCGCGGAGGTCTTGGCGGCCGGAGGGGGCGGCGGGGCGTTCTTGACCATGAAGTGCTGATACAGGAACAGCACGACCGCCGAGAGGGCGAACGCCAGAAGGGCGCGGAGCTGGATGGACTTCTGATCTTGCTCTTCGTTCATGGGACGGGGTCGAGCCCTCCGCGACACAGCGGCTGGCAGCGCACCAGGCGCCAGGCGGCCAGCCGAAGACCCCGAAGGACGCCGTGGCGCGCGATGGCTTCACGAGCGTACTCCGAGCAGGTGGGATGAAAACGGCAACAGGGGGGCAGGAGCGGCGAGACCACACGCTGGTATACCACGAGCAGTCCGGTAAAGATCCCTGTCACGCTTTGCTCCGGAGGACGTTGAACAGGCGGTCGATCTCGCCGGTCAGGCGGTCGAAGCCGGCCTCGAGAACGGCGCGGCGGGGATTGAAAACGAGGTCCCAACCGGGCGTGAGGCCGGCCAGGCGGAGCCGTACGGCCTCGCGCATGCGACGCTTGATCCGGTTGCGAATGACGGCTTTTCCCATGGACCGAGGTGTGGTGTAGCCTACCCGCGCCGGTTCGCCTGGCCCGTTAGGCCGGTAAAACGCGGCGAACAAGGGGCCACCGAACTTGCTTCCTTCCTGATAGGTTCTCCGGTAGTCGGCCGTCCGGCGGAGTCGGGCCGCGGGGGGGAAGCACAGTGGAGCAGACGACACCGGCGAAACTCATTTAGCGTTCAGAACTCACGGTGAGGTTGTGACGGCCCCGCGCGCGGCGGCGGGCCAGCACCTTGCGGCCTCCCGGGGTGCTCATGCGAGCGCGAAAGCCGTGTGTCTTGGCGCGGTGGCGGCGGTTGGGCTGAAACGTTCTCTTGGGCATCGGAACTCCAGGTCGATAAACTCTAATTATATAATATCTGTCGGTGGGACGGGGAGTCGTTTTGTGAGCGTCACGGGAGACCGAGACGACGGAGATCCTCCTCGCTCCAACGTGCCTGATGCTCGATGATCTTCTGGAGCGTTTTGATGGTGAACGTATCACCGCCAGCGTGTGGGGCGACCGTGACCCGGCGGCCGTCAGGATGCCCGTATCGCCGGTGAGACCCTTTTTGGCGAAGAAACACGAACCCGTCACGTCCCAGGGCTCCCATCAGCTCTCGGGCGGCGAGGGAGCGGAGCCGGCGGTAGTCAATCGCCATGATCTCTAGGCGGTAATGACGATATGTGTATCGCTGGAGATTCCAACTACCTCGACTTGGTCCGCGGAGCCGCCCGGAATGGGCCTTCCTTCCTCGATCAACTCCTGCACGATCATGTGAAGCACCTCGTCCAGATTTCGCAGCGCCTCCTCCTTGGTGCGTCCTGAGGTCGCCGCGCCGATCTCTGCGAGGGCGGGACAGTAGGCGTGCCAGGCAGGATTGCCGTGAGCGTCCTGGTCAGGTTCAAGCACGACTGGAAAGTCGTAGGTCTGGAGTCGGGTCTCCATCTCGTTACGTCCAATCATATAATATCTGTTGGTGGGACGGGTAATCGCTTTGTGGCTGCTCGGCGCGGGCGGGTTGGCGGTGGCCCAAAGCGTCGATCTGACGGGGGACTGGCGGTGGTCCTGCTGCGACGGGCAGCATTCCGGAATTTGGCACATCGCCACGCAGAAGGCCGACGGGGGCTTCACCGGTAAGTTCTCAGAGAAGACACCCGAGGACGTGGGGGCCATTCAGGGGCAGGTGCAGGGCAACCGGGTGGAGTTCGCCCGTCGCGGAACGGTGGGCGGTCAGCCGTTCGAGCAGCACTGGACCGGGACGCTGGCGGGGGACCGGATGGAGGGTCGCTTGGAATACGGTACGTTCACCGCTGAACGTGTGCCGGTGGAGATGCGCGGCGTCTGGCGCTGGAGCTGTTGCGGCGGCGCGCACGCGGGACGCTGGGTGATCGCGAGCCAGCAGCCGGACGGAACCTTCGCGGGGAAATTTGGCGAGTCTTCGGCCGAGGACGTCGGGACGATCGAGGGAAAGGTGCAGGGCCGGCGGATGGAGTTTGTGCGCCGCGGTTCGATCGGGGGGCAGGCGTTCGAGCAGCATTGGATCGGAGCCGTCAGCGGCTTAGCGGTGCGGGGCAAGCTGGAGTTTGGCGAGTTCTCGGCGGAGAGGATGGAGACGGCGGCGGGCGCGGTCCCGCAGGCGCCCGCGGCCGGCGGAGGGATCTGCTTCGATCCGGGGACGCTGGTGCTGATGGACGAGTGGCTGAAGGAGGCAGCGCCGCCCCAGCGAGCCGGAGAGGCGCTGCGCTACGAGCCCTGGGGGCGGGTGGTGGGAACGGGCCCGGCGCCGGCGCAGCCGCAAACCAAACTCAGCCGCTGCGACTGGTTGTGGTACCACTCCACCCGCCTGCGGTCGACGAACCTGGGCACGCTGCGGGAGTATGTGGATAAGCGGCGGGAGGAACGGTAGGGCCATCAGGACGGCTGCGCCAGGCGCCAAAGCTGCTCCATCCCGGCCAGCATGTCGTCCACGGTCTCGACCCCCGGCGAGAACTGCACGTCGAAGAGGAGCTCGGCCGCACCGAGTTTCCGTAGGGCCACCACGTCGCCGGCGATCTGGTCCCGGGCTCCGGTGAAGTCGGCGCGGTCCGGCGCGAGCGCAGCATCGGAAAACTCGACGTTGGCTCGGACGATCAGTTGCAGGGCAGCAGGGTCGCGGCCGGCTTCCCGCGCCATCTGCTTCATCCCCTCGAACATCGGTGCGATACCGCCGATGGGTACCCCGACCGGAAACCACCCATCCGCCTCCTTCGCTACACGCTGCATGGCGGAGGGAGTGTACGCTGCCATGTAGATGGGTGGATGCGGTTTTTGGACCGGCTTGGGACCTATGAAGGATGGGGGGATCCGGTAATAGGCGCCTTGAAAGGCAACCGGATCGGTGGTCCAGATGGCTTTCAGCGCTCGAACGAGCTCATCGGCGCGCTTCCCGCGCTCCTGCCAAGGCTTGCCGGCAGCTTCGTACTCATCGGGCGACCACCCTATCCCTAACCCTACCCGCAGCCGCCCGGCGGACAGGACATCCAGCGTGGTAAGCCGGCGCGCGAGCAGCACCGGGCTGTACCAAGGCAGGTTCAAGATACTGGTGCCGAGAGCAATGCGATGGGTGTGCGCGGCGGCGAACGTCAGCGTCTCCAGGGGGTCGAGGACGCACTTGTACTTCACCGGCAGGGAGCCGTCGCCCGCCGGATACGGCGCGCGTGGCTGCACCGGATAGAGTAGGCGGTCCAGGACCCAGAGACTGTCGAAGCCCAACGCCTCGGCGCGCTGGGCCACCGTGGCAATGCTGTGCGGTCCGGCGGCGGAACCGATCTGCGGTAGCGCAAATCCTAATCGCATCAGAGTCCTCCCCAGGAAATGATTTCAACCGGATGGATCCAGGTCACCGGAGCCTCCTCGGACGGCAAGGATCTCTCCGTGCCCTCGAACGAGAATATAGCAGATTGGGTCCCAGTCTTCCCGGCAGTCGCCATGGCTCACGCCAACGTCACCTTGCGACCGCACGCCCCCCGCATCGGGCAGGTGGAGCCACCTGCCGCCGGGAATCATCAGCGGCCTCAGCGGTCAGGCCGGCCCGCGCGTGGGGCAGGTGGCCCTGCGGGTGGGGTTCTGAGGCGGCGGCTCGAACGCGTTGGGCAGCGGTCCGTGAAGATGGTTCCCCGAGGCGGCCTTCGGGCACGGCTTGGCGTTGGCCGTCGCCTACGGCCCTTCGTTAGGCCAGTAGTTATCATATCTGAGCCGCTGCCGGCGATCACTCGAGGAGGCGAAAATATGGGATGCCAGAACATATGTTGGCGGTCGCTCAGCGCTGGAGCAACTTCGTTCAGGCGGGTTGGGAGGCGCTTGTGGAGACTTCGCCCTCACCTATCGCGTCTCTTCTGGCTCCACACGACCCAGCGCTTCGTCCGTGGCCAGTTCCAGTTCCGCAATCTCAGCCTCAGTGAGGTTGCGAATCTTTCCCTGGAGGGCGCCTTTCGGAATGGCCCGAAGCTGGAACGCCAAGGCCACGGAGTCCTCGGGCGGACCATCGACGGTGGCTTCGACGACAGCGGTTCCCGCGAGGTTTGCGCGAT
>JBGOUV010000418.1:0-5820 GCA_041477815.1 Terriglobia bacterium | reverse complement strand
GGTGTTTTGGCGCTCGGGGCTTCCCCGGGCGCTCCTCCGCTCTTCGTGCCTCCCCCAGGGGAGGTGAGGAGAGGGCGGAGGGCATCCGTCGACGGATGTCGCAGGACGTTTGCGGGGAGAGCCCCGGCGGCAAAGGCTAGGCCCAGTGGGTACCTGGCTGCGATTCGTTTCTCCCGGCCGTCGGACTCAGCAGGTCCAGCGCACCCGGCGATCTGAGGGGACACCTCCTCAGATCGCCGCATCAGTTTTTTGACCTCGACTACCTACTCCCAGGTCGAAGTGTGTCTATCCGTTGCCCAGAGCTCAGGTCATCACCACCAAAATCAACGTGGAATTGAAAAACCAAAGCCAACCTTCATCTCCCCAGGGTCCGCAAATTTGCGGACAGGTTCACGGTCGCGGTTCGGGCCTACGGCGCGGCCGGCTTAACAGTGGCCATCACCGGACGGCCCGCTCGAAGCAGGTCGAACGAGACCGGGCAGGTGGACGCCGCGTGTTTCAGGATGTTGACCACGTCCTGGGTGCGGCTGACGAGTTGGTCTTCCACGAACACCACGATGTCGCCTGTCTGAACCCCCGCCTTGGCCGCCGGACCGTTGGGCTTGACTTCCCGCACCACCACCTGGAGGCGTCGGTCTTCCAGCTTCATGCCCAGCCAGGACTGTATCCACTCGGTGGGGTTGGGCTGGTTGGGCTCCCGCGCGGGAAACTCGACCCGGGCCGTTACGGCCGTCGCGGCGAGTCCGATCATCACGGCCCACCGGATCCTGGGACTGCGCCCCGCCTGGTTCGGTGCCATGATCTCACCCTCCTGTCTCCTAGTGAGGGAAAGTGGGCAATTGTTTCAGTGAATCTTCTCGGCCAGGCTGAAGATCGGCAGGTAGAGCGACACCAGGACGAAGGCGACGAACGCGCCCATGACGAGCATGATCAGCGGCTCGATCAGCGAAAGCGCCGCCTGCATGCGGGTGTTCACGTCCTCTTCGAAGAACTCGGCGACGCTGTTGAGCATGGCCGGCAGGGCGCCGGTCGATTCGCCCACCTCGATCATCTCGATGGCGAGCTGGGGGACGACCTTGGTCTGCTCCAGGCCGGTCGAGAGCGGACGGCCCTCCCGCACCATCTTGCCGGCCGAGGCGATGGCGCTCCGCAACAGGCGGCTCCCCAGCGAATCTCCGGCGGTATCGAGCGCCTGCAGCAGCGGGATGCCGCCCACCAGCAGCGTGCTGAGAACCCGTGCGAACTGCGCCACCTGGTACTTGATCCAAATGGCCCCGAAGATGGGCACGTGGAGCTTGAGGCGATCCATCTGCTTTTGGGCGCGCTCGCCTTTGATCCACATCGAGAACAGAAAGCTCGCCAGAGCCGCTGCCGCCACGCCTACCAGCAGATAGTTCTTGGTCGCCGTCCCGATGAAGATCAGGGCCTGGGTCAGCGGCGGCAGCTCCGCCTGCATGCTGGCGTAGAGCTCGGCGAAGTTGGGCACCACGTAGGTAATCAGAAAGATGATCAGCCCGATGACCAGGAGAACCAGAATGGAGGGGTAGATCAGCGATACAATAATCTTCTTTCTCACCGCCAGCGCCAGCTTCTGGTAGGTGACGTAGCGATCGATCACCTCCACCAGGCTGCCGCTCTTCTCGCCGGCCATGATGGAGGTGGTGTAGATGGACGGAAACACCTCCTGGGCCCGGAAAGCATCCGACAGCAGCGCGCCGGCCTTGATGTCGTCGTGCGCGCGGCGGATGTACTCGGCCAGTTTCGGGTTGGTTCCGGCCAGCAGATCCAGGGACTTCATGATCGGCAGCCCGGCCCGAATCAGGGTCATAAACTGCTGGTTGAAGACCAGGAACTGGCCGAGGTTGAGCTTCTTGGCCCGGGTGAAGCGCTGCTGGATACCGCCAACCGCGCCGCCCCGGGGCTTGATCGAGTAGACCAGGAAGCCCTTCTGGGCGTAACGGTCGCGCAGCTCCATCTCGGAGACCGCGTTTTCCACCTGCTGGTGCACCTGTCCCTGCGCGTCGGAGTACTTGAGAACAAACTCAGCCATTCTGATCAGAAGACGCGCCCGTTAGGCTAGCCGTGGAGACGACTTTCAAGGCGCGACCACCTCCGCCCCCGGCGGCGGCTCGAAACGGAACAGGTTCGCCGGTAGCGGCGCATTGACCTGCTCGGCGCCAAACCCAAACTCCGTCACCATCCCGTCGTGCCCGGTAACCAGAATGCGGCGAATCTCGAACGTCTTCGCGGCAACCTGGAAGACGACCTGGGTGAAGGGCTCGCGGTCGCTGCGCGGCGCCGCCACCAGCTCAATGGCATCGGCTGTGGAGCGGCTGGTGATGGGACCAAACTCCTTAGAGAAATCCAGCCGCCCCAAGAGAAACGCCAGCGGGGCGCGCCAGTCGGCCGCCTCCTTGGGCTTGATGCGCTGCACCTGGTTGGAGTGGGGGCTGTAGAGGTAGAACATCTTGCCGTCGGCGACGAACAGCTTCCCGGCCGGATTGGTGTACTCCCAGCGCATCCTGCCGGGTCGCAGCAGGTACAGCGTCCCGCGCTCCTCGCGCCGGAGGCGCCCACCGTAGGAGACCTTCTCCTCGAACTGGACCTGGAGGGTGCGGAGCCGGTTGTAGTGGTCCTCGATGGCACGAGTGACCGGCTGCGCCGCCGCGGCCCAGGCTACGCAGAGGATTACGGCAAAACGACCCATCCTGCCCAGGGTAGCATCCAGCCGCTAATCCCCGGCCTGCGCCAAGAAGGCGTTCAACTCCGTCTCCAGTTGCCGGAGGGTCTCCCCACACCCGAAGACCAGGGATGCCATCTTCTCCCACCGTAGAAGGTAGCCGTACACCGAACGAAACACGTGACGGAATTCCAGGTAGTCCCACAAACGGTCTTGCAACGCTGTTGTAATCACAGCGGGCCTTTGTCGAGTCGGCTGGGCCATGCAGTCCAGGAGGTCGCTGTGCCAAGCTCCGCCGATTGGCAAACTCCCGTCTATGTCCAGAGCGATGCGCTTGAATATGTTCTCGGCCCCGTTGTAGAACGACTGCAGGATCGCTCCCAGGGCCGCGGTCTCCACCAAGTCAGGCTCGGCAGTCCTCACCTTAGTCAACAGTGAGTCAAACGACTCCAGTAAGCGGTTCAGGAGCGCCAGTTCAGCGACTATCTCGCCCTTAGTGCTATCCAACAAGCTGCAGGCCGCCGTGGTCGCGCAGAAACTGGACGAAAGGCGTGTTCTCGTCGAGGTCGATTAAGTCCAAGGGGCGTCCGATTGCGCGATGCGCGCAAGCCATTGCATGGAAGAACTTCCGCTCCGGCAACCCCGACACCGCCAGGTCAATGTCCGATTCCGGCCGTTCCCTGCCCTTGGCCAAGGATCCGAACAAGTACACTTCGCGCGCCCCTTCGGCCTTCAATACCTCCGCCGCGATATGGATGGCGCGCTCCAGGTCCTCGCTCACACTAGCTCGCCGTGGCCCGGACCCCGGCACGCACCGTCCTGGCGCCCGCCGCCTCGGCGCGACCCAGTTTCTTCAGCGGCAGGGTCGCCGCCGCCGTCAGACGCTTTACCTGGTCCGACACGCACACCGAGATCATAGGCTGGCGCGCGTTCTTCAAAATGTTAACGATGCGCTTCTCGTTGTCCTCGAGATAGATGTTCTTGCCGTCGGTGAGCAGGTGGATTTCCGCCCCGTTCTGCACCGAGTCGAACAGGCGCTTCCCCATCTCTTTCTGCAGGAATTTCAGCACGCGACGGATCTTCTGAAGCGAGAATCCCTTGCGGCGCAGCTCGGCGATCACGGCCACCTCGATGACTTCGTCGGGCTGGTAGAGCCGCTTGTGCCCGCTGTGGGAGGGGGAGACGACGCCCTGCTCATCCCACCACTGCAACTGGCGCAGGCTCACGCCCGCCACCCGCGCTACATCATGACTGGAATACTGCTCCGCCACCGGCGGCGGTGCAACCTTGAGCTTTCTTGTTTTGAACATTCGCGTGGATTCCGTTTCAGATTGGGCCGCATTTGCACTGTAACGCCAACCCGGCAGCGTGTCAATGATGTTTTGTAAATAGCTGAATTCACAAGACTTAACCGCCGCCAACCAACTGGACGATTTCCACAGACGCCCCCGTTTCGAGCCCGGTGGCGGCCCACTGGGGGCGGCGCACGATGCGCCGGTCAAGTTCCACGGCCACGCGATCCTCCGGCAGTCCCAGGTGACGCACCAGGTCCGCCACCGTCGTTCCCGCCGGCGTCCGATACATTTCGCCGTTCAATCGAATCTCCGTCGGACTGGTCGCGGTTGACACCTTCTTCTGCCGTCCATTATAGTCAAGTTTAAAGGACGCCGTCTCACGTCGTGCCAGCCTCCTATCCTGAGATCTACTTTCCGATCCTGCTCCAGGCACTACTGGCGATCCTTATCGCGGGGGGCATTCTGGCCGCCTCCTACGTCCTGGGTCACCGCGTCGCCAACCAAGCCAAGTCGGCTCCCTACGAGTGCGGCATCCCGCCGGTGGGCGATGCACGCGGCCGGTTCAGCGTGAAGTTCTACCTGGTGGCGATGATCTTCATCCTGTTCGACGTGGAGATCGTTTTCCTCTTCCCCTGGGCCGTGGTGTATCGCGATCTGAAGATGTACGGCTTCGTCAGCATGCTGATCTACATGGCGTTGATTCTGGCCGGCTTCTTCTTCCTGTGGAAGAAGGGCGCGCTCGACTGGGCCCGCAGCGACAGGCACTAAAGGATGCTCACCGCAGAACTGCAGTCCATTCCGGCGGTAGTCGAAGCCCGCACCGAGCACGGCCAGGACATCGTCTGGATCGATCCCCCGCGCCTCGTCGAAGCCTGCCGCTACCTCCAGGAAGAACAGCGCTACGTCCGGCTCAGCTTCATTACCGCCGTCGATTGGTACCCCACCGAGCCGCGCTTCGAGGTGGTCTACAACCTGCATTCCTTCGACCGGAACCACTATCTGCGCCTAAAAGCCCGGCTGGGCGGCGCGGACAGCGAGATCGACTCGGTGACCGGCGTCTGGCGCGCGGCCAACTGGTATGAGCGCGAGATATTCGACCTCTTCGGCATCCGGTTCCGCCACCACCCCGACCTGCGCCGCATCATGATGCCGGAGGGCTGGGAAGGCCATCCCTTAAGAAAGGACTATCCGCTGAGCGGACCACGCTGATGGCTACAGACGTCACCGCCCCGCGCACCATGATCCTGAACATGGGTCCGCAGCACCCCTCCACGCACGGGGTGCTCCGCGTGGTGCTGGAACTGGACGGCGAGACGGTTCTCCGGGCGCAGCCCGACGTCGGCTACCTCCACACGGGCATCGAGAAGACGGCCGAGAACAAGATGTGGGCCCAGGTCGTCACCCTGACCGACCGGGTGGACTACCTCTGCCCCCTGGTCAATAACCTTTGTTATTGCCTGGCCGTGGAGAAGCTGCTCGGCCTGGAGCCCCCGCCCAAAGCCCAGTGGATGCGGGTGCTGCTGGCCGAGCTGACCCGCCTCAACAGCCACCTGGTCTGGCTCGGTACCCATGCCATCGACATAGGGGCCATGAGCGTGTTCCTCTACTGCTTCCGCGAGCGCGAGGAACTGCTGAAGATTTTCGAGATGGCTTCCGGCCAGCGCATGATGACCAGCTTCATCCGCATCGGAGGCCTGGCCCTGGAGCCGCCGCGCGCCCTCTTCGAGCGGGTCCGGCAGGTGATCGCGCTGTGCCCCAGCCGTATCGACGAGTCCGAACGCCTCCTGACGGAGAACCCCAATTGGACGCAGCGCACCCAGGGCGTGGGCGTCATCTCTCTCGACG
>JBGOUV010000354.1:0-7410 GCA_041477815.1 Terriglobia bacterium | reverse complement strand
GGGTCGAAATTCTCGATGGAGCAGATGATGATGACGTTGTCGGCGAGATCACGCATCACCTCCAGCTCGAACTCCTTCCAGCCCAGCACGCTCTCCTCGATCAGCACCTCGTGGACCGGCGACAGGTCGAGACCCCGCGCCAGCAGCTCCAGGAGCTCCTCGCTGTTGTAGGCGATGCCGCCGCCCGACCCGCCCAAGGTGAAGCTAGGACGCAGTACTACGGGATAGCCCACCCGGCCGGCGAATTCCACGCCGTCCTTGACGTTGGTGACGAGCTGCGAAAAGGGCGACTCCAGGCCCACCTTGCGCATGGCGTCCTTGAACAGCAGCCGGTCCTCGGCCTTCTTGATGGCCTCGATCTTGGCGCCGATCAGCTCCACGCCGTACTTGTCGAGGACGCCGGTTTCGGCTAGCTCGACCGAGAGGTTCAGGCCCGTCTGGCCGCCGACGGTGGAAAGCAGCGCGTCCGGGCGCTCGCGCTTGATGATCTCCTCGAGATACTCGCGGGTCAGAGGCTCGACGTAGGTGGCGTCGGCCAGCTCCGGGTCGGTCATGATGGTGGCGGGGTTGGAGTTGACCAGCACCACCTCGTAACCCTCGCTGCGCAGCGCCTTGCAAGCCTGGGTGCCGGAGTAATCGAACTCGCAGGCCTGCCCGATGATGATGGGACCCGACCCGATGATCAGTATCTTATGGATATCAGTGCGCTTGGGCATTCGTGCTCATCAGCTTGACGAACTCTTCAAACAGGTAGTGCGAGTCGTGCGGTCCGGGGGCCGCCTCGGGGTGATACTGCACGCAGAATACCGGATAATTGCGGTGGCGGAAGCCTTCCAAAGTCTGGTCGTTCAGGTTGACGTGGGTGACGTCGACCTCGTTGAGGTTGAGGGAGTCGGGATCGACGGCGAAGCCGTGATTGTGAGAGGTGATCTCGACGCGCTGGTTGGTGAGGTTGAGGACGGGATGGTTGGCGCCGCGGTGCCCGAACTTGAGCTTGTAGGTCTTGCCTCCGACGGCGAGACCGAGAATCTGGTGGCCCAGGCAGATGCCGAAGATGGGAACGCGGCCGAGCAGGCGGCGGACGTTGGCGGCCTGCTCCACCAGCGGCTCCGGGTCGCCGGGACCATTCGAGAGAAACACGCCGTCGGGCTTCAGGCCGAGGACGTCTTCCGCGCTGGTGAGTGACGGCACCACCGTGACGCGGCAACCCACGTGAACCAGCCGGCGCAGGATGTTGTGCTTGATGCCGTAGTCATAGGCGACCACGTGGAGGCGAGGCGCGCGCGTTTCGCCCACCAGCTCCGACGGGGAGCAGCCCTCGATGGCCTTGGTCCACTCGTAGCGATGCTTGGTGGAGACCCCGGTGGCCAGATCCAGGCCGGCCATGGAGGGAACCCCGCGCGCCTTTTCGACCAGCTTGGCCGGGTCCAGCTCCATGGTCGAAATTACGCCACGCATCACGCCGCGCGAGCGCAGGCGACGCACCAGCAGCCGCGTGTCGATCTCGGAGATTACGGGGATCCGCGACTTGGCCAGGAAGTCCGCAGCGTGCTCCTTAGACCGCCAGTTGCTCGCGATCTGCGAGAATTCACGCGTCACGAGGCCTTCGATGTAAGGGCGCGCCGACTCGCTGTCCTCGGGCGCGGTGCCGTAGTTGCCGATGTGGGGATAGGTCAGAACTACGATCTGACCGCTGTAAGAGGGGTCTGTGAAAATTTCCTGGTAGCCGGTAATGGCAGTGTTGAAAACGACTTCGCCGTAGCACTCCGACCGCGCTCCGGCGCTGACACCCTCGAAAACCGTCCCGTCTTCGAGGGCCAGTATGGCTTTATCCAATCCCTTCTCCCCTCATGGCAGCACTCCGAATTTCTCCAGCGGCCAGTAGACGAACACCGCCTTACCGTAAATGCGCCTGCGTTCCACGGTCCACCAGGTGCGGCTGTCGTTGGAGGCGTTGCGGTGGTCCCCGAGCACGTAGTAATGGTCCGGCTCGACCGTCCTGGCAGGGTAGCTCATGTAGTCGCGGTACTGCTCGGGGACATAAGGCTCGGGGACGGGTTTGCCGTTGACCATCACGGCGCCGCGGTCGATCTCGACGATGTCGCCCGGCAGGCCCACGATACGCTTGATGTACGATTTGGACGGGTCTAGCGGGAACCAGAAGACCACGATGTCGCCGCGCTGGATCTCTCCAAATCGGTAGACAAACTTGTTGACGAAGATACGCTCCTGGTCGGTGAGCCAGGGCATCATGCTGGTACCCTCAACCTTGACCGGCTGGTAGAGGAACACAATCACAATGGCGGCAATGACGACGGAAATAACTACATCCCGAACCCAGGCCCGCAGGTCCAGCCAACGCACCGCGGCGGGATTGGTGGAGGACTCGGCTGCGTCCGCCTGGCCGCTTTGTGAGGTTATCGGCTCGTCCATCGACCCAGTGGTTCAAAAACCAGATTTGCTATCTTTCTTTTTAACATGACGCAGCACCCCCCGGCAAGGGTTGCGCTAATCATTCCGGCCCTGAATGAAGAGCAGTCTCTCGGGCGGGTCCTCGGCTCGCTGCCCGCCGGACTCTACTCCCAGGTGGTGGTGGTGGATAACGGCTCGACGGACCGGACCGCGGAGGTCGCTCGCGCCGCCGGAGTGACCGTGGTCCGAGAGCCGCGACGAGGCTACGGCAGCGCCTGCCTGCGGGGGATCGCAGCGCTGGATGCGGCGGTGGAGATCGTGGTCTTCATGGACGCCGACGCCAGCGACGTCCCGACAGAGGCCGAGGCGCTGGTCGAGCAGATCGCGACCGGCCGGGCCGATCTCGTCATCGGCTCGCGGACGCGGGGCCACGCTGAAGCCGGGTCTCTCAGCCCCCACCAGCGCTTCGGCAACTGGCTGGCGACGACCTTGATCCGCCTGCTGTACGGTCACTGCTACACCGACCTGGGACCGTTCCGCGCTATCCAAGCCTCGAGCCTGCGGGCCCTCGCCATGCGCGACCCCGGTTATGGCTGGACCATTGAGATGCAGATCAAAGCGGTGAAGAAGGGCCTTCGGGTGGTCGAAATGCCCGTGTCCTACCGGCGCCGCATCGGCAGCAGCAAGATCTCCGGCAATCTCCGCGCCAGTATCGCCGCCGGGTGTAAGATCCTGTGGAGCATTGCGCGTTATTTATTCGTCACCGAACCGCGACCGTAAGTACCTGCGTAGTCAGATTCGTGCTGAAACTGGCAGAATATTTTCGCGATGCGCATTTGCACCAATGTTTACGGGCCTGCGGGGGCAATTCTGCAGTGCCCCCATCTTTTCCAGAATTGGTCCTGTTTGGGTCCGGCTCGTCCGGGTTAGGGAGCGGATCCCCGGGATTCCGGCAGGGTCTCGGATGCTTGTATGATATCAGTATGAAGTACCTGGCTCCTGTTCTCCTGGTGGCAGCGACGCAGCTGGGGGCCGAAGCGGTCCACTACGACTTGGCGCCGGCGCCCGGCAACCGGCTGGCGCTGGAGGTATTCAAGACCGGGTTGATGCGGGGCAAAAAGCACACCTTCCTCTTCGAGCGCTACCGCGGGACACTCTCTTACGACCCCGCCCGGCCTCAAGCCACGCGGGTGCGGGTCGGGATCGAGGCCGGCAGCCTGGCGTTAAAAGATACCTGGCTCAGCGAGAAGGATTTCCAGAAGGTGCAGAATTACGCCCTGGCTGAAATGCTCGGGGCGACTCGATACCCGGAGCTGACCTTCGAGTCGAGCGCGGTCCGCTCCACCGGAACCGAGCAGTTCGAGGTCCAGGGCAATCTCACCATTCGTGGCATTGCGAAACCGGTAGTGATCCAAGTGATGCGACGCGCGCCCCTGACGTTCGAAGGCTCCAGCACGCTGAAGATGACCGCTTGGGGGCTCAGGCCGCCGTCCGGCGGGCTGGGCACCGTGGGCACCAAGGATGAGATGCTCTTTTCGTTTGCGATCCTGGTGCGGCCCTAAACATGACCATCGGCCGGGAGCGAATTGCCCTTACCGAACAACTCCTCCGGCCCTACATTCGCCGCACGCCGGTCATCGAGGTAAACGGCGCCGACCTGGGCGTGGATCCTATCAGGCTCGTTCTCAAACTGGAGTCCCTGCAGCACGCGGGTTCGTTCAAAGCGCGCGGCGCCTTTGCCAACCTGTTGACGCGGGAGGTTCCCGCGGCCGGTGTGGCGGCGGCGTCAGGCGGCAATCATGGAGCTGCGGTGGCCTTTGCCGCCAGGAAGCTCGGAAAGGCGGCGACGATCTTCGTGCCGAGCGTGTCCTCACCGGCCAAGATGGATAGGATTCGCGGGTACCAGGCGAACCTGGTGGTCGCGGGCGAGCGTTACGCGGAGGCCCTCGCGGCCAGCGAGCGTTGGGCCGCCGAAACAGGAGCGCTGCCCATTCATGCGTATGATCAGACTGAGACACTGCTGGGACAAGGAACCCTAGGGTTGGAGCTCGAAGCGCAGGCTCCCCAGCTCGATACGCTGCTCGTCGCCGTGGGCGGAGGCGGCCTGATCGGCGGTATCGCGGCCTGGTATTCGGGCCGGATCAAGCTGATAGGCGTCGAGCCTGAAGCGGCGCCTACGCTGACCAGCGCGTTGCGGGCCGGCCGGCCGGTTGACGCGGAGGCAGGCGGCATCGCGGCGGACTCGCTGGGCGGCGGCCGCGTCGGCGAGCTGATGTTCCCGATCGCCCAGGCCTTTGTCAGCGGCGTCGTGCTGGTTGCGGATGAAGCCATCCGGAAAGCGCAGGAGACGCTTTGGGAGGTGCTGCGGGTTGTCGCCGAGCCCGGCGGCGCCGCGGCCCTGGCCGCGCTTTTGTCGCGCCGCTACCGGCCCGAGCCCGGAGAACGGGTGGGCGTTCTGGTTTGTGGCGGCAACACCGCCGCAGTCGACTTCCGAACCACGTGAGAGGATACCTATGTCCATCTACGATAGATTGACCGCTCTGCAGATCTCGCTCCCGCCGGTGGCGTCACCCGCGGCGGCTTACGTGCCGTGGGTGCGGACGGGCAACCTGCTCTTCGTGTCCGGCCACATTGCCAAGAAGGAGGGCCGGCCCTGGGCGGGTCAGCTCGGCGTGAATGTCACGACCGCGGAGGGTCAGGAAGCCGCGCGGGCCGTCGCCATTGACCTGCTTGGCACCTTGCACGCCGCCCTCGGTGATCTGGAGCGAATCCAGCGGATCGTCAAGATCATGGTGCTGGTCAATAGCGCTCCTACCTTTACCGAGCAGCACCTGGTGGCGAACGGCGCGTCGATGCTCTTCGGCGCGGTGTTCGGCGAGAAGGGGAACCATGCCCGCAGTTCGTTCGGCGTGGCTCAGATTCCGCTGGGGGCTTGCGTGGAAATTGAGTTGATCGCGGAGGTCTTTGCAGAACCTTAACAAAGGGTAGAACTCGCCTTGACATCGTTGCGAGACAATACCTCTGGAGCATGTTGCGATCGCGCCGGCTGTTCGTCTTGTTTGTCGCTACTACCTTGGCGCCCGCCATCGGTCTTGGGTGGCTCGGCTGGAGATTGGTCGAGCAGGACCGGGCGCTGGAGAAGCAGCGCGCGCAGGAACGCCGGGATCACGCCGCCGATCTCGGCGCCGCAGCGCTGGAACGTGCTCTCGCGGAAATCGACGAGATGCTTGCCACCGTCCCTGACAGCGGTCGCCAGGGCGTGTCTCTCGTGGTCTTCGGGCCTCAGGGAGTCCTCCGCCACACGGGCGCGGCACTGGCATTCTATCCGGCGACGTCGGCCGCCGGGGAGCCTTCGCCCAGCGTGTTTGCGGCGGTGGAGGCTCTGGAATTCCAGAGTCCCGGCCCCACAGGCGCGATCCGCGCACTGAACGAGCTGGCCCAGGCGAAGGACCCGGCGGTCAGGGGCGGCGCTCTGGTTCGGCTCGCTCGGAACTACCGCAAGAGCGGAGACATTCCCCGCGCTCTGGGCGCTTTCCGGGAACTCGGCACTCTGGCTGACACCCGAGTCAACGGTTTGCCCGCGGGCCTGCTGGCGCTGCAAGGCAGTGCGCTCCTTTTCGAGGCTTTGAACAAGCAGGAGGACTTGAGGAGCCAAGCCTCTTTGCTGGACGCCGATCTCCGGAACGGCCGCTGGCTGCTGACCCGCGCCTCCTACGGGTTTGCGAAGGAGCAAACCCGGCGCTGGCTCGGCCGCGCGGCCGCCGACCCCGACGAACGGGACCGCTTGGCCCTCGCCGCAGCCGCCGAAGCGGCTTGGAAGGAATGGCAGGCAGCCATTCGCCCGGAACCACATACGCGCGGCCGCCGCACGGTCTGGGCCGAGGACAGGTCCGTGCTGGTTCTTTCGCGCTCTTCCCCAGATCGGCTCGTCGTCGCGCTGGTGGGGCCGCCATTCCTCCAGTCGCTCGCCGAACTACGCTCCCTCCGTGCTGCCCAGCATGTGGACTTCGCTTTGACCGACGCGGAGGGACGCCCGGTTTTGGGACGTCCGGAAGGTCCCGTCTCCCGCCAGTCGGTTCGGACGGCGTCTGCCACTCGTTTGCCCTGGACGCTGCACGCCATCAGCACCACGAACGGCGAGGGTTCAGGCCGGAGTCGCCTGTTGCTCGCCGCCATCGCGTTGATGGCCGTCCTCGTCCTGGGTGGCGGCTACCTCGTCAACCGCGCGATTTCGCGGGAGATTACGGTGGCCAGGCTGCAAGCCGACTTCGTGGCCGCGGTCTCTCACGAGTTTCGCACGCCCCTCACCACCATGCGACAGCTTTCCGAATTGCTGGTGCACGACCGCGTTTCCACCGAGGACCGTCGCCGGCAGTTCTATCAGGTGCTTTTGCAGGAAAGCGATCGCCTGCATCGGCTGGTGGACGGCCTCTTGAATTTCGGGCGGATGGAGGCGGGCGAGATCCAGTACCGGTTCGAGCCGCTCGATCCGTCCATCCTGTTGCGGGAGGTCGTGGCCGAATTCCGGCAGGAGGCGTCCAAGACCGGGTACGCAATCGAGCTCCAGGAAAGTAGTGGGCTCCCCCCCGTCCGTGCCGACCGCGAATCGCTCGCCCGCGTCTTCTGGAATCTGCTGGACAACGCCGTGAAATACTCGCCCGACTGCCACACGGTGTGGGTGGAGCTGGCCGGCGTGGGGAAGGGTATCCGGGTACACGTGCGTGATCGTGGCCTCGGCATTCCTGCCGGAGAGCAGAAGGAGATTTTCCGCAAGTTCGTGCGCGGCGCCGCTTCCCGAGCCGCGGCCATCCAGGGAACCGGCGTGGGTCTGGCCATGGCGCGGCAGATCGTGGAGGCGCACGGCGGCGAGATCTCGGTGGAGAGCAAGCCGGGAGAAGGAAGCGTCTTCACGGTACTGCTGCCGTGCGCGGAGCACACGGTATGACCAGAATTCTCGTCGTCGAAGACGACCCCGGGATCGCGCTCGGCCTCGAGGAG
>JBGOUV010000079.1:0-19787 GCA_041477815.1 Terriglobia bacterium | reverse complement strand
GGTTCAGCCAGCCTCAACATCCGTTCCCTGTAAATGCAGGGCGGCCCCCCTGGGCCGCGCCGGGCCCCCCGGCCCGGCCTGGCTTTCTCAAGCCGGCCAAGCGGGCCGCCCCACATTTTCATCCCTCCTTGTGGCCTGCCCTTGCGGCCTGCGGCCATGGGGAACTCCCTTGCGGTTGCGGCTCGGTGGAGCCTTTTTTGCTGGCTTTTCCAGCGGTTGTGGTATAAACTGATACCGTTCGGGAGTTTGTGCCAAGGAATCTTATTGGGTGGGGGGAAGCCATGAAGCTTTTGTGTACCAGAACCACGTGGTTACTGGCGGTAGCCGTGTTATGCCTGGCTGTTCCGTCATTCGCGCAGTCTGACAACGCTTCGATCTCCGGCTTCGTCCGGGATCCGCAGAATGCGGTTGTTCCCAACGCCTCGGTCTCGGTCCGCAACGAGGCGACCGGCATCGACCGGCGCACCGTAACCAACGAAAGCGGCTACTATATCATCAGCAACATCCAGCCGGCCCGCTATACCATCCGCGTGGAGGCGGCCGGATTCCGCACTTTTGAACAGTCGGGCAACAAGCTCGATCCGAATATCAACACGGCCGTCGATGTGGCCCTGACCGTGGGCGCGATCACCGAAACCGTGCAGGTTACCGCTTCGGTGGCCACCCTGCAATCGGAAACCGCGACCATCGGCAAACTGGTCGACCGGCAGGCGATCGACCTGCTGGAGCTCAACGGCCGCAACCCCATCCTGCTGGCCCAGTTGATGCCGGGCGTGCGGTCGGGCAGCTCGCTGGCGAATTTCACCTTCAGCATGACCACCGGTGGCTTCAACATCAACGGCTCGCGCACTCCGGAGAACCTGATCACTTTCGATGGCGCCCCGGCCGTGCGCACCCGCTCCAACGGCACCAGCATCGGCGCCGCCGACGTGGACTCCACCGAAGAGGTGCAGGTCCTCACCGCCAACTACGGCGCCGAGTACGGGCGCTCCTCCGGCGGCCAGATCCGCGTCGTCACCAAGAGCGGCACCAACCAGTTCCACGGGGCCCTGTTCGAGTACTTCCGCAACGACCACCTCAACGCTAATACCTGGTCGCGAAACTCCAACGCCGCTACCAACTTCGTGCCGCCCTTCCGGTACAACCAGTATGGTTACAACATCGGCGGCCCGCTCTACATCCCCGGCAAGTTCAACAAAGACAAGAACAAGGTCTTCTGGTACTGGGGCCAGGAGTGGGTGAAGTTCCGTCCCACCGACACCGTGTTCCAGGCCGTGCCGACCGTGCAGATGCGCAACGGCGACTTCAGCCAGTTGCTGGATCCGAGGAACGTGTGGTACGGCCGGACGGTGACGCTCTCCGACCCCACCACCTGCCCGTCCGTCGGCGCGGCGAGCTGCACGCCGTTCGCGAACAATATCATTCCGCCGACCCGCCTCAGCCCCAATGGGATCGGCTTGCTGCGCGCCTACCCGGAGCCGAACCTCTCCGGTTTTGTCAACGGCAACCAGAACTGGTACGGGGCGGCCACGCACCCCTACGATCAGCGCAAGGACACCCTGGCCGTGGACATGCTTCCCTCCGAGCGGCACCGCGTCGCCTTCCGGCGGCAGAACTTCGCGTATGTGGAATACCAGCCGTTCGACGGCGGTTCCGATCGCACGCCCAAGTTCTTCAACCGCCCCAATCAAACCAATTCCCTGAGCTACGTCTGGACCGTCCGCCCGAACTTGATCAATGAGGCGCTGGCCACCGTCAGCCTGGATGACGTCTACATCCCGGTCGACGAGGCCCACTTCTTCAATCGCACCAAGGCCGGCATCAACTACCCCTATCTGTTCCCGGAAGGCAAGGAAATCGCGACCCGCATTCCCGACGTGGTCATCCCCAACTTCTACGGCCTGACCGGCGGTCCGTACCCCTCGCACTCCTCCGGACCGATCTACACCGCTTCCGATACCCTGAGCTGGATCAAGGGCAGTCACATCCTGAAGTTCGGGATCTCCTACGAGAAATCGGGCGAGAACGACTTCGACCAGATCAACGTCTCCGGCGTCCCCGGGGGCACCAACAACCAGAACGGTCGCTTCGCCTTCAGCGACTCGCGCACTGGCGGCGGGGCCACCTCCGGCATCGGTATTGGTAATGCCGCTCTGGGCCTGTTCGACGTTTATGCCGAAATCGGCCGCCGCTCTTACACCCTCTATCGCGGCAGCATGTGGGAAGGGTTTGTGCAGGATTCCTGGAAGGTCACCCAGAGACTCCACCTGGACCTCGGTCTCCGCTACAGCGTGATCATTCCCTATCACGCGCTGTGGGCGAACATGGACGTCTTCGACCCGGCGTACTATGATGCGAGCAAAGCGGTGCGGCAGGATCCGCGGACCGGCTACATCGTGCCCGGCTCGGGCGATCGGTACAACGGGATCGTGATTCCGGGGAGCGGGTTCCCGAGCTACGCCAAGGGCCGCGTGCCGGCGGCCGACACCGCGGATTTTAATGCCCTGTTCCGGGGCGTGCCGGATCGCTATTCGGATATCCAATACAGCCAGTTCCAGCCGCGGCTCGGCGTCGCCTACAGTCTGGGCGACAAGACCGTGCTGCGCGGCGGCGTGGGACGCTTCTATACCCGCCTGGGGGTCAGCGACTCGGTCTTCCTGGGTGGCAACCCGCCCTTCCAGCCGATCGCCTCCGTGTCCCTGGGCAGCGTGGATAACCCCGGCGGCGGTTCCCAGAATCAATTCCCGCTGACGGTGACCACCCAGAGCAAGGCTTTCAAGAACCCAGAGGCCTGGAATTGGAATTTCACCGTTGAGCGCCAGACCATTTTGAAGTCGGTGGTTTCGGTGGCCTATGTGGGCCGCCGCGGTCTGCACCTCCAGCAGGAGCGCGACATCAACCAGTTGCTCCCCGGCACCATCCAGGCCAACCCGGGCATCAATCCGGACTTCCTGCGGCCTTACAAAGGCTTCGCCGTGATCCGCCAGACCGACAACGTGGCCAGCTCGATTTACCACGGACTGCAGCTCAACTGGACCCGGCGCTTCACGCAGGGTTCGAGCTTCGGCGTGGCCTACACCCTATCCAAAACCGACGACAACGGCTCCGCCCAGCGCGATATTCTGCCCAACGCTCAAGACCGCAGCGCCATGTGGGGTCCGGCGGATTTCGACACCCGCCACATCCTCCTGTTCAGCTATATCTACGAGCTGCCATTCTTACGCAACCAGCACAATGTGGCCGGGAAGTTGCTGGGCGGCTGGCAGATCAGCGGGGTTACCCAGTTCCAAACCGGCACCCCCGCCTCGGTCGGCACCGGCGACGACTTCGCCGGCGTGGGTTCGCTCGGCAGCATGAGCGGTCTCGGCCAAGCCTGGGTGGCTAACGGCGACCCCTCCATCGTCCACAACTTCGCCGCCGGCGGCGCCGCCGATCCGGCCCTATGGTTCAACACCAAGAACGCCGATGGTTCGGCGATCTTCACCAGGCCGGCGGCGGGCACGTTCAACAACCAGCGGGTCCGCAACCTGATCTTCGGTCCCGGCTTCCAGAACTGGAACCTGGGCCTCTTCAAGCGGTTCATGATCACCGAGAAGACCGGATTCCAGTTCCGCACCGAAGCGTATAACTTCGTCAACCACCCGAACTGGGGCGGTCCCAATCGGACTCCCACCAGCCAGGCGTTCGGCAAGGTCACGAGCAAGAGCAGCGAGCGCAACCTGCAGCTCTCGCTACGCTTCTTCTTCTAGTCGGGCTATATCGGCTGTAGGCTGTGGACGATCGGTCCACAGCCTCACAGCCCCTCCAACAAGTGACCGAGCTTCTTCTTCTTGGTCTTTAGGTATCCCTTAGTCCGCGCCGTAGCCGGCGCCTGGCACGGTACCCGCTCCTCGACCTGAATCCCCGCTCCCTCCAGCGCCCGAATCTTGTCGGGGTTGTTGGAGAGCAGGCGTACCCGCACGATTCCGAAATGATGCAGGACCGCCGCCGCCGCCTGATAGGTCCGCAAGTCGGCGTCAAAGCCCAGTTGCTGGTTGGCCTCCACCGTATCCGCCCCCGCATCCTGCAACTGGTAGGCCTTCAGCTTGTTGGTGAGCCCGATGCCGCGCCCTTCCTCGGCCTCGTAGACCAGCAGGCCGCGGCCCTCCCCGGCAATCCGCTCCAGCGCCATCTCCAGTTGCGACCGGCAGTCGCAGCGCAGGCTGCCGAAGACGTCGCCGGTGAGGCACTGGGAGTGGATCCGCACCAGCGGCGCCGGTCCGGGGGCCGCCAAGTCTCCCAGCTTCAGCACCACGAGCTCTTCGCTCTTGCCGTGGTCCTGCGCCTCGAATCCGAAGATGCGGAAGTGGCCAAAGCGGCACGGAAAGTCGGCCTCGGCCGCCTGGTGTATGTGGACTGCCACGGGGTGCTCTTAAGAACCCATTATACGGAGCTTATAATGGGCTTGTCTCCCGCCCATGCCCACCGAGCAACAATTCCTGGTCAGCCTGCTGGTTAAAATCGGCACCGTCGCCGCCCTGGCCAGCATCCTGGTGCGGTGGAATCCGGTGAAGCGCATGCTCCTGCGCGAGGAACGGACGCTGCGGCAGCGGCTCCAGTTCGGTCTGTGGCTGGGGGGCATCTTTGCCGTGGCGCCGTTGGTCCGGATACTGGCGGGCTACCAGGCGGTGGACCTGAGTCTGGAAGGAGCCCTGGTGGCGGGTCTGCTCGGTGGCTATGTGGCCGGATCGCTCGGCGGGTCTCTGATCGGCCTGCCGGCCTTCCTCTCCCAGGAGATCCTGGCGCTGCCGCTGATGATCGGGGTGGGCGCCCTGGGCGGGTTTCTTCGCGACCTGGCCCCCGAGCCCGAGGACATCTGGCGCTTCTCCCCCTTCGTCGATCTCAGCATCTACCGCTGGTTCCGCTACCGCCGGCGCGGACCGAGCGCCGCCTTCCAGATGCTCCTGCTGTTCGCCTGCATCTCGCTGGAGTTCTTACGGGTGCTGCTGGCCTATCTGTTTCCAGCCAAGTTGTTCAACCTTTACCCGCGCTGGGCCGGCGCGGCCCCGGTGGATTTCGTCGCCCTCTATGTCACCACGGTCATCTGCGTAGCCCTGCCGCTGCGGATCTGGAGCAATACCCGCAACGAGATGAAGATCGAGCAGCAGCAGCGCCTGCTCATCCAGGCCAAGCTGGACGCCCTGACCAGCCAGATCAATCCGCACTTCCTGTTCAATACCCTCAACTCGGTCGCCTCGCTGATCCGCACCGATCAGGAAAGGGCCCGGTTATTGGTGTTCAAGCTCTCCACCATCCTGCGACGGCTGTTGCGAAAACATGATACCTTTAGTCCTTTGCGCGACGAGCTGGAGTTGATCGACGACTACCTGTCGATCGAAGTCGTCCGTTTCGGAGACAAGCTGAAAATCGTGAAGGACATCGACCCGGCCGCCCTGGAGGCGCTGGTGCCCAGTATGATGCTACAGCCGATTCTGGAGAACTCGATCAAGCACGGCCTCAGCTCCAAAGTGGAAGGCGGCTCCATCCAGCTTCGGGCCCGCGCCGCCGACGGCCGTCTGACCGTCACGATCGAGGATGACGGCGTCGGTATCCCCGCCGAGGTAATGGACGATATCTACAACCGCGGCATCGGCGTCAGCAACGTGCGCGAGCGGCTGGAGGTCCTGTTCGGGCCCCGCTACCGGATGCGCATCGACAGCCGGGCTGGCCGTGGCACCCGGGTCGAAATCGAGATCCCCGAGCTGAAAGACGCCCCCCGCCAACTCCAGGAACTGTCTGCCTGATGGACTCCAAATACGTCACCGCCACCGTTGTCACCCGCCGTGAGATTACGCCCGAGCTGTGGGTCGTGCGCCTCCGGCCCGAGGAGAAGATCGCTTTCAGTGCCGGACAATACGTCACCGTCGGCCTGCCGGCCCCCGACGTCCCGGGCGGCAAGATGATCGAGCGGCCTTACTCGGTGGCTTCTTCGCCGCTCGAAACCGAACTGGAGTTTTTCCTGGAGCTGGTGCGGCACGGCCAGCTCACGCCGCAGCTTTACGACGTGGGCCCGGGCGGCCAAGTCTACCTGCGCCGCAGCGCCAAGGGACGCTTCGTGCTCGACACTGCCGGCGGTCACCCCCATCACTTCCTGGTTGCCACCGTCACCGGTGTCGCCCCCTTTGTGAGCATGGTGCGTGAGCTGGCCGCGCGGGCGGAGGCCGGCGAGGCCATCCCCTACCGGTTGGCCCTGCTGCACGGGGCCAGCGTTTCGGTGGAGCTCGGCTACCGGGAGGAGCTGAGCGGGCTGGCCGAACGTCACGCCTGGTTGCGCTACATTCCCAGCCTCAGCCGCATCTGGCTCGAATCCGACTGGAAAGGCGAAACCGGCCGTTGTGAAGACGTCGCCCGCAAGCACCTCGACGCCCTGGGCTTTACCGCCCACGACACTACCGCCTACGCCTGCGGCAACCCCGCTATGATCGAGAACGTTAAAGGGGTGCTGAAGCGGGCAGGATTCGCCAAGGAGTCGGTGCGGGAAGAAGTCTATTGGGTGCCTTAGTACACGCTTCCAGAAGTACGCTCACGTCTTCCGAGGACCTCGTGGCCATCGACATTCCGCGCGCCGGCCACTCGGCCGTATCACGCACAAACCGCTGAACTGGCCTCCTCGCCGCACGATCTCGCGGGTCAGGAACGAGAAAGGCGCTTGTGGCCGTCGATCGCTTGCCACTTGGACACATCGTCGCCAACCCGCGGAATGAAGGTCGACCGCTGCTCGTCAGCGGCAAAGGGAAGCGTCGGGCGTGTTACGGCCAAGTGACGGGCACGGATGCGTACTACCACCCACAAGCCGACTTGTGGGGACTAATCGGATAACAGCCACTTCCACGGCTTGCCGACAAGAACGAAGCCGCTGGCGCGGCGGACGCTGCGCGTGCGTGTCGTTCAAGCTGACGTGCAAGCATCAACACCTCTTGCAAGCGGGGCCGGTCCGAAGTAAGATCATGGGCGCAGATGAATATCGCCGGAAGTCTGACACGCGGTCGCCATTTTTTGGGGTACTATGGGTACCAAAACGCCACTCAAATCCCATAGCTGACCACGTCCGCCGCAAGCGCCAGCGGCTTCCTTCAAGTCTCCTTATCGAAAATGCCTCGGCCCGACCTTCCCGGCTTCTCTCCAGCATTTTCCTGCCGAGCCATTTCCGATCAAGGCTAGCGACAATGCGTCAAACTGGATCACTTCCGTGTAGTCGACCAACCGGGAGCTATAGCCAACCCTTTAAAAGTGAGGCTGTTATCGACGATTTCCGCCGGTTACTAATGGCGAATGCCGGCCTCGTAGCCGCCGCCCTTTTCGTTCCTCAGTCTTTCCACCCGAACTCCTAATAACCGGTCCCCTTCGTTGTCGAGGAAGACGGTTCGGGCTTGGAGACCCAGTACCTCGGCGCGGTTCGCGAGTTCTTTAAACCGGGGATGAGAGCGCAACGAATCCAGCCAGGGATGGCACGAGAGAGCATAGTGGCAGCCGTATCCTTGGTCGACTGCCACGGACAGCAACTCTAGCGCGCGTTCGGTCTCGTTCAATCTCGCCAGCAGGCACGCTGCACAAAAAAACCCCTCTGGATCCGTCGGGACAGACCCCAGCGCTTGATCGAGTGCTTCCAAGCTCTTTCCGCGATCGCCCTCCAGATAAGGCCGCCACATGGCGGACCAGGGCAACAATAGTTTCGGGCAGGTTTTCTCCAGTTCTCGCGATTGTTCGATCGCCTCCTGCTCGCGGCCCAGAGCCGCTAACGACGGTATCCTGACGTGCGCATGGATGAGGCCGCAATGCTCCAGCACCTTCTGGAAGTTACCCAGATGAAGGTAGGTGTAGGCAACACTGGTCCGGACGTTAGGGTCGAGCTGTCTCGCATGCTTGTGAGCGGCAACGGAAGCCTCCAGCAGGCCGCAGTAACGGCAAGCCTGCACCAGTCCCGTGAATAGATTGGGGTCGTTGCGATGCGCATGTGCCCGTTTCAGCAGGCGCTCCATCGCGTCCAGTGACTGCCCCAAATCGGTCTGCAGAGAAGTATAGAAATTGTGCGCCAGCGCCAAGTCGGGGTTGAGCGCAAAGGCTTTCCGAAACGCCTCTTCCGCACGGGCAAGGTTGTGGGCGTTGACTTCCACAAATTTCCCGATGAAGCGGTGAACTCGTCCCAGGCAGGCCCACGCCGGCGCATACTTCGGATCGAGGTCCACGCAGCGCAGATAGAGGTCTCGCGCCAGGCTCATGTTGGGCACGTCGCCGGCGGCCGCGGGGGCGGCAAGCTGATTGGCGCGCAGGTAGTATTCGTACGCCATCGCGCTGGCAGGCACGTCGTGCTTGAGGGCAAGACGCTCGCGAGCCGTCAACGAAAGCGTCAGAGACTGAACAATCCGATCGACCAGCTCATCCTGAAGCTGGAAGATGTCCCGCAAAGACACCTGCGAACTGTTGGACCAGAGCACCGTGCCGCTGGGCGCTTCGACCAGTTGAGTGGTCACCCGGAGATGCTCGCCATCCGACAGGATCGTGCCCGTAAGAATGGCATCGACCTGGGCCTGCCCGGCGATTGCATTCACGTCGAGCTCCGTCGACGCTGCGAAACGGGAGGCTGCCATGGTGGACCGCACCACCAGGGAATCAATTGCGGCAAGCGAGCTGGTGATGGCGTCAGGCAAGCTGACGGACAAGAAGTCGGACGCCTCATGCCGCCGCAGGAGTCGGAACGGAAGGACGATCAGCCGGGTGAGACCGCGGGGCTGTGGCGCTTGTGGAGGCGCTGGGCTCGCAAGGTCTTCGAGAACCGCTTCAGCCGATGAATAACGCTCCTCGCGATTCTTACAGAGAAGCTTATCCACGACGCCGGCCAAAGCGGCCTGCATCGGAGGCGGGTCATCGTGAAGAATCGCGTGCAGCGTATCCACCGCCGACCGGCGGCGCCACGGATGCTCGCCTGTCAGCATTTCGTAGAGAACGATCCCGAACGCGAACAGGTCGCTGCGCGGATCGACTTCCTGCCCTTGGATCTGCTCCGGCGACATGTAAGCAACGGTGCCCAGGATCTGGCCCGGAATACTTAAATTTGTTGCGGTGTCTTCGTTCTGGAGCACACCCGAGGCCGGCATCCGCTTGGCCAGACCGAAGTCCAGAACCTTGACGTAGCCGTCGGAGCGAACCATGATGTTCGCGGGTTTCAGATCGCGATGGATGATGCCCGCACCATGCGCGGCGCGAAGCGCCTCCAGCACCTGCTTCGCAATCTCCAGGCGGCGCTCCACGGCCGGCGCGCGTTTGAGCCAGTCGCCCAAGGTTTCGCCTTCCACCAGCTCGGTCACCATGTAGTTGGGGCCGACGTCGTAGAGCGTGCAGATATGCGGATGGTTCAGCGCCGAGATCGCCCGCGCTTCGTGCTCGAATCGTTTGCTGAACTGCTCGGCGGAGATTTTGATGGCGACGGTACGGCCCAGGCGGGTGTCCAGCCCGCGGTAGACCTTTCCCATACCGCCCTCGTCCAACGGGCCGAGAATCTGGTAGGGGCCAAGTCTTGTGCCAGGGGTCAAGACGGCGGGTGGCGCTGCCGAGCTGCCGGCTTTAGCCCACGCCGTTTGATCCGTCAGAGGCTCCGTGACCCCACTCTGTGCGAGCAGGGATTCCACTTCCCCGCGCAGTTCGGCATCATCTTCACAGGCTTCGGTCAGGAAGCGATTCCGCTGAGCCGGCTCTTGTTCTAGGGCCAAATGGTAAAGCTGCTCGATTTTCCGCCAGCGTTCGAGGTCCATGGCCGCTCCTGTGCTTCAGAGTATCAGTTATTTTCGTGGAAGCACTCGCTGAATTGCGCGGCGCAAACCTTGATGGCAACATCGGCCGAGGCGCTATCGCCGAGCCCGATACACCTCGCCCATTTCGTTCTTGCCGATGAGAGCAAGAATCTCGTAGGGGCCGAGTTTTGTACAGCCAGAGAGCGGCATATGAGGCGTACAGCCTAGTTTACTCGATCAGAAAAGCACATAGGTCCTGGATGACGCGCCATCCGGAAGTTGGGCTGTTCGGCGTCAAGTTGCCGGGAAACGCCCTATCCGTAGCAGTAGATCCGGACGCGGCAAGTCGGACAGGTGCGACTGGCCAGTGCCGTCGGCATACGCAATGAGAGCCAGAGGGTCCTGCGGGCGCCCGGCTGAAGAAGAGGGGAGGCTGGTCAGGGCGAGACGTAACCGCTGATTTCGCAAGGAGATATCGAGCGCAAATTTGCGCTCGGCGGAAAATGGGCGCCGCCCGGTGGGAAACGCCCTACCCGTAGATTTGATGTGGTGGGAGGTGTTGCTCCTATCCCACATACGTTAGCGAATTTCTGAAGTGGAGTACTTAGCTTAAAAGTGAACTTACGTGACCGGCGTCATCCCCTCTTTCGTGATGAACAGCGGGGCCATCGCCTGCTTCGCCAACTCCACCAACTGATCGGCGGTCATGTCGTCGACGGACTTGGCCCCCTTGGTCAGGATCATCAGGGCGAACTTGTCGTTGGCGAAGAAGACGTGCAGCGCCTTGCCCAGCAGGACCACCTTGGAAACAGCGGCGGTACGGCCGGCCGCCAGGGCGACCCCGTTCTCCTGTCGGGCCAGGCTAAACAGCGACTCTATGACCTTCCCGTCTTCGATGAAGATATTCTCGGAGGCGGGAATGGCTCGCTTGGCCGTGAACGTGGACTTGTTGAGAGCAGCCACGACGTCGGCGGCGCGCGTATCCGGGGCCGCGGGCGGTGGAGCCGCCTTTTCGGCCTGCGCAAACAGCGGGCCGGCTGACAAGAGCATCAAAAGGGCGATCAGCAACGCGTCTCGGTATCGCATGGCCTCTCCTCCACCACTGAGAGAGCACGTCAGGGGCCAAGTGTTCTTAGGACTGGAGGCACTTCTTTCCGCAGTCCACCTGGCCTTCAGGCAGCAAGGAGCACGCCACTACATCGGGAGGCGTCAGGGCGGCGAAGGAGCCTTCCTGGCGCTCCACCAGGACTTGGGCGGCCACCTTGCTTTCCGGGCACCGGACCCATTCCCGGTGGCGGCCTGGTCCTCGTTCGTGAATCGCTAGAAGTCCCGCCGCGACGACGGCCACAGCCAGGACGAGGGCGGCAAGCAGATCGACGGTCATAAGGATTACCTCCGGAGGAGTTTCAGACGAAACAACGGCGCGGCCAAGCCCCACACCAGCAGGAGCAGAAACAGGAAGCCGACGAGCAAGTCCGCCTTCGGCCCGGCCCATTCTGCCGGCAGCGGAATAAGACCCAAAGCGATGGCCAGCGTCGCGCTCGCGAGATGCCAGTACCAGGATCGGGAATGGAAGAAATGGAGCAACAGCGCCGCCAGCAGGACTGACGAACCGTAAACCAAGACAACCCAGACCGGAGACATGGGGCACCTCCTAGTCCACTGCCTTCCCAGCACGAGAACGGCCAAAGTGGCCGCGCGGGTGCAGGTGCCGGAAAGGAGGCGAAAAATGCTGTCCCACAAACTGATCGAGAACGTGCAGCGCCACTGCGATCAGATACTGGACGGTCTGATCGCTCACATACACCGGGACCCCGAGCTGCCCCACTTGCGCAAGCTGCCCGAGGCAGAATTGCGAGACCGCGGGCGGGACGTCCTGCGATACCTGAACCGGTGGCTGCCCGACGGCCGTGAGCCGGCGCTGAGCGAGCAATATGAGCTTCTGGGTCGGGTTAGGCAGCAAGAAGGAATCCCGCTCCACGAGGTGGTGCGGGGGTTGCAGTTGCTGAAGGAACAGACGGTGGGGTTTGTCCGAGACTGGGGATTCGGACAGCCCGCGGTGGAGGTTCAGGCCGAGGAGGAGGCGGAGTACCTGGTAGACCGTTTTTTCGACCGGCTGCTGTACCACTTGGTGAAGGGCTATGAGCAGGCCCTGGGAGATGCTGCGCAGTTGCGGAGTTTCGCCCACCCATAAGGAGAGTTCGTTCCGCTGGCCGCTTGCCGCAGGCTGGAGCCTGCCATACGTCGAGGCTCGTCTCGACCCATTCTCCGCGTCGAGCACGCTAAGAGCTGGCGCCAGGCCGGTCCCGACCGGACCGGCGTCCCTGGCAGCCCGTCGCCAAACCCCGCTCTCCCGAGGGATGGGAGACACAAATCGTTGATTCTGCGGAACCTATCGACCGCAAATTTGCGGTAGTCTCCTCTTACCACGCGCTGCTAGTCTAGGTATTCCACTGCGGTTCCCGGGGTTTTCCCGGGCTTGACCGGCGTCCCCTCCGGGTTTGGTATCCCCCATGCATGTCAGTTGTCCATTAGGAGGCCGGCTCTAAAATGGACAAAGACAGTCTCACCATAACTGATAACCGAACGGGCCTGACCACGACCGTTCCCCTGCACCAGGGAAGCGTGCGGGCCATGGACCTGCGCCAGTTCAATACCGCGCCGGATGACTTTGGGCTGATGAGTTATGATCCCGCTTTCCTCAATACCGCCTCCTGCCGGAGTGCGATCACCTTCATCGATGGGGATAAGGGGATCCTTCGCTACCGCGGGTATCCCGTAGACGAGTTAGCCGAGCACTGCAGCTTCCTGGAGGTGGCCTACCTGCTGCTCTACGGGGAGCTCCCCACGCCCGACCAGATGACCGACTGGCTGGACCTGGTGATGCATCACACCATGATCCACGAAAACATCAAGAAGTTCATGGACGGGTTCCATCACGACGCCCATCCCATGGGGATGCTGATCTCGACGGTGGCGGCGTTGTCGACGTTCTATTCCGACGCGCGGAAGATCCTCGATCCGGAGGTGCGCCGGCTGCACATCGTACGGCTGATCGCCAAGATGCCCACCCTGGCCGCCTACGCCTACCGGCACAGCCTGGGGATGCCATACGTACACCCGGACAACGAGCTGAGCTACACCGAGAACTTCATGAACATGCTGTGGAAGAAGACGGAGCCGAAGTACGCGGCCAACCAGACGCTGGCGCGGGCTCTGGACGTGCTGTTCATCCTGCACGCCGACCACGAGCAGAACTGCTCGACCAACGTGATGCGGGCGGTGGGCAGCGCGCAGGCCGACCCGTACGTGACCACGGCCGGCGCGGCGGCGGCGCTCTCGGGACCGCTGCACGGCGGGGCCAACGAGGAAGTCCTGCGGATGCTCGAAGAGATCGGGTCCAAAGACCGGGTCCCCGCCTACATCCAGCAGATCAAACAGGGCCACGGGCGGCTCATGGGATTCGGCCACCGCGTGTACAAGAACTATGATCCGCGGGCCAAGATCATCAAGCGGATCGCCGAGGAGGTGTTCGAGGTCACCGGACGGAACCGCAAGCTGGATGTGGCGCTGGAGATCGAGCGGATTGCGCTCGAGGACGAGTACTTCATCAAGCACAAACTCTATCCGAACGTGGACTTCTACTCGGGAATCATCTACCAGGCCATGGGCTTCACGCCGGACATGTTCACGGTGATGTTCGCCATCCCGCGGACGGCCGGATGGCTGGCCCAGTGGCAGGAGATGCTCGGAGACGCCGAACAGAAGATCGCGCGGCCCCGGCAGATCTACACCGGCGGTGGGTTGCGCCGGGTGGTCCCGCTGGAGAGGCGGGGGATCCAGCCGGCGGCGGCGTAAGCGGGGATGGTGGATCGTCGGCCAACCTCGCGCGGACGGGCGGTGGCAGTCGGGCTGAGTCTGCTGGCTGCCACCGTCCTGGCCGGCAAAGCCCAGCAAGAGCGGGAAACTGTCTTTGCCTTGGTCCTCACGTTTGAGCAGGATTTCTCCCCACTGGCTTTGAACAGTATGCAACGCGAGCTGGAGTACGTCCTCCGCCCGTTCGATCTCCGGTTCGAGTGGCGCCTCGGGCCCCAGGATCGGCGTGAACAGATCGCCAACCTGCTGGTGAACGTGCGTCTGCGGGGAAGGTGCACCATCTCGCCGTCCCAAAGGCCGGTGGATTCGGTCTCCCCGCGGGTGCTGGGCCGGACCGAGATTTCGGATGGGAAGCTGCTCTCGT
Organism: Terriglobia bacterium; assembly: GCA_041477815.1. Classification (GTDB taxonomy): domain Bacteria; phylum Acidobacteriota; class Terriglobia; order Bryobacterales; family JACQDG01; genus JBGOUV01. Next base: position 5,780 of record JBGOUV010000079.1, on the reverse strand, counting down.
ATTGCGCGGTGGATTGTGATGAGGTGCGAAGCATGATCCAGCCGGCGGTGAATAACGAAGCCTTCGTCCAGATGCAGAGTCTGCTGGGGCAGGCGCTGGGAAGAGTGCTGGCCCATGAGGTGTACCACATTCTGGCGGCGACGACGCAGCACCGGTCCAATGGAATCAGCAAGCGCATGGTCACCCCGGAGGACCTGGTGGAGGGTGTCCTGCGGCTGGAGGCGGAAGAGGTGAAAGCCATCCGGCGGCACACGTTCCGCGGCCCACGTGTCGCCGACTCCCCGTGGGGCGGGCTGCAGCCCGCGCGGGGCTTCAGCCCCGCCTCCGTCAGGTGATTTTCAACGGAGCGGTTGGTCGAGCCGCCGTCGTTTGCTCTCGTTCACACCTGGTAATGTAAGCCTTCCGTCTGGGGGTAGTGCCGTCCGCTGGATAGATACAATGATCTTGTGGAAGCCCAGTCCCTCCGCACCAAGCAGGCCGAGGTCGAGTTCCACAACTTCGCCTCGCTCGGCGAGCCCGAGACCGCGATTCGCGTTTACGCCGAAGAGAACGAGCGGCGCGGGGCGGTGCTGGCGGGGCATGCCGAGTTCATCGGGCGGTTCACGCCCTTCCTCGAAATCGGGGCCAACGCCGGGCATACCAGCTACATGGTCGCCGACCGCTTCGGCGCCGATGGCTTCGCCCTGGACATCTCGGCCGACGCTCTGCGCCACGGCATCGCGCTGATGGACCAGTGGGGCTTGACGCGGGCCCCCGTGCGTCTGGGCGGGGACGCCGCGCGCCTGCCGTTCCGCGACCATTCCCTGCGGCTGGTCCTGGCCTACCAGATGCTCAGCCAGTTCATGGGCGTCGAGCGGGTGTTCGCCGAGGTGGAGCGGGTGCTGGCGCCGGGCGGCGTCTTCGTGTTTGCCGAAGAACCGCTCCAGCGGATACTGTCCCTGCGGCTCTACCGCAGCCCCTACGAGCACCAGATGCGCCCCTGGGAGCGGCGGTTGTTCCGGTGGGGACTGCTGGGATACATCGCCCAGGACGTGATCGGATCGCGCCAGGAGGAGACCTTCGGCATCGAGCAGAACCACGGTCTCGACGGCCGCGCCTGGCGCCGCCTGGCCTCGCGCTACTTCCCGGAGACATGCTTCCTGGTCGACGTGCCCGAGCGCGGACCCGGCGAGCGGTGGGTGAAGCGCTTGGCCTGCTGGGCCGAGCGCCGGCGGTCCCAGTGGCTGGCGTCGGAGCTGCTGGGCGGCTCTATCACCGGCCTGTGCCGCAAAGGCGGCGTGGCCTCTGACGGCGACTTCGATCCGAACCGCTTCGAGCGCGTCCTGCAGTGCCCCGACTGCGCCAGTTCGCTGCACCGCACCGTCCGGAACCACCTGCACTGCACTGCCTGTACCTACACGGCCCCGGAGGAGGGCGGCGTCTACAACCTGCTTCCGTCGCGCGAGCGCGCCCAGCTCTACCCCGGCGACCGCGACGACAACATCGACTTCAGCCTGGCCGGCCACGAGTCCAAGCTGCGCGCGGGCTGGTACGGCCTGGACGGCGTCTACGGCAGCCGCTACCGGTGGATGGGCCGCGAGGCCTCCGCGGTATTGCGGCCGCTGGGGCCAAGCTCCTGGAGGCTCCGGGTGCGGGGCTACGCCGCCGAGGTTTCCTTCCGCGAGCACTCCACTCTCAGGGTGTCTTTGCTGGCCAACGGCGTCCCGGTGGGAGCACTGGTCCTGCGCCAGCCCGGAACGTTTCTGCTCGAAGCGCCCCTCCCTGCCGCCCCCGAGTACCTGGTGACGATCCAGGCCGAGCCGGTGGTCCACATTCCCGCCGACGACCGTCCCTATGGGGTCAACGTCAGCCTGATCCGGCTGGTAACGCGGTAGGATAGGCTCATGACACGACGTGAATTGCTGGCTGCGGCGGCGGCCTCGCTGGCCCCGCCGGCGAGCGTCCTGGTGGACACGCACATCCACCTGTTTGCCGACGACCAGAAGCGCTTTCCCTATCACCCCCAAGCCACCTACAAGCCGCCCGCGGCGCCGCTGGAGTCTTACGTCCGGTTTGTCGCCGAAGCCGGCATTGCCCATACCGTTATCGTCCATCCGGAGCCTTACCAGGACGACCACCGCTACCTGGAATACTGCCTGGCCCACGAGCCTTCGCCGGGGTTCTTCAAGGGCACGTGTTTGTTCGATCCCGTCGATCCGAAGACTCCGGCGCGCCTGGCGGCGCTGGTCCGCCAGCACCCCGGACGTATCGTGGCCCTGCGCGTTCACTCGATGGACAAGCAAATCACGTCGTCCGGCGCGATTCGCAATCGGGATCTCGGCGATCCGGCCATGAAGACCACCTGGCGGGCGGCGGCCGACCGGGGGATCGCCATCCAGATGCACTTCATCCCGTTCTTCGCCCCGCAGATCGGGGCGCTAGCGGCGCAGTTTCCCAACGTGCCGGTCATCCTGGATCACCTGGCCCGCGCCGGACAGGGGACTCCCGCCGAGTACGACGAGGTGCTGAAGCTGGCCCGGTACCCGCGCGTTTATATGAAGTATTCCGGCGTTCGTTACTCTTCCAAGCAGGACTACCCGTTCGCCGACGCCAAACCCATCGTTCGCCGCGCCTACGACGCTTTCGGGGCAGACCGCGTGCTGTGGGGCGGCCTCGGCCATACCAGGGACGAGTTTCGCCAGGCGGTGGCGCTGTTCGACCAGATGTTCGATTACGCCGGCGAATCGGACCGGGCCAAGATCCGAGGGCTGAACGCTATCAGACTGTTCGGGTGGAAAGCCTAACACCTGTGGCAAACGTGCCCTGGAGTCTCGTGGTGCAAATTTGCACCACGGCAACTTGTTGATTCTGCGGGTTTGCCAGGTCTCATTTCTGCCGCGGGCGGCTAAGGTTGTATCCGGAAACTTCGGCCTTCCTTATCCGCCACCACCAGCACGTTGCCCTGAGTGTCCCACTCGACGCGCACCAGGGGCAAGGTGGCCGGTGTCTCGAGAGGCTGCCAGGAAGCGCCGCTATCGACAGAACGGAACAGGCGGCCGGCCTCGGAGACGGCCCACAGGCGCAAGTCCCGCCGTACGTAGCTGCGGATGGCCGTGCCGTCCGGCAGGAGCGAGGCGTCACGGAGGTTCTGGACGTTCTGACGGGCGGCGTCCGACCTCTTCTGGGCGACCAGGCCCGTGGCGACTTGCTGCTGGTCGCCCTCGCGGCGGTCCGCCGCACCAGCCTCTTCCTTGAGCTTGGCCAACTGGGCCTCCTGAGCCGGCTGCGAGGCCCCGACTGCCGGAGCCTGAGCGGCGGGCGGCGCAGCGGGAACCGGCGCGGCGGCAAACCGCTCCACCTCCTCCCGCGACGGCGCGATGACACGCTTGGCCCGGACCTCCGGACGCAGTTGCGGCGGCTTCGTCGTGGTCACCGGCTGGTTCGCCGCCGGAGGCTCGGCCGGCAACGCCGCCACCTGCTGAAACGCGGCCTTCTTCTCTTGCTCCCGGTGCGGCCGCTGGTAAACGATCACCGACCCCACCACCGCCACGCCCGCCAGAGCCGGCGCCGCCCACCGCCAACGCCACCACGCGGGCCTCGGCACGGGCGCGGCCTCGGGCGTCTCTTCCGCCCTCCACTCGGTCACCAGCTTGCGGCAATCTGCGCACGCCGCCAGGTGCGCCTCCACCTTCTGCTGTTCCGGTCCCCGCAGCCGCCGTTCGGCGTAAGCGGCGTTCAACTCCGGATCGCACCCGGGCGCAGCTCCGCCGCCGGGCTGGAGGACCCGCCGGAGTGCGCCGTCCATGTCGTTAGCGGCCATCTGTTCTCTAGTACGCTTCAGCCGGTGTTTCTTGCCATATCTTCTATGCTAACCGGGGCGTCGGTCGAGTGACGAAAGCATTCTTCCATACGGGCCGGACTGAAACCAGCCGCCCGCAGGCGCTTCTCCACCTGCTTACGCAGGGTCTTACGAATGCCGTCCAACTCGCGGCTGACGGTCGATTCATGCACCCCCCGCAGCCGCGCGATCTGGGCCAGCCGCAACTGATCGACATAGTACCAGGACAGCAGCAGCCGCTGGTCCGGCGGCAACCGACCAACTTCTGCGCCGAGGGCGCGGGCCAGGGCCTCCGCATTGTCACGGCGCTCGAAGTTCTCGGGATGCTCTTCCCGGGACGGCTCGACCGGCAGGGCGTCGAGCTGGGTCAGCCGCGACTCGCGCCGATGCCGGTCCACCTGCGCCTGAAACACCACCGCCCGCAGCCATCCCTTCAACGACGACCGGCCGCGGAACTGCGCGATCTGGCCCTGGTACAGCTCGGCGACGATCTGGTCGGCTATGTCGCACTCCCCGGCCACTTCCACCAGAAAGCGCCGGTAGGTCCCATGGAACTCTTCCCAAGCCGCCTCGCTTCCTCGGGCGCAGGCCGTGGCCAGCGCCAGGTCGTCCAGCCGCAGCTCCCCGGGCGGCGTTCCATACCGGTCGACGGACTCCTGCACGGCGCGGGCAAAGTCCTCCCGGTCGAGTCCATAGCGCTTCAGGAGTTCTTCAGAAACCGTACGATCTCCTCCATCGGCGTGCCCGGCTGGAAGATGGCCTTCACGCCCATCTCCTGCAACCCGGGAATATCGGCGTCGGGAATGATCCCCCCCACTACTACCCGGACGTCCTCCATCTGGTTCTGTTTCAGTAAGTCCATCACCCGGGGGACGATGGCGTGATGCGCGCCGGAGAGAATGGACAGACCAATATAATCGACGTCCTCCTGCAACGCCGCCGACACGATCATCTCGGGGGTCTGGCGCAGGCCGGTGTAGATCACCTCCATGCCGGCGTCGCGGAGCGCCCGGGCGATGACCTTGGCGCCGCGGTCATGGCCGTCCAGACCCGGCTTGGCGATCAGAACCCGAAGGGGGCGGCTCACGTGACCACCGCCTCCTGATAGACGCCGAAGACCTTCTTCAAGGTTCCGCACATTTCGCCCAAGGTGGCGTAGGCCCGCACCGCTTCGAGCAGGTGCGGCATCAGGTTGTGGGTGCGCTCGGCCGCCCGGGCCAGGTCGTCGAGCGCCCGCTCCACCCGCTCGCTGCTCCGCTCCGCCCGCAGCTTCCGCACCCGCGCCACCTGCTGCTGTTCCACCTGGCGGTCGATCCGGAGAGTCTCGATCGGCTCGTCCTCGGACTGGAAGCCGTTCACTCCCACGATGATCCTCTCCCCGCGCTCTATCTGCTGCTGATACCGGTAGCTGGCCTCGGCGATCTCGCGCATGGGGAAGCCGCGCTCGATGGCTGGAATCATGCCGCCCAGGGCGTCGATGCGGTCGAAGTATTCGTAGGCGCCCTTTTCCAGGTCGCAGGTCAGTTGTTCGAGGTAGTAGCTCCCGCCCAGAGGATCGGGCGTGCCGGCCACGCCGCTTTCGTGAGCGATCACCTGCTGCGTGCGCAGCGCCAGCAGCGCGGCTTCCTCGGTCGGCAGCGCCCAGGCTTCATCGAGGGCGTTGGTGTGGAGCGACTGGCAGCCTCCCAGCACCGCCGCCAGCGCCTGAAGAGTGGTGCGCACCAGGTTGACCCGCGGCTGCTGGGCGGTCAGGGTGCATCCCGCCGTCTGGGCATGAAAACGCAGCTTCCAGGAACGTTCGCTCCTGGCCCCGAAGCGGTCCCGCATGACCTGGGCCCAGATTTTCCGCGCCGCCCGGAACTTGGCGATCTCCTCGAAGAAGTCGTTGTGAGCGTCGAAGAAGAAGCTCAGCCGGGGGGCGAAGTCGTCCAGTTCGAGGCCCCGCTCCAGGCCCCACTGGACG
>JBGOUV010000216.1:0-11820 GCA_041477815.1 Terriglobia bacterium | reverse complement strand
CCACGCCCTGCAACTGGACCGCATGCGGGTGCAACTCATCACCAGCGACCGTCAGGAAGTGGACCCGACGCCGGGCGACGACGTGCTGCGCACCGGCCGCGTACAGCGCCCGGAGGTGACGCCCCGCTCGAACCCCCTCCCGATACCCCGCCGCAGCCCGGCCGGCAAACGCCAGAGCCAGCAAGGCGAAGTGGGCGACCGCGAGTTCGTGGCTCCGGTGGTAGCCGCCCGCGCTACAGCCCATGGTTTCTTCTACTTCCGTCTGGGAAAGGGTCCCGACCGCCTGACCGGCGCCAAACTCTACCTGAACGGCATTCGCAGCGCCAAGACCGGACAAGAACTCCTATACTTTGAGATCGGCCTGGACCGCTGACCGGCGCTGCAGCCGAGGCTGGGAAGGGGGAGCCGGGGTCTTGGTCGGCAGCGTCGTGCCTCGGTTGGATCGGAGCAGGATGAGGGTCTCTTCCAGGGCCTGACGCCGGATGGTCCGCTCCGTCAGGATGCATCCCCACAGGACCGCCACCAGGAGGGTGATGATCGCCAATCCCTGGTTGGAAATACCTGTTAAGCGTATCCTGGTGTCGCTCATCGAGCTCCTATGCAGGCAAGTTCCGTGCCAATTGGACGATCGCTAACAAAATCAAACACTTCACCGCCGCAAAAAGTTGCGGAGGTGGCTCTAGGCGGACACAGTGTGCGCGAAAACGTGCATGACGGGCCTGACACCATGCAGAAATTACCTGCCAGCCCCTGACCGCCGGTCTGTGCCATACTAAGGCGTGGAAGAAAAGCTTAAAATCGCCGTCTTCATCGACTACGACAACATCGAGATCGGCGTGAAATCGACGTTAAGTCGGGAATTCGACGTGGCCGCGATTCTGGAAGGTCTCAAGGAGCGGGGGGAAATCGTCACCAAGGTCGCTTATGCCAACTGGGGCCGGCAGGCCAGCGCCACCCGGGCCCTCAACGAACATGGTGTGCAAATGGTGCAGCGTGACCCCTCTCCGCGCGGCGACAAGAACGGGGCCGACATCAACCTCGCCCTTGATGCCCTGGAAATGGCCTTTACCCGCGATCACATCAATACCTTCGCCATCGTCAGCGGCGACAGCGACTTCATGGCGCTGGTGGAAAAGCTGAAGGTGTACAACAAGCGCGTGTTCATCGTGGGGGGCAAGGCGTTCACCAGCACGATCCTGCAGCGGAACTGTCACGAGTTCATCAGCTACGAGTCGCTGGTCGACATCCCGGTGCGTCCGAGGAGCCGCGGCGAGTCGCACCGCCAGCCGGCGGCGTCGTCCGGCTCGGGACGGCGCGCGGCGCCCCAGAGCCTGCCCTTGGAGCACAGCCTCCCGCTGCTCGACCGCGCCCTCAAGGCCCTGGAGCGCCGCGAGGTAACGCCCCAGCTCGGTCTGCTCAAGAGCACTATGTTGCAGCTAGATCCAGCCTTCACCGAGCGCGACTACGGCACCAACTCGTTTTCCGACCTGGTGCAAAAGCTCTCCGACGCCGGGCACCTGAAGCTGTACCGCCGGGAAAATAACCTGCTGGTGGAGCGCTTGGCCGCAGCCGAAGAAGCGCCGCCCCCGCCGGCCCTCACCCGCGAGGACGCCATTCCGATGTTGCACGCCCTGGTGGCCGATAATGTCCCGATCCTGCGCGTGGGCCTCCCGGCGCGGGAACTGGCGGCTTTGTTCCGCGCCGCCTACCCCGAGTTTCAACTCCAGGATTACGGCTTTACGGAGTTTGAGGAGCTTCTGAACCTGGCGCAGGACAAGGGTCTGCTGCGGAACGACGCCGAAGGGGAGAAGGGTTTGCGGGTGTATCCGGGTCCGGACCTGGAGGCGAACCCGGTCGAGTTCGCGCCCGCGCCGGAAGAGGCGGTGGAAGCAGTCGCACCGTTGGCAGCAGAGGAAGCTCCCAAGAAGCCGGCCCGCCGGCGGCCCAGTGGCTCGCGCCGCTCGGGTTCCTCCAGCCGCCGCCGGTCCCCGCGCAGAAAACCCGAACCCGCGCCGGCGGCCGAGTGAACCACGTGGGGCGGCCCTCCTGGGCCGCAGCCGGCCCCTTGGCCGGCTTGGTGCATCTACCGAAACTCGGCAGGCCGGGGCTTCCGCGCGGTGCTACCTACCACACCGCCATCCCCGCGTACCCCACGACGCGCCCGTAGTCGCCCGAGACGTCGGCGCTGGTCCCATAGCGCACCAATTCGGCGTTGCGGGCCCCCAACTCGCGCGCCGCGATCAGGGCCGCCACGGTCGGGCAATATCCGCACATGGTGATGTGCTCGCGCCGCACCGTATCGTACAGACCCCGCGGATCGAGGGCCAGGACGTGGTCGATAGCCCGCCGGTCCTTGAGCCGCGTCCGCTCGTCGCTCTCGAAGTGGTTCATGTCGCTGGAGGCCACGATCAGGACCTTCCGGGAATGCTTCCGGATGGCATCGGCCATGGCCTGCCCCAGCATCTCCAGCGCCTCGTAGGCCTCGGTGCCCACCGCAATCGGGACCATCTGGAGCGAGGGGCGCAGGGTCTGCAAGAATGGCAGCTGCACTTCCAGCGAATGCTCGTTCTCATGCGCCTGGGCGTCTTCAAACAGCAGGTGGCAGTTCCGCATGAGCAGCGCGGCGAGGCCCGCGTCGATGGCCACGTCCCCCAGCGGCATCTGCCACCGGCCCTCCGGCATGATCGACAACGGCGTCCCCCGCCCGGTATGGTTCGGACATAGTACGATGAACCGGTCGGGCAGCTCCAACCGCGCGTACACGGCCCCGGCGATACCGCCCGAATACACCAAGGCCGCGTGCGGCGCCACGCAGGCAATGGGAGCGGCAATCTTCTCGGGCGAGGGATGGAGGGCCAAGCACTGTTCCACTTCCTGGCTTAGCAGCGCGGGTTCGGCCGGGTAGAAGCGGTCCCCCCAGGCGGCGCGGCGGACCATCGCACACCTCCTGGGCCTATTGTAGTCCAGCGACCGGCCGGAGGCCCTGCCTACTCCGGCGAAGAAATCTTCAGGGACCTTAGAAACTCCTCATCCTGGCGGGTCAGCGTGATCTTGGTAGGCTCGCGGATGACCGTCTCTTCCGACGACTCTTCGTCGCCCTGGCGCTTGTTGAATCCAATGGTAGCTTCCAGCACCAGAAAGACGTCGTATCCGGCGGCTTTGATCTCCCCAATCGCCTGGGCGATCGCATCCGACTCGGAGAGGCTTTCGTTGATGGCGTTGCCCAACTCCTGCATGAGTTGCTTCAGCCGGTCATCCATGGGTTCCTCTCCCATTCCAAGGGACGTTCGCCCGTCTTGGCGAGTTACTCTCTCCAGCCCGTATTGAATCAGATTCCGCCGCCAAAGGCAATTGCCTCCGGTCATTCTTATCGGGTTCTCGGAGTTTTTCCCTAGGGCTGCCGCGTGCTAGGATGAAGCCGTGAAGCTCAATCTGCGCACCGCCGACTTGGCCCGCCAGCACTTTGGCGGCGTCGTCGTGCGCCTGTGGCGCGTCCTGCGGAGCCTGTTTCACGAGGTCATGGGTTTCCTTTTCCTGGCCATGGCCGTCTGGGGCGTGATCTGGATCCTGCGCGTGGCGCCGCAGTTCAAGGGCGACGGCGAAATGCTGTTCAAGATCGTGCTGGTCGGGGTCTTTGTCCTCATGATGGGCGCTTTCGGCGTCTCCTCCTTCTGGCGCGCCCGCCGCATCACCCGAGGCAAGTGAAATGGAGTTGCCTGGCGCTTTTCCCTTCACCCGGGGTCTCTACCCCGAGGGGTACCGCAGCCGCCTCTGGACCATGCGCCAGTACGCCGGCTACGGCTCTGCCGCCGAGACCAACGCCCGCTTCCGGTACCTCATCGCGCAGGGCGCCAAGGGTCTCTCGGTGGCTTTCGATCTGCCCACCCAGACCGGCCTCGACCCCGACCACCCCATGTCGCTCGGCGAGGTAGGCAAGGCCGGCGTCTCGATCAGCTCGCTCGACGACATGGAGCGTCTCTTCGACGGCATCCGCCTCGAGGAAGTCTCCACCTCCATGACCATCAACTCGACCGCCGCCATCCTGCTGGCCCTTTACGTGGCCGTCGCCCGGCGGCAGGGCGCCGAGGTCGGCCGTCTGTCTGGAACCGTACAGAACGACATCCTCAAGGAGTACGCGGCCCGGGGCACCTACATCTATCCGCCGCAGGGCTCCATGCGCCTGGTGACGGACCTGTTCGCCTGGGCCAGCCGCGAGACGCCGGAATGGAATCCCATCTCGATCAGCGGCTACCACTTTCGGGAGGCCGGGTCGACCGCCGTCCAGGAAGTGGCCTTCACCCTGGCCAACGCCATCGCGTACATCGAGGCGGCCCGGCGCGCCGGCCTGGAGATCGACTCTTTCGCCCCCCGCCTGTCGTTCTTCTTCAACGCGCACCTCCATCTGCTCGAAGAGATCGCCAAGTTCCGCGCCGCCCGCCGCCTCTACGCTCGCCTGATGCGGGACCGCTTCGGCGCCCGGGATCCCCGCTCCTGGACCCTGCGCTTCCACGTCCAGACGGCGGGCTCGACCCTGACCGCGCAGCAGCCCGACGTCAACGTGGTCCGGACCACCATCGAGGCCCTGGCCGCGGTGCTGGGCGGCTGCCAGTCACTGCACACCAACGGCCGCGACGAGGCGCTTGGTCTTCCCACCGAAGAATCCGCCCGCCTGGCGCTCCGTACCCAGCAGGTGATCGCCTACGAGAGCGGGGTCACGTCCACCGCCGACCCCGCCGGCGGCGCCTACGCCATCGAAACCCTGACCGACGAGATAGAATCCCGCGCCTTGGCCTATCTCGACCGCATCGACGCCCTGGGCGGCATGGTCCGGGCCATCGAGCAGGGTTTCGTCCAGAAGGAGATCCAGAACGCCGCTTACCAGTATCAGAAAGAGGTGGAAGCGGGCGAGCGGGTGGTGGTGGGCGTCAACCGCTACACCCAGGCCGGCCCCACGCCGATCCCGGTTTTCCGGGTCGACCCCGAGCTGGAGCGGGGGCAGGTGGAGCGCGTCCGCGACCTCCGTGCTCGCCGCGACCAGAATCGCGCCGCCCGCGCCCTCGACCAGGTCGAGCGCACGGCGCGCTCGACGGACAACCTGCTGCCGGTCATCCTGGAGGCGGTCGAGAGCTATGCCACGGTGGGAGAGATCTCCGACCGTCTGCGCATCGCTTTTGGGGAATATCGGGAGACGGTGTTCTTGTGAGGGTCGGTCGTCCGGGTGGCCGGCGCCGGCGCCACGACCGTTCGGCGATCCCTAAACACTGGCGACTAGGCAGAATGGTCGGAAGGAGGCGTTCACTTCGTTCTGTTCTCTGTTCGCCGCCGCCATCATTACGCCGTTGTGGACGGCAAGCGCCAGTAACCCTAAAATGGGAAGAGCTTGTCGAGCCTACTATGCCGTGCCCAAAGTGTGAGCACATCGTTGAGCGACCTGACCTGCCACACACCATTCGACAGTGCGAGGGGTGTGGCCGGGAGTTGCACATTCATGAGCCCGGAGCTCACGGCATTGGCTTCAACATCCGCAAGGGCGATCAAGTTGTTATTCCTAAGGACTGGTTGAAGCTGTCGCTCAATCCTTTGAAAAGCAGCGGCCGGTTCTCACGCTACGGCCTGCAATGGTTTGCCGAGCAGATTCATCTCGAGGAACTGCCTAAAAAGAAGAATGAAGTTGCCGCTGAGATTGACCGGCTTGAGGCGAGATGTGATCGGATCCTTGGTTCATCAGCCCTGCTTGCGGGGCTCGACCTCGCCAATCCCACCCACGCAGACCAGATCATCGCCAACCTGAAGGAGCGTCAGGAAAGCATCGAATGGTGGGCCTTTCTCATCGGCACGTTCATCAGCTTCTTGCGGGATGCCACCGAGAAAAATGATGTAAATCAGGCGGTGTGGGCAATGGGCTGTGTCGAACGATGCAGGTCAATGCTGCTCTTCAAGGAGCATCTTGAGGAAGTCGTGTGGATGGGCCAGTCGGCCAAGAGAATCGTAGACATACTGCGCACATGGGACAACAACAAGACCAACCCAGACGAAGGGTTCTGGCAGATCACCTTCCGTGAGAATGTATACGCAGTTTCGCAGGTGTTCGCCGTTCCACTTGTGTTCATTCAGGAGGCCGCTTATGTTGGCGGTATGAATGTCGACCGCCAGGATGCAAAGTTGGTTGACTATCTGTTCTCCCAAGAGTCATCCCAAGAGGCCGTGCTCGTGGAGATCAAGACACCGGCGACAAAGCTACTTGGCGCGAAGTACAGAGGCACATACCGCCCGTCAATAGAGCTGTCAGGTGCTGTCATGCAAGCGTTGGACTACAGACACACGCTTTCAAAGAACCTCACCTCTGTTGTCGAAGGCACCAGCCACAAGCTGACCGCGTTCGCGCCCAAGTGCGTCGTGATCATCGGAAATGGCACGTTGGAGCTCGACAATGACCTCAAGCGCACGGCGTTTGAGTTGTTTCGCTCCAATTCCAAAGACGTCGAGATCGTCACCTACGATGAGCTATTCCGGAAACTCGAGGTTCTCGCGTCCCTATTCAGCCTCACCCGATCAAAGCAGAACTGATGTATAGGGCGCTCCGTTGAACGCACAGCGACGGCAAGTCGGTTCGCGCTGCTCAAGTCAGACCGCGAGTAACGCCGCAGTGTTGACCGAGACAGCGCCAGTTGGCCGCATCGCCGGACGACCCGGCCAAGGAACTCAAGACCCTGTCACCACCGGGATGGACGCCGAACCATAGATTTTGCCGGCCTTGACCGTCGCCACGGGAACCAGCTTGCGGTGGCCGACGCGGCGGGCGCCGAGCGAGTCGGCGAAGTCGAAGTCGCCCTCCGCAAGCTGGAAGACGGCGACGTCGGCTTCGGCGCCCTCCCGAACCGTACCCAGACCGTCGCGGAATCCGAAGACTTTGGCGGGATTAGTGGCCGAGCGCTCGATAACCTGCTCCAGGGTCAGGCCGAGGTGGAGGAACTTGGAGAGGGTCGTGGCCAGGTCGAAGACCGGGCCATTCACGTTGAACTGGTGTACGTCGCTCGAGATGGTGCCGGGCAGGAGTTCCTGCTTGAGAACCTTCTCGGCGGTATCAAACGAGAAGCTGCCGGCGCCGTGGCCGATGTCGAGGTTGACGCCACGGGCGACCGCGGCGCGGACTTCGGGCAAGATGCGGCCGCCCGCGTCGAGGATGCCGCCGTCACCACCGCGGAAGCTGTGCGTGATGACGTCGCCCTTCTTGAGCATTGCCAGTATGTCCTTGAGCGGCGAGTAGGAGCCGCCGATGTGGACCATCAGGGGCAGCTTGACCGCGTCGGCGGCCTCGCGGGCCAGGCCTAGGGCCTTTAGATCGTGGTCACCGGCGATGTTGCGGGTCATCCGGATCTTCACCCCCAGGATGACGTCGCGGTTCTGCTCGATGGTCTTGATGGCCAGCTTGGGGTTGGCGTAGCGGAGGTCGAGCAGCTCGCCGTAGGGGTTGTCGGTGGAGAGGGTGGATTGGCCCACCACCGAGATATTGAGCAGCGCGTAGACGCGCGTATCGACCACGTTGATGACGTATTTGCGGAAGCCGGGGAAGGTGTGGGCGCCCGACGAGCCGGCGTCGACCACGGTGGTGACGCCCTTGGCGATACAGGTGGGGTCGGCGGGGATGCCCAGCGGGGCCACGCCGTCGTAGACGTGGACGTGGATGTCGATGAGGCCGGGGGTGACGATCTTACCCCGGGCGTTCAGGACCTGGCGGGCCTCGTTTTCCGGGATTCCGGTCGCCAGGCGCGCAATGCGGCGTCCTTGGATGGCGATGTCGCGTTCGGCCGAGGGGCCTTGGGAGGGGTCGACGACGCGTCCGCCCTTGACCAGCAGGTCATAGCGGGGGGCGGGGCGAGCGGCTTGGGGGGTGGCCAGAAGGCTCTCCCATCCGGCAGCCAGGCTGCAAAAGAGGGACGGGCCGAGGGCCGTTTGGCGAAGGAATTGCCTACGAGAAGGGTGGATCCTCATGTCTGGAGGAAATACCATGAAACCGCCCCATCCGCATCCCCCTTATTTGGTACGCCCCGGCACCGCCATCCTGACCCGGGGGTTTGACCCGACGCTTTCGGTGGGGTCGGCGCGCCCGGCGGTGTTCCGGTCGTCCACCTATGTATTCTCCAGTCCGGAGATGGCCGAGCGGTCGTTTGCCGTGGCTCTGGGCAAGGTGGCGCTGGGACCCGGGGAGCATACGGAGCTGATCTACTCCCGGCTCTCGCACCCCAACGCCGAGATTCTGGAGGACCAGATCGTGCCGCTGGAGCCGGGAGCGGAGGCGGCAGCGGTATTCAACTCGGGTATGGCGGCCATCTCGACCGTGTTCCTCACGCTGGCCGGACCGGGGACGTCGTTCGTGTACACCACCCCGCTCTACGGGGGCACGCACCACCTCATCCGCCAGATCCTGGAGCCGTACGGCATGCACGGGTTTCCGGTGGCGGCCGGAGACGGCGCGGGATTGGCTCTGGCGATGAACAGAGCCGAGCATCTCCGGATGGTGTTCATCGAGACGCCGGCGAACCCGACCCTGCGCATGACCGATATCCAGTGCGCGGTGGCGGCGGCGCACCGGCACCCGGGTCATCCGGTGGTGGCGGTGGACAACACGCTCCTGGGGCCGTGCTTTCAGCATCCGCTGCGGCTGGGGGCGGACCTGGTGGTGTATTCGGCCACGAAGTACCTGTCCGGGTTCAGCGACCTGCTGGCGGGGGTGGCGCTGGCGCGGGATCCGGAGCTGATCGCGCGGCTGCGCGGAGTACGGGCGCTGCTCGGGAACATCCTCCAGCCGGACGAGTGCTGGATGCTGGACGGCCGGCTGCCCACCGTCACGCTGCGGATGAACCGGCAGTCAAAGAACGCCCAGCGGATCGCCGAGCGCCTGGCCGGGCATCCGCGGGTGGAGCGGGTCCTGTATCCGAGCCTCTTCACCGATCCGGAACAGATGGCGATTCGCGACCGGCAATGCCGCTTTCCGGGAGCGATTCTGTCCTTGGAGCTGAAGGACGGCAAGGCGGCGGCCTTCGACTTTCTGCGACGGCTGCGCATCGCGCGCAACGCGGTGAGCCTGGGAGGCGTCGAGTCGCTGGCGTGCCACCCTCGTACGACGACCCACTCGGAGATGTCGGAGCCGGAGCTGGAAGCCGCCGGGGTCGGCGAGTCGCTGGTGCGGATCTCCGTGGGAACGGAGGATTGGAGGGACCTGCTGGCCGACTTTGAGGAGGCGCTGGGGTAAAGCAGGGAATCCGCTCCCCTACGGTCGCGGTTCGGTGCTGGCGCGGCGGTGCGGCACCAGGGGCTGGCTCGCTTCCATCTTCTGCAGCTCGTCGAGCGTGATCTCCCCGCCTTCCTCGTGGTACTCCTGCTCCACGTTGACCTGCCAGAGGTCGTAATGGCCCCCCAGGATGTTGCGGGCGGCCAGCATCGCCGTCAGCATGGAGTGGTCCTGGTTGTTGTAGCGGTGCATGCCGTTGCGCCCGGTGAGCTGCAGATTGGGAACGCGCGGCAGGAACTCCCGGACCTTCCGTATGGCCGGCTCGTAGGCGCCGTCGTAGACCGGATAGGCCTTGGGCATCCGGACTACAGAGCCGTCCACGACGTCGGCGGGGTCGACTAGGCCGAGCGCGGCCAGCTCGCGCTTACCGAGCTCGAGCAGGTCCGCGTCGGGCGTAGTCCACAGGCCGTCTCCCTCGAAGCAGAAGTACTCCAGGCCTAGACAGGTCGTGGTAGTGGGGTCGGGGACCATCTCGGGACTCCAGCTATTGAAGTTCTGGATGCGGCCCAGCTTGACGGTGGAGTCGTGCACGTAGATCCAGTTATCCGGGAACAGGTCGGGTTTGTTGACCATCAGGGCGACGGTGACGAAGTCGCGGTAGTGGAGGTCCTGTGCGGCCCGCAGGAGATCGTCGGAAGGAATGGGGCTCAAAGCCTCGATCAACTCCTTCACCGGCATACTGCTGACGAGGTGCGTGCAGGGGTAAACCTGGCCGACGGCTTCGACGGCCTCCACCGCGCCTTCTCGCCAGTAGATGCGCTCCACCGGGGCGTCGAAGACAATACGGTTGCCGCGCTCGGTGAGAAGCTGGGCGGTCCGCTCCCACATCATGCCGGGACCGTGCCGCGGGTAGTCGAACTCGTCGATGAGGGTCTTGATGACTTCGTCCTTGCTCTTGCCGACCTGCCCGAACAGGGCGTTCTTGATGGCCGAGGTCAGCGAGAGGCCCTTGATGCGCTGGGCGGCCCATTCCGCCTGGATCTCGGTGCAGGGGATGCCCCACACCTTCTCGGTGTAAGTCTTGAAGAAAATCTCGAACAGGCGGCGGCCGAAGCGGTTGGTGACCCAGGTGGCGAAGTCGTCTTCGGGCTTCTGCGGGAACAGGCGGGCCCGGCCGTAACTGGCCACGCAGCGGATGGTCTCTATAATGCCTAAATTGAAAAGGGCGTTGAAGGCGCGTAGAGGATAGTAGTAAAACTTACCACGGTAGTAGATGCGGCTGAGGCGGGGGCGGCGGATGAAGTCGCCGGCCAGCACTTCCTTCCACATCTGCTCCACCAGGGTGACCTTGGTGAAGAAACGATGGCCGCCGATGTCGAAGCGGTAGCCCTTGTAGTTGACCGTCCGGGCGATGCCGCCGACTACGGAGTCCTTCTCCAGGATGGTGGAGGAGATTCCGGCTTTGGATAGCTCGTAGGCGGCGGTGAGACCGGCCGGGCCGGCCCCGATGATGACTACTTTAGGAGGGGACTGCACGATCTTTTATGATAACAACCAACCCCTCCCCTGTAAATGTGGGGCGGGCCCCGGCCCCCGGGGCCGCGCCGGACCCCACATTTTCATCCCTCGTTGCGGCCGTACGGCCAGGTAGAACTCCCTCACGGTCGCGGCTTCCATGAGAAGGCCGCCCCGTGTCAAGAGGAAATGATCAAAAGCTGCAAACCTGGCCCGCTTCCGATGCCTCGGCTTTTTCAGCTCCGCTGCCACCATGCTATCCTTCTTCATGCCGGTTCCTCCTTTGCACTTCGAGTGCGTTTCCTGGGAAGCATAACGCCGCCCGCTGGCGAGGGACCGGTCTTCTCATTCCATCTCGGTGCAGCTAGGCTGCGCTAAACTCAAGGCATGCGGCGCCGGACGTTCCTCCAGGCCCTGCTGCCCACGGCCCCTCGCCCCAACGTGCTCTTGGTGATCGCCGACGACCTGGCCGCCTGGATGCTCGGCTGCTACGGCAACCAGGAGATCCGCACGCCGAACCTCGACAAGTTCGCGGTGCAGGGGGTCCGGTTCCAGAACTCCTTCGTCTGCACTCCGATCTGCTCGGCCAGCCGGGCGACGCTGTTCACCGGCCGCACCCCCATGCAGCACGGGGTCCAGGACTTCCTGACCCCGCGGCCGATCGAGCAGCCTCCCCAGGGTCAGGCCGCGCCGCCCTCCAGCTTCCGACGCGAGGTTTTTCTCAGCGATATTCTCGCCGCCCAGGGTTACACCTGCGGATACTACGGCAAGTGGCACCTCGGGGACGAGCAGCAGCTCCAGCATGGCTTCCGGCACTGGTACGTCCTGGCCAACGGCGGATCCTCGCCCTACCAGGATCCGGTTATGTACTCCAACCTGCGCTCGAGCGGCGTCGAAAAGGTGCAGTCCCAGGGCTACCTCACCGACCTGATCCACCTGGCGGCGGTCGACTTCCTCGAGAAAGCGCGGAAGGAGTCCCCACCCTGGTTCTGTGTCATCTCTCACTTCAACCCGCACACCCCCCTGGACGGCCACCCGCAGAAATACTACGACCTCTACCGCGAGGTGGACTT
>JBGOUV010000292.1:0-8805 GCA_041477815.1 Terriglobia bacterium | reverse complement strand
TGGGTGAACTTCAGGACCATGCTGTCGTGAATCGCTCCGGCGCCGGCCATCTTGCTCTCATCGGCGGGCAGGCGGGCAGGCTGCTGGCCGCGGCCGTTGCCGCCGATCCAGACATTGCCCTTGAAGTCCACATCGATTCCGTGGTTCGACGCCGGCCAGTCGTAGCCCTGGCCGGGGCCGCCCCAATGTCCCACGAGGTCGCCCGCGGTATTGAATTCGAGGATGGGTGGCGCGGGAACGCAGCATCCCGAAGCGGGCGGATTCCAAGTGGCGTATTTTTCCTTGGCTTCGAGCGAGCCCTCGCGATGAATGATCCAGATATGATCCTTCGCATCGGCGGCTACACCGATCGTAGCTCCGATGACCCAGTGGTTCGGCAGCGGCTTGGGCCACATCGGATCCACTTCAAACCGTGGAGCCTGCACTGCGGCGGCCTCGACCACCGCCCTTTTTTGGAGCACCGCAGATCCGACCGCGAGCGCGACCAGGACTGCAACAAAGATGGCGCCAACATAGTATGTCCGCTTCACGCTTCCCTCCCCATTCCGCGTAGGCTATGATACACGATTCGGTCCCGAAGGGAACAAGGTTTTGCGCTCTTTTCGTCCGTCACTGCTTTTGGCGGCGGTGTTTCTGGCGTACGCGGGTAGCGCCGCGGCCCACGACATTCCGAGCGACGTGACCGTCCACGCCTTTGTCAAACCGGCCGCTGGACGGCTGCAACTGCTGGTTCGCGTGCCGCTCCGGGCCATCCGCGACCTGGATTTCCCGGAACGAGAGCGGGGCTATCTGGACATCGAGAAGCTCGCTCCCCTGCTGCCGGACGCCGCGACGCTGTGGATCTCGGACTTCGTGGCCCTCTACGAAGCAGGGGCCCGCCTGCCGAAGCCCCGCGTCGTCGCCACCCAGATATCGCTCGAGTCGGACCGGTCCTTCGCGTCGTTCGAGCAGGCGCTGGAGCACGTGACCGCGCCGAAGCTCGCCGGCAGCGCCAACGTCTTCTGGAACCCGGTGCTGTTCGACGTGCTGTTCGAGTATCCGATTCAGTCGGATCAATCCGCCTTTTCGATCCGCCCGGGGCTCGAGCGGCTGGCCGCGCGGGTGGTCACCGTGCTGCGGTTCCTGCCGCCCGGCGGCGCGGTTCGCGCTTATGAGTTCCCGGGCGATCCGGGCCTGGTGCCCCTCGATCCCCGCTGGCATCAAGCCGCCCGGCGGTTCGTGGAACTGGGGTTCTTCCACATCCTGGACGGGACCGACCACCTGCTGTTCCTATTGTGCCTGGTGATCCCGTTCCGGCGCTTCCGGGCTCTGGTCGTGGTGGTGACCGCGTTTACGGTAGCGCACTCGATTACGCTGCTCGCGTCCGCCCGCAACCTCGCGCCGGACGCGCTGTGGTTTCCGCCGCTGATCGAAACGCTGATCGCCATCTCGATCGTCTACACCGCGCTCGAGAACATCGTCGGCAGCGGCACGGCGCGCCGGCGCTGGATGCTGGCGTTCGGATTTGGCTTGGTTCACGGGTTCGGCTTCTCGTTCACGCTCCGAGAGACGCTCCAGTTCGCCGGGTCTCACCTGCTGACGTCGCTGCTCTCTTTCAACCTCGGCGTCGAGCTGGGGCAACTCCTCGTGGTGTCGCTGCTGGTCCTGGGGCTGGAGGTCTTGTTCCGGTTCGTGGTCGCCGAACGGATGGGGACCATCCTGCTGTCGGCGCTGGTGGCCCACACCGGCTGGCATTGGATGATCGAACGAGCGGATCATCTGCGCAAGTTCAGGTTCCAGTGGCCCGCGCTCCACGCCGCCCTGCTGGCCGGTGCGATGCAGTGGCTGACGTTGCTCCTGTTAGTGGCGGGCCTGGCGTGGGTCGCGTTTCGGGTGCGGCGCCAGCGACAACATAGCATAGACCCGTAAGACCGGCAGTCCTACTACGTTGTAGTAGCAGCCATCGATGCGCTCCACAAACTTGGACGCCAGACCTTGGATGGCGTAAGCCCCGGCCTTGTCGAAGGGCTCGCCGGAGGCGACGTACGCGGCGATCTCGGCGCGGGTGAGGCGGCGGAACCAGACGCGGGTCTCCACCACCTCGGTGCGGGACCCGTCGGGGGTCAGGAGATAGAGGCCGGTGAGGACCCGGTGGACGCGTCCCGAGAGCAGGCGCAGCATGCGGGCGGCGTCAGGGGCGTTGCGGGGCTTGCCGAGGATCTGATTATCTATTACCACGACTGTATCGGCGCCGAGGACGGTTTCGCCGGGGCGGCCGGCGGCTTGGGCCTTCTCCCGGGCCAGGCGACGGACGTGGCGGCGCGGCGTTTCGCCGGCCCGCACCGCTTCGTCGACGCCGGTCGGGCGGGCGCGGAAGGGAATGCCGGCGCGGCGCAGGATCTCGCGGCGGCGAGGCGAAGCGGAGGCGAGGACGAGTGGCATGCTACAATCGGAATCTTATCCCAACTGCCCCGGAGGACGCGATGCAGCCTGTCGGCGAAATACTGCCCACCATCTATCGCAAGCTGGCGCGGGAGGCAGTGGATGAGGAGTCCTTGCTGGTGGCGTTGTGGCCGGTGGTGGTGGGACCGAAGGTGGCCGAGCGGACCCGGGCCGTCCGGCTGTACCGCCAGACGCTGGTGGTGGAAGCGGCCAGCCCGGAGTGGCGGCGGCAACTGTCGTCGATGACCTGGGAGATTGTGGCCAAGCTCAACGCGGCGACGGGCAAGGAAGTGGTGACGGACGTACAGTTTCAGGTGGCGCGACGGCCGCCGGCTCGGGCCGCGACCGCCGCCGGCCTGACGCGGGACGAGGCCGACGCCATCGCCGACCCGCACCTCCGGCGCCTGTATCGCCAGTCGCGGCAGCGCCGCAAAGAGAAATGAAGATCACGGAGAAAGAGGTTCGCTACGTGGCCGACCTGGCCAACCTCGCCCTCACCGACGACGAGATCCGCCGGTACTGCGCCGACCTGGACGACATCCTGGTCTACGCCGAGAAGCTCAACGAAGTGGACACCAGCCGCGTGGAGCCGATGGCGCAGGTCCTGCTCGGGTCCGGCGATCCCACGGCGACGCTGCGGGTGGATGCGCCGCAGCCGGCGTTCTCTTCCGAGATTGCCCTGGCCAGCGCGCCGCGCTCCGGGGCCGGCCAGTTCAAGGTTCCCAAGGTGGTGGAGCGGTGATGGACGGCGTCAAGACCCTTACCATCGATCGGATCCACGAGGGACTGCGGGCGCGGCAGTTCAGCGCCGTCGAGCTGGCCCGGCAGGCGCTCGAAGCGGCCCAAAAGGAGAACGACCAATACGGCTCGTTCCTGCTGTTCTGCCCCGAGCGGGCTCTCGAAGCCGCCGCGCGTGTCGACGCCAAAATTGCCGCCGGTGAGCCCTTGGGACCCTTGGCCGGGGTGCCCGTGGCGGTCAAGGACGTCATCGTCACGCGCGGGGTCCGGACCACCTGCGGCTCGCGAATACTGGAGAGCTATGTCCCCCCGTACGACGCCACGGCGGTAATTCGCCTGGAGCGGGCGGGCGGCATGATCCTGGGCAAGACCAACTGCGACGAGTTCGCCATGGGCTCCTCGACCGAGAACTCGGCGTTTTATCCGGTGCGGAACCCGGCGGCGCCGGACCGCGTGCCCGGCGGATCGAGCGGAGGCTCGGCGGCGGCAGTGGCGGCCGGCCAGGCGGTGGTGTCGCTGGGGTCGGACACCGGCGGATCCATCCGGCAGCCGGCGTCGTTCTGCGGGGTGGTAGGGATTCTTCCGACCTATGGACGCGTTTCGCGCTACGGGCTGGTGGCGTTCGCCAGCTCGCTCGACCATATCGGGCCCTTCGGCCGTACGGTGAAAGACGCCGCCACGCTGCTCCACGTGATCGCCGGCCGGGACCCCGCCGACTCCACCTCGGCCGACGTGCCGGTCGCCGACTACACGGCCGGGCTCGACGGCAAGGCCGCCGGCTTCCGCGTCGGCGTGCCCCGGGAGTACTTCGGCGCCGGCCTGGACCCGCAGGTCGCCGACCGCATCCAGCGCGGCATCGAGGTATTTCGCAAGATGGGGTGCGAAGTGCGCGAGGTGAGCCTGCCTCACACCGACTACGCCATTGCCTCCTATTACATCATCTGCACGGCCGAGGCCAGCTCCAACCTCGCCCGCTACGACGGGGTCCGGTACTCGCGGCGCAGCGAGCGCGAAGACACCCTGCTCGACATGTACCGCTACTCCCGCGGCGAGGGGTTCGGGGCCGAGGTGAAGCGCCGCATTATCCTGGGCACCTACGTCCTGAGCGCCGGCTACTACGACGCCTACTACCTGAAGGCCCAGAAAGTCCGCACCCTCATCGCCCGGGACTTCACCGACGCCTTTCAGTCGGTGGACGCCATCGTCACGCCAGCCTCGCCGTTTCCGGCCTTCAAGCTAGGCGAGAAGATGGCCGATCCGCTCGAGATGTACCTGTCGGACATTTACACGATTACGGCCAGCCTGGCGGGGATCTGCGGGGTCAGCGTGCCTTGCGGCCGAACCTCCGAAGGCCTGCCCGTGGGGATGCAGATCCTGGCCAAATATTTCGACGAGCACCGAATGTTGCGGCTGGCGCACGCCTTTGAGCAGGCGGGCGGGTTCGGCGCCGGTTGACAAGACCAAGCCAAAATCCTTAGAATTTTTTATGGAGCTGGTTTCGCAGGGATCGCGCGCCTGTATGGAAAAACAGCGGGTCGAACAGTACCGGAAGCATCTCCTGCACAAGCGCGAGGACCTGCTCGGCTTGCTCCAGCGGGCCGAGAAGGACGGGCGTGTCGTCGAGGAGGAGGGCACGCAGGATCTCGCCGACAAGGCGGCCAGCGCCTACACGAAGGAGTTCCTGTTCCACCAGAGCAGCAGCGACCGGACGCTGCTGCAGATGATCGATGAGGCGCTGGCCCGCATCGAGGCAGGACGCTATGGGGAGTGCCAGCATTGCGGGGGTCCCATGCAGGCCAAGCGTCTGGATGCGGTACCCTGGGCGCGGCACTGTATTCCCTGCCAGGAATTACAGGACCAAGGTTTGCTATGACCAGGCTTGCTATAATAGTGTAGCGGAGGTGAGTCTTCTCGAGTAGTGCGGACATCCCGGTAACAACACCCCGGTGGCGCCGTTTCGCTGAAGGCTTGCCCCACGCCGTATTTTCCCTGCTCTTTCCCGACGACTGCCGTCTGTGTGCGGTCCCGCTGACGCGCTGGACGCGGGCGCCCGTATGCCAGGAGTGTCTGGACGGCCTGGAACCCCTGGCCCCCCAGGCGCAGTGCGGACGCTGCGGGCTTCCCTTCGGGAATGGAGCGCCGCTCCACGGCACGCCGTTGTGCGCGTTGTGCCGGCGGGGAGCGACGCCGTTCGATTGGGCCCGCGGGTTCGGCGCCTACGAGGGACACCTGCGGCAGTTGATTCACCTGCTGAAATACGCGGGCATGGAGCCGTTGGCCAAGCCGCTCGGACGGCGTCTGGCGAATCTCTTGGCCGCTGCTGGTCCGGTGGACCTGGTGGTGCCGGTGCCGCTGCATTGGTGGCGACGGTGGCGGCGCGGGTTCAACCAGTCGGAGTTGCTGGCCGCCGAGGTGAGCCGCATCACCGGGACGCCGCTCGACGGGCGTATCCTGCGACGCCGGAGGAACACCGCCAGCCAGACCGGTCTGACCAGCCACCAGCGGCGGCTCAATGTGCGCGGAGCCTTCGTGGTGCGCTATCCGGAGGCCGTGGCCGGAAAGACGATCGTACTGGTGGATGACGTGATCACAACCGGAGCGACGGTGGGGGCCTGCGCCCGGGCGCTGCGACGTGCCGGCGCCTCCCGTGTGCTCGTGCTGTCCCTGGCCCGCGCCCGCCGCCACTACCTGGACCTTCCGGCCACGGCAGCGCCGCCCCCCCTGAAAGCCCTGGAGGCCGCATGCAGAGCGTGACCCGCCTCCAGACGCCGGTGCTGGTCTTGAACGCCAGCTACGAGCCGATCAACGTGTGCGCCGCCCGCCGCGCTCTTATCCTGCTGTTGAAGGGAGTGGCCTCCACAGAGGAGGAGACGCGCGAGCACATCCACTCGGCCGCCCGGGCGATTCCGGTGCCCTCGGTGATCCGGCTGCTGGAATACCGCCGCATCCCGCACCAGACCCGGGCGCTGTCGCGCAAGAACATCCTGATCCGCGACCGCTACACCTGCCAGTATTGCGAACGGGTGCTGCCGTCGTCGGAGTTGACGCTGGACCACGTGAACCCGCGTTCGCGGGGCGGCGAATCCAGTTGGGAGAACCTGGTCGCCTGCTGCCATCGCTGCAACAACCGCAAAGGCAGCCGTCTGCCCGAGGAAGTGGGCATGCGCCTGCTCCGCCACCCGCGTCCCTTCACCCTTCACACCAGTCGCCACCTGATGCGCCTGATGGGGAGAGGGGATGAAAAGTGGCGGAAGTATCTGTTCTTTTAGGCACCAAGGCCCGGCCCGCCCGGGGGCAGTGAAGTGTGTAAGAAAGTCCAGGCTCCGCCGCTCCCGGTCTATCGTTAGTCCCTAAGCCTCTGATTCTTAGAGACCTGTGCCAGCTTCGGGGTTTTGGCACGGTCTTTGCACGTCCCCGGATCGATGCGAGAGGGTTTGCTACTGTGCCTCCTGACGACGCTTCTTTGGGCCGGGGAGGAAGAGTCCCGGCAGGAGAAGGGGTTTATCTTCCGCAGCTCGGTGCAGGGCAGCGTCAATGACCTTGGCTCCATCCTGCGATCGGACCTCGCCGCCGGTTATGACTTCAATCGTCACTTCGGCGTGGACGTCGGGGTCCCGTTTTACTTCATACGGCCATCCGACACTGCTGTTAATACCTTCGGAACAACGTCCACAAACGGCGTCGGCAACGTCTACGCGAATTTTCGCCTGAGCGCGCCGAGCCCGGTGGTGAACTACGCCTCGTATCTCACGGTGACGGCTCCGACGGGCGACCGGGACAAAGGCCTGACCACCGGGCGGGCCACCATAGACTGGACCAACCACTTCAACCGCAGTTTCTCCCGGTTGACTCCGTTTGGGAACCTGGGTCTTGCGAACACGGTTTCGGACACGCCGTTCTTTGTGCGCCCTTTCAGCTCGGTGGGCTTTGTCACGCACCTGGAGGGTGGCGCGACCTACCGCATATTGCCCAGGCTGCACGCCGGCGCTTCCAGGTACCAGATCGTCGCGGCCGGTCAGCAGCGCGCCGTTAGCCGCGTGGTTCAGGGGCGCGGTCGCCGGGCCCAGGCTGGCCGCGGGAGGCCCTTCGAGGCGCCGGTAGAAACGGTGGTGGCTACCGACAGCTTGAACGATCACGGATACTCCGCCTGGCTGGGATTCTACCCCGTGTCGCGGCTGGGCTTGGAGGCGGGCTATAACCGCAGCGCGCGCTACGCCCTGGACTCTCTGTTCTTCACCGCCCGCTTCGACTTGGGATCCTGGATTTCCAGAACGCGACCGCACTAAGGAGGTTCTCGATGCAGAGACGAAATAAAATTAGCATCCTTATCTTAACAGCCCTATTCACCGCGGCAGTCGTTTCAGCGCAGCACGGCGCTGGACGGGGTCCGGCGGGGGCGGGATCGGGGCCGCGGCCCATGCCGCCGACCTCCGCCGCCCGGCACGACCCAGGCGCGGGCAACGGACCTGCGATGGACAGGCCTCACCCCCATGCGGCTCCGGAGACCCGGTTGCCGGCGGCCCGACTGGAGCAGCGGCCGGTGCTCTCGGCAAAGCTGCAGGGACTTCTACCGCCGGGCGCCAACGTGCAGGACGCGGCGCAAGGTTTCAAGAACATGGGGCAGTTGGTAGCCACGGCCCACGTATCTCGCAACCTGGGCATCCCGTTCGACCAGTTGAAAACGCGGGTTACCGGTGCGGACGCGGTTTCACTCGGTAAGGCGATTCAGGGTCTGCGGCCTGACTTACAGCCCGACGAAGCGCGCCGGCAGGCGGAGGTGGCGCAGAAACAGGCCAAGGCGGATCTGAAGCACACCGAACAAGCAGAAAAGCCGGACAGATAGGCTTGCTCTAAGACCCTGTGTCTCTGATTCGTACTTCCACTATCGTCGCGCCGGCTCCACCCTCCTGCTGCTCCGCCTGGTAGTACCGGCCGACGTGGGGGTGGGAGGCGAACATCTGCCATAGGGTTTTTCGAAGAATCCCCATGCCGTGGCCGTGGACTACCCTTACGCGGGGGGCCCCGGCCAGGACAGCAGTGTCGAGGAATTTATCGACGCGGTCGCGGGCTTCGTCGGCGGTGGCGCCGATGACGTTGATCTCGGTGACGGACTCGCGGCGGGGGCTGGTCTGAACGGTCACATGATCGGACAGCACCGGGCGGGCGGCGCCGCTGGGGGCCACCACCACCTCCAGCACGTCATCCACCGATACTTGCATCTTGATAAAGCCCGCCTCGACCTCGATGCGGTCGGCCCCGATCTTGCGGCGGACGCGGGCCGGTGAGGCTACGCCCCGCAGCCGGACCATGACGCCCTCGATGATTTGCGCCGCCGGGGAAGCGACCACGCCCTGGCGGGCTTCGTCCTGGGTGGAAAGCACCGTCGTCTGGAAGTCCTCGCGGGCTTCGCGCGTGACCTTGGCCACTTGGCGAGAGGCTTGGGCGGCGGCTTTCTTGCCCAGTTCTCCCTGGGACAGGCGGTCCAGGGTGGCGCGGGCTTCGGCGTTGAACTTGTCGAGCGCCAGCTCCAGTCGGCGTTCCAGCTCCTTGAGCTTGGCGGTCTCGCGCTTTTCCCATTCGCGCGCCAGCTCTTTTTCGCGCCGGTCGATCTCCACCAGTTTTTCGCGCAGGCTCTGCTCCAGCGCC
>JBGOUV010000255.1:0-10262 GCA_041477815.1 Terriglobia bacterium | reverse complement strand
CGACGACAAAGCCTTCTACCCCATCTACGAGCGCATCGAGCGCTCCGGCCTGCCCGCCCTGTTCCATACCGGGATCGTCATGTGCACCTGCCACGACAAGGAGCGCGACGTCTCCTCCGACAAGATGCGCCCCGTCCGCCTCGACGCCGTAGTGCGCGCCTTCAAAGGCATGAACGTGGTCGGCGCCCACCTCGGCGTCCCCTGGTATGAGGAGGCCTCCATGATGGCTCGCCTCCATCCCAACTACTATGTAGACCTGACCGGCGCGTGGTGGGGGGGCTGGCGCGCCAATAAAGGACCCGACTTTTACCGCTACCACTTTTTCTGGGACAATGCCTGGGACAAGGTCTTGTTTGGCACCGACATCCTGCGCGTCGAGGAGCTGCTCCCTTCCAAGCAGTTCCACGACAACCTCATGACCCCGCTCGGCCTGCCCCGCGAGACTTGGGATAAGGTATACGGCGGCAACGCCGCCCGGCTGCTAAAACTATGACCCGACGCTCTCTATTCCTCCTCTTGGGCGGCGCCATCGCCCGCCCCGCTCCCACCCTCGAAGACCAGGCTCTTGGACGCAAGAAGGGCCTGATCCTCCACTCCCCCCGTCCCCTGGACCTCGAAACGCCGCCCGATCTGCTCGACTCCTGGATCACCCCGATCCCCCGCTTCTTCGTCCGCAGTCATTTCTACATCCCCGCCATCGAAGCAGCCCAGTGGCAGCTCTCCATCGAGGGCCTGGTCGAGAAGCCCCTCCGCCTCACCCTCCCCGACCTCACCCGCCTCCCCCAGGTCGAGCGTGTAACGACCATGGAGTGTGCCGGCAATGGCCGCAGCTTCTTCCGGCCCCGCGTCGCCGGCGTCCAGTGGCGCAAAGGCGCCGTGGGCACCGCCCGCTGGAAAGGCGTCCGCCTCCAGGACCTCCTGGAGCGCGCCGTGCTCAAGCCGGGAGCCAAACACCTCGCCTGCGACGGCGCCGACACCGGCATGGTCACGGCCCCCGACTTCATCCGCAGCATCCCGGCAGCCAAGGCCCTCCACCCCGACACCCTCCTCGCCACTCACATGAACGGCGTGGCCCTCCCCCTCGAGCACGGCTTCCCCGTGCGGCTGATCACCCCCGGCTGGGAAGGCGCCGCGTCCGTCAAGTGGCTCACCCGCATCACCGCCGTGCCCGACGAGTTCGACGGCTTCTTCATGAAGACGGCCTACCGCTACCCCACCCGCCCCGTCCAGCCGGGCGAGGCCGTCGACCCCCAAGACCTGGCCGCGGTAACCTCGCTCACCGTCAAGTCGCTGCTCACCCGCTGGACCGGCCCCATCTCCGGCGTCGCCTGGGCCGGCGAGGCCGATATCGTCAAGGTGGAAGTGTCCCTCGACGGCGGGAAGATCTGGAACCCAGCCAAGCTGGGCCCCGAAAAGGCCGCCTTCGCCTGGCGCCGCTTCGAGTACAACGCCAAACCAACCGGCCCCGTCCTGGCCCGCGCCACTGACAGTCGGGGCCGCGTCCAACCTCCGACCGCCGCCTGGAATCCGTCCGGATACCTCTACAACATACCCGACACCGCCCCCGAGAAGTTCGATCCCCTGCCCGCCGCCCTGCCGCCCGGCGACGGTCTCCGGATCGCCCAGGAGAAGTGCCTCTCCTGCCACGACCACAATCTGATCGTCGGTCAGAAACTGGACCCCGGCCGCTGGACCCGCGAGGTGGAAAAGATGATGCGGTGGGGCGCCCCCGTCTCCGATCCCGAAAAAGCGACCCTGGCCCGCTACCTGGCCGAGCACTTCAAGTAGCCCTACTCCGCCACCGCCGTAGCCTCCATCTCGATCAGCAGGTCCGGATACGCCAGCCGCGTTACCCCCAGCAGCGTCGACGCCGGACGGCATCCCGCCTCCTGCAGCCGCTCCTTGACCGCCTCCCACCCCTCAGCAATGAGGCGGTCCACATTGGTGGTGTAATGATTCAGCCTCACCACGTGCCGCAGGGACATCCCCACACCCGCCAGGACCGTCTCAATATTATCAAGACACTGTCGGGCCTGCGCCCCCATGTCTCCCGGATGCGACACCCGCCCCTCCCCGTCGATCGACGCCTGCCCCGCGCACACCAATAGCCTCCCCCCGCCTCGCACTTCCACCGCTTGCACAAACCCGAGTCCATCCTGCCAGGTCCAGGGATTGATGATCTTCTTCTCCATCTTCCGCTCCTCCACCTACACTATACTGGGGATCGATGGCCCGGTTCTGCTTCGTCCACGCGGCCGATCTCCACCTCGATACTCCTTTTGCCTGTGCGAAGGTCGATTCCTTGCAGGCCGGAGAGGCCTTGCGCCAAGCCACCTTTCAAGCCTGGGACCAGGTCGTCTCCGCGTGCATCGATGCCGGCGCCGCCTTTCTGCTGGTCGCCGGTGACGTCTATGACGCCTCGCAGAAGAGCCTGCGGGCGCAGCTCCGGTTCCGGCAAGGACTGGAGCGGCTGGAACAACAGGCCATCCCCGCGTTTGTCGCTCACGGGAACCACGACCCGCTGGACAGCGTGTCGGCGACGCTGCCGCCGCCGCCGAACACGTATGTCTTCGGGCCGCAGGTGGAGACCCGCGGGGTGCGACGGGACGGCCGGCTCCTGGCCGAGATCACCGGGGTGAGCCATCCGCAGAAGAACGAATCGCGGAACCTGGCGCGGCTGTTTCCTCCGCCGGCGCCGGGCGGGGAGGCTTTACAGGTAGCGCTGCTACACTGCAACGTGGGGGCCGAAACCGGCCACGAGCCCTACGCCCCGTGCGAGCTCGAGGACCTGGCCGGCGCCGGCTACCACTACTGGGCCCTCGGTCACGCTCACGAGCGCCGCTTCCTGTCCCGCGCGCCCTGGATCGTCTACGCCGGGAACACGCAGGGACGCTCCCTGCGCGAGTCCGGCCCGCGAGGCTGTTTTCTAGTAGAGGCGGACGGGACGGACCTCCTGGGCGAGCCGGCTCTGATCGAAACCGACGCGGTGCGGTGGCTTTCCACGCAGATTGACGTCGAGCCCTTCTCGACCACCCAGGATCTGCTGGACCGGCTCCTCGCGGAGTGTCGCCGGCTCCAGGAAAAAGGGGCCGGCCGGCCGGTGGCGGCGCGTCTGATCCTCGACGGACGCAGTCCTCTGTATCGGGAGCTGCGGCGCGCGGGGTATGCCGCCGAGCTGGAAGAGGCGGTGCGCGAAGCGGCGGCCGCCTGGACGCCCTTCGTCCACTTGGCCGCCTTGGAAATCAAGATGCGCCCCCCACTCGACCTGGACGCCCTACGCACCCTTCCGGACTTCCTGGGGGAACTCCTCCGCGCGGGCGACGACCTCACCCGCGACGACTGCCTCTGCGTCTGGGAGCCGCTGCTGGAAGACGCCCGCTTCAACCGCTCGAAGCTCCGGCGAGTCCTCGAGGACCTGGACTGGCAGGACGTCGCCTCCCAGGCCCAATACCTCTGCGCGGACCTGCTATGTCCTGATGATAGCGCATGAGGATCGAAGCCATTCACATTGACGGCTTCGGCGTGTTCCACGACGCCTGCCTCCGTGACCTGTCCCCGCGGCTCACCGTGTTCCATGGTCCCAACGAGAGCGGCAAGTCCACGCTGCTGGCCTTTCTGCGCTTCGTGTTTTTCGGTTTTCCGGACAAGCGGAAAAAGGCCAACCGCTATCCCCCGCTCCGCGCCGGGTCGGCCCACGGGGGCAGCGTGGTTCTGGCCGATGGCGAGGAGCGCTTCCTCCTGCAGCGTCACGACCGGCTCCAGCTCACCAAGCCCGACGGCGACGCCGGAGAGGAAGCGGACCTCCACCGCCTGTTAGGCTCTCTGGACCGGGAGACCTTCCGCAACGTGTTCGCTTTCAGTCTGGGGGAGTTGCAGCAGCTCCACGACGCCTTCGACCAGGGCGCCATTCAGAATGCCCTGTGGGGCGCTTCCGGCGCTATGAAGCACCAAGTACTAGCCGACGCCGGACGGTATCTCCAGGAAAACCTCGACCGGTTGTTCAAACCCAAGAGCAAGCGAGCCGCCCTCAACAGCGCCCTCAGCGAGCTGGAGGACGTGCAGCAGCAGATCCGCCAGGCGGAGATCGATCTGGAGGCGTTCGACCGGCTGGGAAAGGAAGTTGCCGGCCTCGAGGAGGACCTGGCGCGGACCCGCGAGCGGCAGCGGGAGATCCAGGGCGAGATTCAGCGTCTGGAAGAGCTGGCGGGGCGGCTGGAAAACCGCCGGCAGCGGCAACTCGCTTTCGAGCAGGTTCTGGCCAAGCGGGACAGTGTGCGAGGCGAGCGGGACGCGATACGCCTGGACCCGGCGCTGGTCAAGCTCTCGGCCGAGATCCAGGAGCTCGAACGAGGCCGCCATCTTCTGGTCGCTTTGCGCCGGGAGAAGCCCCTACTCGCCGAGACCCTGGAGACCTCGCGGCGCGATGTGGCCTTGCTCCTGGCCGCCCTCGGTGCGGGGTGGACGCCGGAGCGCGTTGGCGCGGTTCGTGCGCAGGCCGGCCTCCGCGACGAGGCCGCCGTGCAAGCCGAAGAGTTGCAGAAGGCTGATTTGGAGGCCGCCCAGGCGCGGGCCGCAGAGGGGACCGCTATGGCCGGTCGCGACACGGCGCAGGAGCAGGAAAAGCAGGCCGCCGCAGCCCTGGAAGCCCTGCCGGAGCCGCCGCCACCGCCCGAGGCAAGCTTGCTGGAGCGGGTAACCGGAGGCCGCGGCGATTATGAACGGTCCACCCGCGATATCCGCGCCCGCGAGGGCGACCTGCGTGCCGCCGAGGAGGAATTTCGACGGTCTCTGGCTGAAATCGATCCGCGCTGGACGGAACCGGACCTCCAGAGGTTCGACACCTCCTACGCCGCCAATCAAGAGCTGCAACGTTTTCGGAACCGCCTCGGGGAAGCGGCGCAGGAAGTGGAGCGCGCCCGCAACCAAGGGGCGCAAGCCCAGGCGGACGCGGCCAAAGCGGACGAGCGCCGCCGCCTGCTCCAGGAAAAACTCGCCGCCCTTCCGCTCCCGCCGTGCGATGCCGCCACCTTGACCGAGTGGCGCGACCGGCAACGCCGTCTGGCTTTGCGTTGGGCAGCGGCGCCCGGCCAAGCGGGGCCGGTATGGGCGCCGGCGCCAGTGGCCGTCGCGGGAACGATCCGGGAAACGACGTACCATCGGCGCGTCATGCCGTCGTGGGCGCCGGTGGTGGTGGCCATCGCCGGTCTCGGCGCGGGCGTGGCGTTGGGGCTTCTCCAACCGGTGGCCGGGGTGCTGTTGGCCGCGGGGTCGGTGGCCGCCGCGATCGCCCTCTGGCGCGTCGGACGACGTCGGCGGACGGCCTATTCTGCCCTGCAAGCCGAGTTCGCCTCCCTCTGCCGAAGTCTCGGCCGCGAGCGTCCGCTCACCGGCGACTCCCTCCTCGAACTGGAGCGAGCCTTGGATGCCGCCGCCGATGCTCTGCGTCAAGGGCAGTCGCTCTCCGAGCAGCTCCAGCAGGCGGACGGTGATGCCGCCGCAGTCGGCCAGGCGCTGGCCCGGCGTCAGGCGGCGTCGCGTGACGCGGCGACCGAGCTGGAGCGCGAACAGGAGGCCTGGCGCCGGCATCTGGAGTCCATCGGGCTGCCCGCTACGCTCTCGCCCGAAAGTGCGGTCGCCGTGATCTCCCGCATCGAGCTGGCCCGCGAGCGGCTGGAGAAAGTTCGCGCCCTCCGGCACCGGATCGAGGCCATGGAGCGAAACCGCCAGGAGTATCTGGCCGTGGTTGCCGAACTGCTGGCCGGCCGCGGGCAACCACCGGTCACCCACGCCGACTTCTCCGTGCGCCTGCCCCAACTCCTCGAGTCCCTCCGCGCGGAGAACGAGGCCCGCGCGCGCCGGCAAGAGGCCGTACGATTCTATCGCCATGCCGCCGGACAGCGCCGGCCGGCCGAGGAGACCTGGCTCCAGGCGGCCGGCGCGCACCAACGCGCCATGGAGAAACTCCAGAATCTCACCGTGGCCTGGCGGGAGTGGCTGGTCCGCAACGACCTGCCCTACCATCTCTCACCGGCCACCGCCGGCGGTTTTCTCGTGGCCGTGGACCGCGCCGCCGAGTTGCTGGACCGCATCGGGGACGTCGAGCAACAGCTTCGCCGCAGCACCGAGCAGGAGCGCAGCCTGGTGGGACGCCTCCACGAGGTCCTGTTCTCCCTCGGCCGGCCCGCCTCCGCAGATCCGGTCTCCGACCTCGACGGCCTCGCCGCCGCCCTGCAGGCCGCCGAGAAGGACGACCAGAACGCCGCCCTCCTGGACGCCAGAGTCGCCGAGATGGACCTCCAGGTCGGGGCCATGGGCGAGGAACTCCGGGACGCCGACCAACGTATCTCGCTGCTGCGCCGCTCCGAGTCCGAGGACGGCCTGGAAATCCAGCGCCGCCACGAGGAGTTGGAATTGGAAGCCCACGAGCAGCAGCGCCGGCTGTTGGAAGGTCGCTCCCGCCACCAGGCGATGGCTACCGACGAGCGTCTCTCCAAGCTGCTCGAGCAGAAGGAGGCCCGCCTGGAGACCGCCCGCGAGGCGGCGAAACAGTGGGCGGCCCTCGCCCTGGCCCGTCACTTGTTTGACGAAGCGCGGGGCCGGTACGAACGAGAGCGGCAGCCGGCGGTCCTGAAACTGGCCTCCGTGCATCTGCGGAAGCTGACCGGCGGGCGCTACCGCGAGGTCCGCATGCCCCTGGACGGCTCCGCCCTCCAGGCCCTGCCCGCCGGTGATGCTCCGGCCAAAACCGCCGACCAATTGAGCCGCGGCGCCGCCGAACAACTTTACCTGGCGTTGCGCTTCGGCTTCATTGAGGAGTTCACCCGCGACCGCCGCTCCTTGCCGCTGGTCCTGGATGACATCCTCGTCAACTTCGACCCGGAGCGCGCCGCGGCCACCATCGCCACGCTGGTTGAACTCTCGGAGCGCTTCCAGATCCTCTACTTCACGTGCCACCCGGAGACGGCGGACCGTTTTAAGGCGTTCGATTCCGCCATCCCCGTGTTTCGACTGCGCGACGGCTGCTTTGTCAGCTCGGCGGCCGGGACCTGACCAGGTCAGTTCTCCGACTGCGCCGCGATCAAGGCGCCCCGCGCCGTAGTGTTCAGGGGATCGGCGGACAGCCGGATTTCGCCGATCCGCAGCCCCAGGTCGGTCTCCCGCAGGGCCTTCTCCAGGCGCGGCAGGAATCCGCCCACCCGCGCGCTGCCGCCGCTCACCACCACCGGCACCGGCCGGCCGAGCTTGGGCACGTCGCGCGAATCGGCCAGCCGGTCGCGGAGCCGGCTTGCCACCGTCTGGATCATGTCGTCATAGTAGATGGATAGCGCCTGCTCCAGGTGGCTGGCGTAATGACCGTTGAGGACGAACTCCTGCTCTTTCAAGAGCCTCACCGCCGGCGGCTTTTCGCCGGTCACGGCGGCGGCGTTGCGATCGATGAAGTCCCCTGCCTTGGCGGTGCCGAACGCAATCACCGGCATACCCAGGTAAGCCAGGCACACATTGCACATCCCGCCGCCGAAGCTGATGCCGATGCCGGTGAAATGCGCTTCGGCGAGCTCGGCGAACACCACGGCCAGCCCCTCGCTCACGCTGCGGGGCTGGAAACCAAGACGCTGGAGCATTTCCGACAGGGTGTTCTCGTGAAAGGTCAGTTCCGCCTCGCCTCCCGGCGCCGGACTGGGAACGCTGAAGCACACCCGGCCGCCGTCCTTGGTGTCGCCGCAGAGCCGCCGAATGGTCTCCTCGATCACTTCCAGACCGCGACGCTCCGCCGGGTTCAACACCCCGTTCTGCATCGGCCGCCGCGTGTCCCGGCAGAAGATGTTGGCGAACTGCTCGGCCTTCTCACCGAGCACCAGAATGTCCGGGTCGCCCAGCTTATAGCTGACGTTTTCCTTGTCCAGCATGGCCTGGGTCATGCGCGATGCCGGCAGCGCCAGGAAGGCATTGCGCTCGGCGCGATAGCGGCAGTCGGAGCCGTTGGACTCGGCGACCACGATCCGGCTCGTTCCAATATCCAGCCCCCGCAGGGGCGCAGTACTCTGCTTGTTTTGCATCTTGTTTTTCCTCTTTTTCCTTTTCATACTGTAGTGTCAAGACCTTCTGCGCCGGTAGTCCTGTGCAAGCTGCCGGCGGTAGTGAGCCGGGGACAGGCCGCGGCGGGCCGCCTCGCGCTCCAGTTGTTCCTCGGCCAGATGGATGCCCGGCCACACCTTACCCCCCATCGCCGCCACGAACGCGGCGTCATAGCGAAATCCAAACCAGGCCACCGCCGGGGCCGGCCGGCGGTACTGGTCCGGCAGACCCAGCGCGGCGTAGGGAAACCCGCCCGCCCAGTCGGTGTGATGCCCCAGCAGCATCCGGTCGGGGTTCACCGACACCAGGTCGTGGCTGACGCAGTTGCCTTCCACAATGGAGTACCGGCTCCGCAGCATCTGGGTGACCAGGCCGGCGCTGTGCCACTGCGCGGCGGTCACACCGGCCGGCTGCCCGGTGCGGCCCTCGAACGCCACCCCCAGGAAGGCATGGTTCAGGTTGAGATACACCTCCCCGTTCCACACCCACACCGCGTGGCCGGCGTGGTTCGCGTACTCGGACTCGGGAACCACCCGGAACACCCGGCCGAAGCGGTCAATCACAAAGTGATACAGCCCATTTTGCTGTACATACCACAGCAGGCCGAACTCCCGCCGCTGAATCTGCCCGCGCTGTCGCGGTTCGAGAACCGGCAGCTCGCTCTCGGTGGTGTGGTAGACGATCCCGGCCGGATGCTGCCGCCACTCGATCCGCCGGGCATCATTCACCCACGACACCGCGTAGGAGCGCGGCCCCGTGTGCCCGGCGAAGTCATTCAGGACCCGCAGACCGTTGCTGTAGAGCTCGGCATTGCCCGCCTCCACCAGCCAGACCGGCTCCTCGGGGCTGGGGCGAGCCTGTTCCCGAACGGGCGGCGCGGAGACGGCGGCCTCCGCCCGGTGGCGCGGCAGGGCGCGTCGGGCCAGCCAGAACCCCGGCAGCGACACCGCCACCGTAACCACCACCGCCCAGCCCACGCGACGGCTCCGATAGGCACACAGCACGGTGGACTCCCACCCGCTGATCCGCCGCGCCGCGTGTGCCGACGCCATTACCAAGGCCTCCAGGGCCGCCGCCCGCGCCATCCACGTCGGCCAGACCCTCTGCTCCCCGCACAGCCGGATGAATCGCAACTGCTCGACCGGATTCTGAATCAGCGCCCCATACTGCTCGACAAGATCGATGGGCACTCTGGCCATAACACTTCAGAATCGGCGGCCTAGCCTAAGAGCATTAGAGCGGAATACGTAACCCGAGGTAGCTCAAAGCGTTATACTGCCAAATGCCATGAGCACGGAACCAAGACCTGAATCGGCAGGGAAGATCGTCGTTTTCGGCGCCAAGCAGATTCGCCGCGTCTGGGTGGACGAGCAGTGGTATTTCTCGGTCGTGGACACTGTGGCCGCTCTCACCGACAGCGAGAATCCGCGGAATTACTGGAACATGATGAAGGCGCGCGAGCTGGAACAGAGCGAAGTTCAGTTGTCCACGTTTTGTGTACAACTGAAGCTACCCTCCTCTGACGGAAAGTCTTACAAAACCGATTGCGCTAATACCGCAGCCGCCTTTCGCATCATCCAGTCGATTCCCAGCCCCAAGGCCGAACCATTCAAACGCTGGCTGGCCCAGGTCGGCTACGAGCGCGTCCAGGAGATCGAAAACCCAGAGCTCGCCCAACAACGGATGCGGGAGCTCTACAAACAAAAGGGTTACCCCGCCGACTGGATCGAAAAACGCGTCCGCTCCATCGCGGTACGCGACGAGCTGACCGGCGAGTGGAAGAATCGCGGAGTCCGGGAGCGCAACGAGTTCGCGATTCTCACCGCCGAGATATCGAAGGCCACCTTCGGCGTCACCCCGGCGCAATACAAGAACCTCAAGGGCCTCCAGCGCGAAAACCTGCGCGACCACATGACCGACCTCGAGCTGATCTTCACCATGCTGGGCGAGGCCGCCACCA
The DNA here is from genome assembly GCA_041477815.1 of Terriglobia bacterium. GTDB lineage: Bacteria > Acidobacteriota > Terriglobia > Bryobacterales > JACQDG01 > JBGOUV01. Next base: position 226 of record JBGOUV010000255.1, on the reverse strand, counting down.
CCGAGATCACCCGGAACAAGGACGCCCAGGGCTTCCCCCAGAACAAGACCGCCGCCCGCGAAGGGGGAACCATTGCGGGCAACGCCCGCCGGCAACTGGAAGCCAAGTCGGGCCGCAAGGTCATCACCCGCGGCAACTATCTGACCAGCAAACCCAAGCCAGCGCTGCCGCCCCAGCCGGAGTAATCGCCCTCTTGGGCCGCCCCCTGAGCGCTATACTACTACTG